>DATDGU010000041.1:0-23877 GCA_036521915.1 Acidimicrobiia bacterium | reverse complement strand
CGGCGTGGACATCCCGCATCGCGCCGGCCAGGACGTCGGCGATCGCTCGCGTGTGAAGCTGCCCGGCGAGGTCGCCTGGCGCATCACCGCCACGACGGACGGCGCCAGCGTCAAGCCCGTGACGGTGAAGAGCTCGGACGCCGCCGTCACCTCAAGTCCAATAGCGACCTGCCCAGCGCTCCGGATTTCCGAGAGATCCTTCACGTGCACGGCTGACTCGCGGTCTCCACGGCCGCGAGTCGCGGGCGGCCCTGCGTCAGTGACGTGGGTGTTAGCGACGGCCTCCGGGCATCCCGGTAGGGCGCCGAAGGGTCGGGTCCGCATGGGGCGCGCCGGTAGGCGTCGCTTGCGTGCCGCAGGGCCCACGATCCAGGGGTCGGCGGGTGCGACGTCCCGGCGCGGCCCACCAGGTGCGGCCCGGGGTGACTGGCACCCGAGCGATGCGGGTGTTAGACCATGCCCGACGCAGGCGCCCGTCGACCAAGAATCGGGCGGCGCCGGGCGAATCCAAGCGGTTGTCACCGGGGGGTTGGCGATGGCGAAGGCTCATGGTCTCGGTCGTCTGTCGGGACGCTGGGTGGCAGCGCTCGTCGCGGTGGCCGCGACGGTCGCGCTGATGGCGGTGCCCGAGGCGGGCGCCCAGCAGCAGAACCCACCCGTCAACGAGCCGGGGGTGACCGCGACCCAGATTCGGGTCGGTGGGGTGGCGACCGTGACGGGCGACCCGACGGGGAACACCGATGGGACCGCCTTCGACGGCACGAACGCGTACTTCGACTACATCAATTCGACGCAGGGAGGGATCTGCGGACGCAAGCTGGTCCTCGCCTCGAAGCGCGACGACATGCTCTCGAACAACCGGGCGCAGGTGCAGGGGCTGATCAGCGAGGACAACGTGTTCGCGGTGCTCCCCGTGGCGACCACCCTCTTCAGCGGCGCGGACCTGCTGGCTTCGAACAAGATCCCGACGTTCGGTTGGGATATCAACGCGGAGTGGGGCTCGGAGGCCAACAACCCGGGGCCGGCCAACTTGTTCGGAGCGATCGGCTCCTTCATCAACTTCAGTACGCCCGGGCCGACGTCCTTCCCGGCTGTCTTCCTCGCGAGGAAGCTCGGGGTCAAGCGCGTTGCCGTCGTCGCGTACGACGTTCCTCAGTCGTCCCAGGCTGCCGACGTCGACGAGGCGACCTTCAACAAGTTTCCCGGAGCAAAGGTCGTTTTCAAGGACACCAGCGTCCCGTTCGGCGGTGTGGATTACAGCGCCGACGTCGCTCGCATGGTCCAGAACAAGGTCCAATTCGTGGTTCCGGCGCTCGATTCCAACGGCGCGTTCCTGCTCGCCCGGGAGATGAAGCGGCAGGGCCTCAACGTCCCGATGCTGCTGCCGAACGCGTACAACCAGCAGCGGATCGCGGCGAACGCCGACGTGGCCAATGGCAGCTATGTCTTCGTCCAGTTCGCACCGTTCGAGTCCAATCCCAAGCCTGCAGGACTGCAGAACTACTTGACCTGGATCAAGAAGAGCGGCGGCGCCCAGACCGAGAACTCCGTCTACGGCTGGCTCAATGCCGACCTGTTCGTCACTGGTCTCAAAACCGCAGGGTGCAACTTCACGCGCCAGAAGCTGGTTGACGCCGTCAACTCGCTGAAGAGCTACAACGCCAACGGGTTCATCCCGCCGGTCAATTGGACCACGGCCCACTCGCAAGGCAACGGCTGCTTCGCGTTCGTGAAAGTCGTGAACGGAAAGTTCCAGACCGTCTTTACGCAGCCGGGCAAGCCGTTCCTGTGCATTCCGGTGGGCAGCACTTCGATTCCCGCAAACCCGCAAGCTGTCGGATAGCGATCGGTCGGTGCCCGGGCAGCACGTGCCCAACGGGTCACGGGCGCCGTGACCGAGCTCCTCGGCTACGTCATACGCGGCATCCCGTTCGGCTGCGTGTTCGCGCTGGTCGCGATCGGCCTCGTGCTCACGTACAAGACGTCGGGCGTGTTCAACCTGGCCTTCGCCGCCCAGGCCTACGCATCGGCCGCCGTCTACTACGAGTTGCGGGCGAACGACGGGTGGTCGATCATCCCGGCGTTCCTCGTCGCGGTGGTCGTTGTCGCGCCGCTCCTCGGCTTGGTGCTGGACCGGTTCCTGTTCCGCTACCTCCGGACGGCACCGACCGTCGCGAAGCTGGTGGTGTCGCTCGGCCTGCTGGTGGCGATCCCGGAGATCGTCACGCTGTGGTTCGGCAGTGCGGCAGCGTACGGGCCTCCGACGATCTGGCCGAGCGAGTTCGCGATCTACCACTTCGGCAGCTACGCCATCGACGGCAACGAGGCCGCCACCATGATCGCCACCGTCGTGTCGGTGGTGGGGCTGACGCTGCTCCTTCGCTACTCGACGATCGGCCTCCGGATGCGGGCCGTGGTCGAGAGCCCGAGGATGACCGCGCTGACCGGCATCAACGCCGACCGGGTCAGCGGGTTCGCGTGGATGCTGTCGAGCCTGTTCGCCGGCCTGGCAGGCGTCCTGATCGCCCCACTCTTTGACCAGCTTGCGGTGTCGAACTTCACCGTGCTGCTCGTCGCCGCGATCGCCGCGGCGGCGTTCGCGCGGCTGACGAGCATCCCGCTCGCGCTCCTCGGCGGTCTGCTGCTGGGGACCCTGCAAGGCATCCTCGCCGGGTACCTCCCGGTCAACAGCGTCCTGGCGACCGGGTTGCGCCCGTCGCTGCCGTTCGTCGCGCTGTTCCTGCTCCTGCTGTTCTGGCCCGGTCTCCGACAGAAGCGCGAGGTCACCGACCCGCTCTCGGGGGTCGACCCACCGCCGCCCGGCCTTGCCGTGGCGCAGCGCAGCCGCGGGCTCACCGTCGCCGTCCGCGTGCTCGGTGTCGTCGTCGTGCTGGTCGGCCTCGGTGTGGCGCTGTTCGCCCTGGACTCGTTCTGGCTGCTGATCGTGACCGAGGCCGTCGTGTTCTCGGTGATCTTCCTGTCCATCACCGTCATCACCGGCATGGCGGGCCAGATCTCGCTGTGCCAGGCAGCGTTCGCCGCGGTGGGCGGCTTCACCACTGCGCAGCTCGTCCACAACTGGGGACTTCCGGTGCTCCTCACCGTGGCGATCGGCACCGTGTTCGCCGCGCTCGTCGGCGGCCTCCTGGCGATCCCCGTGCTCCGCCTCAGCGGCATCTATCTCGCGCTCGCCACCCTGGCGTTCGCGCTGATGTTCGACAGCATCTTCGTCCCGCTCAAGTGGGTCGGCGGCGGGCTCCTCCCGCTGAGGGTGCCGCGCCCCGCGTTCCTCGCGGGTGACCACGCGTTCTTCCTGTTCAGCGTGGCGGTCCTCGTCGGCGCGGGGGTCGTCGTGATCCTCGTGCGCCGCGGCGTCAGCGGCAAGTTCCTGCAGGCGCTGCACGGCAGCGAGACCGCCTCGGCGTCGCTCGGGATCAACGCGACCCGGGCGCGAATCGTCGCGTTCGCGCTCTCGGCCGGCATCGCGGGACTGGGCGGCGGCCTGCTCGCCATGCTGCAGGGCCAGAGCAACTACACGGGGAACTTCACGCCGTTCGCCGGGCTGTTCTGGCTGGTCCTCGTCGTGACGATCGGGGCCCAGACCGTCGAGGGCGCGATCCAGGCCGGCCTGGCATTCGCCCTGCTCCCCCAGCTGTTCCAGCGGTTCGGGATCCCGCTCGAGTACCAGTACATCCTCTTCGGGCTCGGCGCGCTCACGTACGCGAGGAACCCCGAGGGGATCCTCGAGGCGATTAAGCGCAAACAGCTCGTCGCCGTCCAGCGAGTGCTCGACCGGCGCAAGCGCCGAACCGAGCAGGGCGCCGTCCACGAGCCAGACACCGGGCGGCCCACCGTCCCGCGGCCCGCCGCGACCGCGACGCCGAAGCAGGCGGGCTCGTGACCCTGCTCGACGCCCGCGGCATCACGAAGCGCTTCGCCGGCATCATGGCGCTCGACGACGTGTCGCTGTCCGTCGAGCCGGGCGAGGCCGTCGCGCTGATCGGGCCGAACGGTGCCGGGAAGACCACGCTGTTCAACTGCCTGCTCGGGATGCTCAGACCCGACAGCGGCTCGGTCGTCTTCGACGGCCGCGACATCACGCGCGCCCCGGTGCACCGGCGCGCCCGACTCGGGCTGGGTCGCACCTTCCAGCGGATCGAGCTGTTCAGCGGCATGAGCGTTCGCGACCACCTGCAGATCGCGGCGTGGGCCCGGCTCGGCGCCGCGCGTCTCTGGAGGGACTGCCTCAACCTCTCCAAGCCCACCGCCGAGCAGCGTCAGCGAGTCGACCAGACGCTCGAGCTGATCGGGCTGGAGGACGTCGCGGATCGGCCGGTCGATTCGCTGAGTCTCGGGCGCGGCCGCCTCGTCGAGCTCGGGCGGGCGCTGATGACCGAACCCGCGCTGCTGCTGCTCGACGAGCCGTCGTCCGGGCTCGACCAGCACGAGACGCAGGAGATGGTCGGCGCGCTCCAGGAGGTGCAGCGCCAGAGCGGCACCGCCGTGCTGCTCGTCGAGCACGACGTCGAAATGGTCCAGGCCTTCGCAACCCGGCTCTACGTCCTCGACTTCGGCCGGCTCATCGCGCAGGGCAGGACCGCGGAGGTGATGACGGACGACGCCGTCCGCAAGGCGTACCTCGGCGAGCTCACCAGTGTCCACGCCGAGCAGCGCACGGGGGAACAGCCGGCCGCGGCGGGGGAGCGGCGCCCGGAGCAGGCCGATGCGGGTTCGCCGCTCCTCGAGGTGCGCGACGTCAAGGCGAGCTACGGGCCGTTTCGTGCGGTGTTCGGGGTGTCGTTCTCGGTCGCCGACGGTGGCGTCACGGCGCTGCTCGGCGCGAACGGCGCCGGGAAGACGACGATCGCCCGCGTCGTCTCGGGGCTGATCCCCGCCACGGCCGGGCAGGTGGTCTTCGACGGCGTCGACATCACCCGGATGAAGCCGTGGCGCATCGCGCCGCTCGGCATCGTGCACGCGCCCGAAGGACGCTCCGTGTTCGGCTCGCTCACCGTCGAGGAGAACCTCACGCTGGACTTCCGGCGCAACCTGGGCCGGGCCGGCGTCGCGCCCGGCCTCGACCGAGCCGTCGAGTTGTTCCCGCGCCTGGGCGAGCGGCGCAAGCAGCTGGCGGGAACGTTGTCGGGTGGCGAGCAGCGCATGCTCTCGCTCGCCCGCGTGCTCGTCCGCTCACCCCGCTTGCTCATCGTCGACGAGCTCTCCCTGGGGCTGGCCCCGCTCATCATCGACGAGGTCTACGCCACCCTGGAGACCGTGCGGCAGGCGGGCACCACGCTGCTGCTCATCGAGCAATACGTCGGGCACGCGCTGAGAATCGCCGACACCGCCGTGCTGCTCCAGCACGGCGAGGTCGTCTACGACGGGTCGGCGGCCGCGCTCGGCGACGTCAGCGAGCGGCTGCTCTCTGCCCGCCGCTCCTGACCCGTGGGTGTCGATGGTCGACAGGCGTTCCAGGCCACCGCACCGGCTCAGAGATCTGATGTCCAAGAGCGCGGCGGGATTCGCGATCGCGGTGATACTTGCCATCGTCGGCGTGGCGTTCTCGCCCGCAGCGTTCGCGCAGGTCGCTGCGTCTCCACGCATCCACACAACCTCTGGTGGTCTCCCGTGTGTGCCCACTGTCGAAGGTCCGATAGCCGTCGCGGCAGCGTCGCAGCCGTACATGCCGTCGTTATTGCCGGCTCTCCCGGTTGGGTGGGTCGATCAGGAGTTCTTCCTCTCGTGTGCCTCAGCACAGATCACCTACCGGACGTCGGTGGATGTCCGCAGGCCGGCGAATGCGCGCCGCGCTTCGGGTATCACCGTCGTTGAGCCGCTGCATAGCGGGGGCATCTTCGGGGTCCTGACCAATTGTCAGCCGTATCTCGTCGCGCACGGTGACGTCCACATCGGTGTCGCCGCAAACAGCGATGTCGTGCAGCGTTTGGTGAAGTCGGCGGACCCTGGCCGTTATGCCACGCTCGATGTCCCAACGAGCAGCGAAGCCGAGAACGACATCCTGGCCGGGGTGGGCGCTGTGCTGCACGAGCAACACGACGCGCTCCTCCCCGGCATTCGCGTCACGGACGCCGTCCTGGGGGGCTGGTCGCAAACGTCCGTCCAGGTCCGCGACTTCATCGCCTCATCCGGCGGGAGGGCGACCGTCAACGGACGGCGCGTATACGACGGTTACTTTCCTGCGCAGCCGGCGGTGGGAACGGGTGGCGGAGCGGAGCTGGGACCGATTCCTGACGTGGGTGTGCCGGTGGTCGAGCTCCAAGGCGAGCGCGAGCTGCTGGTGACCCTCCAGATCTATGGGAGCGTCGGGTACCGCCGGCCCGATAGTGCGACCTACCGTCTCTACGAGGTTCCGGGAATGTCGCACATCAACTACGAGCCCGACGATCCAGTCTCCGCGTACGCACGGAGCTTGCAGTGCGACTGGCCACCTGGCGCGTCACCGTCGACGTTCAAACAGACCCAAGTGTGGGACGCGGCGCTCGACAACCTGGTCCGCTGGGTTTCACGCGGCATCCCAGCGCCGCATGCTCAACGGATCGAGCTCGAGTCCGACGGCAAGACCGTGATCCGAGACGCCAACGGGAACGCCCTGGGTGGTCTCCGTACCGTGTTCGTCGACGTCCCGACTGCCACCATCGTGCCGACGAGCTTGGCGCCGGGCGGTGTGGTCGCGAACCCTTGCGCCTACGTTGGCTACCAGCTGGATCTCTCCCAGACCCAGCTCGAGCAGCTCTACCGGAGCCATGCGGGGTACGTGGCCTCAGTCGTCGCGGACGCGAACAGGCTCGTGGGCGAGCGCTGGTTGCTCCCCGTCAGCGCCAGCGAGCTGATTGCTGAGGCCAAGGCATCATCGGTCCTGGAGTCGCGATCGACGGGGGTGGCGGCTGCGATCCACACCGCACCACGCGGGTTGCTTTGACATGACGGCAAGCAGCGAGCGGAAGATGCTCGGTGAGCCAGGCCTGGGTCACGCCTGATCGGTGACGTAGATGGCCGCCGCACGTTCGCCCGAGCCTCAACCGGGGAGGTCGAGGAACCGTCGTGCGAGGCGCAGGAGTTCGGGCCGGAGCGTGTCGTCGTCGAGGTCGGCGAAGAGCGGATGCATGACGGCGCCGCTGATCGCGGCCATGAGCATTGTGGTCGCCAGCCGGCCCGTCGATCCGGCGTGGTCGCCCATGAGGAGTCGGTTCAGGCGATCGAGCACGTGCCGGAACGGCTCGTGCTGGGAGAAGAAGGGGATGATGACGGGATCGCTCAGGATGACGCTGACCGCGTCGCGGCGCTCGACCGCGAGGTCGACGATGTGGGTCACCAGCACCTCGCGCGCCCGAGTCCGCGATGGCTCGGCGCCGGCAGCGTCGAGCGCAGCCTCGAGCCTCGCGAGCTCGGCCTCAGCTGCGGCGAGGACGATTCCGTCCTTGGTCTTGAACTGGTGGTAGACGGCCGCTTTCGTCACGCCGATGGCGTCGGCGATCATCTGCAGCGATGTTCCGCTCACGCCGTGGTCGGCGAACAGCTCGACTGCGGCGGCGATGATGCGAGCCTGCGGGGCGGTGTAGGGACCTGACCGCACCCCGGCGGCGGCGATCGGCTCCGCGGCGCCCATGATCTAGAGGCTAGCCGATCGGCTAGCCTCTAGCCGATCGGCTAGGTGCACCAGACCCGAGGAGGGCAAGCTCATGAGGTCGTCGCGCTACCGCATCGTGCAGTGGGCAACGGGGAACACCGGCCAACGCGCGCTGCGGGAGGTGATCCGGCATCCGTCGCTCGACCTCGTGGGCGTTCGGGTGTACGACCCCGCTAAGGAGGGCGTCGATGCGGGCGAGCTCTGTGGCGAGGCGCCGACCGGCATCGTCGCGACGACCGACCGGGCGGCCGTCATCGGGCTGAACGCCGACTGCGTGATCTACATGCCGCGCGCCACGGGTCGTGGCGCGACTCGTGCTGGTCTCACGGAGGATGAGCTCGTCGACGATGTCGTCGGGATGCTCGAGTCGGGCACGAACATCGTCACCACGACCAGCGACCTCTTCGCCCGGGGCGTCAGGTTGAGCGACGCGAACCATGCTCGCGTCGTCGAGGCGTGCGAGAACGGCACGTCGTCCGTGTGGGCCTCGGGAAGCGACCCGGGGTTCATCACCGAGACGCTCCCGTTCGCGCTGCTGTCGGTGCAGCGTCGCATCGACCGGGTCGAGATCGAGGAGTTCGGCGACCTCTCTTACCGTCCGTCGGCGAACATGGTGATGGAGCAGATGCGGTTCGGGAAGCCGCTTGCCGAATTCGACCCTGATCGTCGCAAGAACCACCTGTTTGGCGAGTACCAGCCTCCGTTGAGCGTGTTGGCGGACGCCGCGGGCTTCACGATCGACGAGTGGACGGCCGAGGGCGGGATCGCGGCGGCCAAGCACGACACGACGATCGTCTCCGGTGAGATCAAGGCGGGGACCGCCGGGTCTCAGCGGGTCATCATCACCGGGCGCAGCGGCGGCAGCGACGTGATCCGCTTCATCCAGTACGCGTACGTCACGAAGGACGTCGACCCTGCCTGGGATCTACGGAACACCGGATGGCGGGTCCGCGTCCACGGCGACGCGCCGTTCGACCTGGACATGGCATTCCCTGTCCCACCCGACGAGATCGCGTCGTACGTGCCCGCGTACAACGCGAACGGGCCGGTGAACGCGATCCCCTACGTGTGTGCCGCGGCCCCCGGGATCCTCACGACCGAGGACCTCGGCTTCATCCTGCCGCGAGGCCCGCGCCACCCCTCGTGAACGGCCCATTGACCCGAACGGTCCTCGACTACGAGGCGGCGATCAGACGCCTGGTGCCGACCATCAAAGGTCCAGCCGATTGGTCGCCGCTGACCGAGTTCGTCGCCCTCGACGAGTTCGAGCGGGTCGGCACGTTCCTCGAGGTGCAGACCTGGCCGCAGTACACCGACATGCTGACGCAGTGGGCCTCGGCGACGGACTCCTTCGAGACCACGGTGCGGCGCGTCTCCCAGCTCGACGGTCTCGTCTACTTCGAGATCGAGGAGCGGCACTTCCGCGCCGGCCACGTCCACGTGGTCAACTCGATGACCGTCTTCGAGTTCGACGAGGACGGCAAGATCCGCCATTTGGACGTCTACTTGCAGCAGCCGCGCTGACCGAGGCGCCGTCGGTCAGGCGGTGAACACGGGTAGTGCGTCCCAGCCTCGCACCGTCGACGTCTGGGCACGTCGCGCGTTTGCCCAGTCCACGTCCCACTCGGGAAACCGGTTCAGCACCTCGTCGAGGGCGATCCGCCCTTCCATACGCGCGAGCGACGCGCCGAGGCAGAAATGGATGCCGTACCCAAACGTGAGGTGCTGGCCGATCTCGCGTCGGACGTCGAACCGCTCCCCATCCGGGTAGACGCGTTCGTCCCGGTTCGCGGACCCGCTGAGGCAGATCAGCGCGCTGCCGGCTGGCACGGTCGTGCCGTACAGCTCGACGTCGCGCGCCACGTAGCGGGCCACGTGGGGAGTGGGAGGCTCGAACCGCAGCAGCTCCTCGATGGCGTTCGGGACGAGTGAATGGTTCTCGACCAGCGCGCGCCGCTCCCCGGGGTGGTCGCCCAACACCTTGCCAATCCAACCGATGAGGCGATTCGTGGTCTCGTTCCCCGCGCCGGCCACGACACTCACGTAGATGAGCACCTCCTCGCGGGTCAGCCGCCGCGTGGCGCCGGTCTCGTCCTCGAACTCGCTGAACAACAGCTCGGTCATGATGTCGTCGGACGGATGCTCGGTGCGCCAGTCGAGATAGTCGGCAAAGAAGCTGCCGTCCATCATCTCGTCCGCAGTCACGTCCATCGGCTTGCCAGGATCCGTGCGCAGATGCTCCTTGGCGCGGTCTCGGACCGTCTCCTGGTCGGACTCCGGGATGCCGAGCAGCATGCCGATCGTTCGCATCGGCATCTGCGCGCCGAGATCTGCGACGAAATCGAACCGGCCGGCGCCGACCAGGGGATCGAGCGCGCGACCGCAGAACTCCCGCACCTTCGGCTCGAGGGCTCGCATCTTGTTGGGCGTGAAGACCCGTGACAGCAGGCCCCGGTGGACCGTGTGCTTCGGCGGGTCCTCGAAGATGACGACTCCAGACGGCATCTCGACGTTGGCCTTGATGAACTCCAGCACCGAGCCGCGTGCCGAGCTGTACGTCTCCCGATCGACGAGCCCGCGCTGGACGTCATCGAACCGGCTCACCGCGAAGAAGTCGTATTCCTCGTTGTAGTAGAGGGGCGCTTCCTCGCGCAGTCGGCGGTAGACGGGATACGGGTCCGCGTCGATGTCACGGTCGTACGGGTCGTACGTGAGGTCGGCGGTCGCCATCGTGTTCGTCATCGCATCCTCCGCCACGGCACACGAGCCTTGGGCCGTACTGCTAGTCGATCGGCTAGGCATCCTAGCCGATCGGCTACGAAGGGCGAGCGGGCTGTCGACGGGCCGTGGGGCCACGCCCGTTGCCGGACGGAGCGAAACGCGGCCGGTACGAGGAATCCGAAGCGCTCCGGCCTCGAGATCGGCCCACTACCACGAACGCGTCAGGCGAGGTGCGGTGGCTGAACTCGGTCGACGAGGCACACGACGAGTCGCTCGACAGCGTGGCCTTCATCGAAGACCAGGAGGCGTCCGTCAAGGTGGGCGGCGAGCATGCAGAGCGGCGTCTGCGCCGACCGCCTCAGATCCTTGAGAATTCGACTGTCGCGTGCCGGGACGGCGTCGCGGTCGAGCCCGGTCTCGGCCGCGCCCGGTGCCGCGTGGCCCACTCGGATGAGGGCGTGCGCGAGTCTGGGGCGATGATCCACGTCCGGGTCATCAGCCCGCCGGACCGGACCCCACGACTCCTCGAAACGCTCCAGTCGGATGTGGGTGTCGTCAGCCTGGTGGTGGTGAAGGGCGCCGCCCAGAGCCCCCTCGGAGACGCCGTCGAGTTCGACGTGATCAATGCCGAGACCAACCGAGTGCTCGACGAGCTCCGTGGGCTCGAGCTGCATCGGTTCGGGTTGATCGCGATCGACAACGTGGACACGGTCCTCTCGGAACGCGCCGAGCGGGCCGAACGAGCCGAGCCCGCGCTCGCCAGCCTCTCGCCGATCTGGCAGGAAGCCGAGACTCGAATCAAGTCGCTCGGGACCTACCCTCCGAGCTGGTTCGCGCTGCTCACCATCGCCGGGCTCATCGGCGCGGTCGGGATCCTCACCAACTCACAGATCCTCATCGTCGCGGCGATGGTCATCGGCCCGGAGTACGGGGCGATCATCAACGTCGCCCTCGGGCTCCGCGCGCACGACCACGCCCGCGTCCGGTCCGGCATGCGCGCGCTGACCGTCGGGTTCGCGATCGCGATCCTCGCCGCGCTCGTGTTCGGTCTGGCCATCCGGGCCCTCGACCTGCAGCCCCGCGCCTTCGAGCTCGGCATCCGACCCGTGTCGCAGCTGATCAACACCCCCAACGTGTACTCGGTCGTGGTCGCCGTGCTCGCGGGGATCGTCGGCGTCGTGTCGCTCACGGAGGCCCGGGCCAACACCCTGATCGGTGTCTTCATCTCCGTGACGACGATCCCCGCCGCCGCGGACATCGGCATTTCCGCCGCGTTCGGCAGCTTCCGCGAGGCGAGAGGCTCGCTGTTCCAGCTCCTGCTCAACATCAGCATCCTCATCGCGATCGGAACCGTGGGTCTCGGCATCCAGCGCCGCGTCTGGCGCCGCTGGGCAGGCCCCGCCGGGCCTGACCTCTGACGAGGAGCCCCCCGATCGCCGCGCATCAGCGACTCGCCTGGAGACACCTACACTCAGCGCCTCGCAAGGCCTGATCATGGCGCACGTCGAGAGCTCCGACGGAGGGGACGCAGCCGCACCCCTGGACCGAGCGGCTTTCGACGCGCTCTACCGCACGCTCTCGGCGCGGAATCCCTGGGGAGCCGCCGATCGTCGCGGCGCCCTGAACTACATCACCTCGGCGCACGTCGTCGCCGCCGCCAACGAGATCCGCACGGGCCGGACCGTGTCGCTCGCCGCGCCCATCGAAGACTGGACCGGGCCCGACAACCCGCATCCCGCCGATCACGTGATGACCGGTGGCGCCGATCCCTCCGCGGTAGCCGCATCCGGACTGAGCTTCGCCACCGATCGGATACGGATGAACATTCACGGCGACGCCGACAGCCACATCGACGCGCTCTGCCACGTGATCTACGACGGACAACTCTACAACGCCGTCGCGGCGGACACCATCACGGCGGCAGGAGCCACGCAGCTGTCAATCGACGTGGCCAGGGATGGGATCGTCAGCCGCGGCGTCCTCCTCGACATCGCCCGGCTTCGGGGCGTCACGTGGATCGAGCCGGGCGACCACGTCACGGCGCAGGACCTGGCTGCCGCCGAGCGGGCCCAGGGGGTACAGGTGGGTGAGGGCGACGTCCTCTTCGTGCGCGTCGGGCATCGCCGTCGTCGTGCCGACCTCGGCCCGTGGGACGCCGCCCGGAACCGGGCTGGGCTGCACCCGAGCGCCCTCGACTTCGTCTCGGAGCGGCACGTCGCTGTCCTCGGTAGCGACGGCAACAACGATACCGCTCCGTCGCTGGTGGTCGGCGTGGGCTTCCCGGTGCACGTGCTGGCGATCAACGCGATGGGGGTGCACCTGCTCGACTACCTCGCGCTCTGGGATCTCAGCGAGGCCTGCGCCGCGGAGGGGCGCTGGTCGTTCCTCAGCGTGGTCGCGCCGCTCCGGATGCCGACCGCGACCGGCTCACCGGTGAACCCGATCGCCATCCTGTGATGAGGTCTGCGGCCACTCCAGGAACGCACGCGTCGGCGCTGGCACGTCCCCGCGGGTCCTCGGGATACTGATTCGATACGTCGGACCCGCGGACGAGCGTGTCCAGCGCCTACACGAACTCAGGGGGCCCACCGAACCGATGAGTGGCTCGGCGCGCCGCTCCTGCACTCATGTGGGCGTGTCGCGGCCGGCCCGGGCGTGGTCGATGGTGGCCACGACCTGCTCGCTCGAGGCACCTGGGCCGAGCACCGCAGCTGCACCGACTTGCTCCAGTTGCGCGACATCGATTGCCGGCACGATTCCGCCGACCACGACGGGTGTCGTCAGACCGACGTGGCGCAGGGCCTCGACGACCGCACGGGTGAGCGTGAGGTGGGCGCCGTTGTGCATCGAGAGGCCGATCACTTCGACATCTTCTTGCAGTGCGGTTGCGGCGATGCTCTCCGGGGTCTGACGCAGCCCGCCGTAGATGACCTCGAAGCCCGCGTCTCGAAGCATGCGGGCCACGATCTTCAGGCCGCGGTCGTGACCGTCGAACCCCACCTTGGCGAGCAGCACACGGCTCACGCTGTCGCCCGCTCCGTCCAGTTGCCGAACACGAGCTCGAGCGCATGGGTGACCTCACCGACGGTCGCGTAGGCCGAGACGGCCTCGAGCAAGGCGGAGAAGAGGTTCACGGTGGGATCCGCGGCGTCGTGGCGGAGCCGAGCCAACGCCCGGGCAACGGCGCCGTCGTCGCGATCGGCCTTGACCTGCTGCAGGCGGCCCAGCTGACGAGCCTCGACCGCCGGATCGATATACAGGGTCGGCGGGGGCTGGTCCTCGTCGCCGTCCGTGAAGCCGCTCACGCCGACCAGCACCCAGTCGCCGCGCTCCATCCGCCGCTGGAAGTCGTACGCCGCGTTGGCGATCTCGGCCTGGAACCAGCCGCGGTCGATCCCTTCGACGACACCATCGAGCATCGACCCGGTGCCGAACTCGGCGATCTGGGTGAAGATCGTCTCGGCCCGGCGCTCCATCTCGTCGGTGAGTGTTTCCACGAACCAGGAGCCGCCGAGGGGGTCGGCGACGTGAGCCACACCGGTCTCGTGCGCGATCACCTGCTGGGTCCGCAAGGCGATCCGCGCGGCCTGCTCCGTCGGCAAAGCGAGCGCCTCGTCGTACGCGTCGGTGTGCAGCGACTGGGTCCCGCCGAGAACGCCAGCGAGCGCCTCGATCGCGACACGCGCGATGTTCACCTCTGGCTGCTGCGCCGTCAGCGAGACCCCCGCGGTCTGGGTGTGGAAGCGCAGCTGCTGGGACCGTGCGTCTCGCGCTCCGTAGACGTCGCGCATCCAGCGAGCCCAGATTCGGCGGGCAGCACGGTACTTCGCGAGCTCCTCGAAGAAGTCGATGTGCGCGTTGAAGAAGAAGCTGAGACGCGGAGCGAACGCGTCGACGTTGAGACCGGCGGCGATCGCCGACTCGACGTACGCGAACCCATTCGCCAGCGTGAACGCGAGCTCCTGCACGGCAGTCGAACCTGCCTCCCGGATGTGGTATCCGGAGACCGAGACGGGATGCCAACGCGGCAGCTCCGCCGCGCAGAACTGGATGGTGTCCGTGACGAGCCGCAAGGAGGGACGCGGCGGGAACACGTACTCCTTTTGAGCCTGGTACTCCTTCAGGATGTCGTTCTGGATCGTCCCCCCGAGCCGTTCGCGCGGGACCCCAGCGCGATCTGCCAGGGCCACATACATCGCAAGCACTGTCGGCGCCGCACTGTTGATCGTCATCGACGTCGTGACGGCACCGAGATCGATCCCGCCGAAGAGGATCTCGATATCGGCGAGGGTGTCGACGGCGACGCCCGCACGGCCAACCTCGCCCAGTGCGAGGGGATGGTCAGAGTCACGACCCATGAGGGTCGGCATGTCGAAGGCGGTGGAGAGGCCTGTGCCGCCGGCGCGGAGCAGCTCCTGGAATCGCTGGTTGGTGTCCTCCGCCGTGCCGAATCCGGCGAACTGGCGCATCGTCCACAGCTTCGAGCGGTACATCGAGGCATGCGCCCCGCGCGTATAGGGCCAGATGCCCGGGTACTCCGCGTCGTCGGGTCCGTAGACCGGTTCGAGTGGGATGCCAGACAGCGTCGTGGACTCGACGCCGGACCGCTCGAAGGCGCGGCCGTACTCATCCTGCCAGTCAGCGCGATCCGTCATGCGACCCCCGTTCGGCTGGGCAGCGAGTTCAAGAGCCCACGGTATATAGAGCACAGGTCGTCGAGGCCGACGGTGCCGTCATCGGCCGTCTCCGGCATGTTCTGCGGCCCCACCGAACCTTGCCATCCCGGCTGTGGACCCACCCAGAACCCCTGTTCACGCTGCTGCCGGGGTTCCCCCGCCCCGATCGCAGGCGGTCGACCCGTCGTGGGGTGTCGAGCGCCCGGTCAGCACGGCGCGGTCGACCTGACGTTGGTCTTTTCCTACCGTGCCGTTCCGAGGTGAGGGTCCAGGCCGAAGCGGAGCTCGAAGCCAGCGCGGGCCAGCGAACCTTCGACGTGTTGGGTCACCGGCGAGTGCAGTGGACGTTCGACACGGCCTCGGGGGATGCGGCGCACGAGCTCGTGACCATCGCTCAGCTCCGTCACGCCCAACTCATCGTGGTGGGCGGGCACCGCCACAGCACGATCGGGGGTGTCGTGCTCGGTTCGGTGGCCCAGAGGCTCCTCCATGCGTCCCCTGTGTCGCTGCTCGTCGTCCGTCGCCCCGCGTGTGAGCGCCTCTCCGAGGCGGTCTGAGCGAGCCCGCCCGAGGTCCGTGTGAACCACGCCGTCCCCTAAGATTTAGTTGACACTTACGTAAGTAATAACTAATATAGGGGGTGTGGACGCGGCCCTCAAGGCACTGGCAGAGCCCCGACGCAGGGAGATCCTGCGGCTGGTGTGGACCCGCGAACTCCCGGCGACTTCGATCGCCGATCATTTCGGAGAGGTCACGCGCTCGGCGATCTCCCAGCACCTCGGGGTGCTCAAGGCGGCGGGCCTCGTGAGCGAGCGACGGGACGGAACCCGGCGTCTGTACCAGGCGCGCCAGGACGAGATGCGCATGCTCCGCGACTTCCTCAACGACTACTGGACGACCGGCCTCGAACGGCTGCGCGACGTGGCCGAGGCCGCCCAACGAGACAAAGGAGCCACTGATGGCCGAGCTCATCCGTGAGATCGTGATCGACGCCACCCCGGAGACGATCTGGCCGTTCCTCACCGAAGCTGACAAGCATGTCGAGTGGGTCGGCACCGTCGCCGAGATCGACCCGCGCCCCGGCGGCATCTACCGGGTGCTCATGCGCGGTCAACACCAGTCCGCTGGCGAGTTCATCGAGGTGGTACCGAACGAGAAGCTTGTCTTCACGTTCGGCTGGGAGGAGAAGGACCATCCGATTCCGCCCGGCTCGACGACGCTGGAGATCACGTTGCATCCCGAGGGCGACAAGACGCGCGTGCGCCTCGTGCACCGAGGCCTTCCCGCCGATGCGGTTGAGGATCACGGCCACGGTTGGGCGACGTATCTCGAGCGGCTGGCGATCGCGGCAACCGGCGGCGATGCCGGTCCCGACGCGGCCCCTGTCGAGCCGTGATCGGCCATTGGCCATTGTCACTGGGCACGTCGGTCGGGCGCCGCGTGAGCACGCTCGGCCGCACGACCCACGCCGAGACAAGGACTGCGGCGTGACACTGCTGGACAAGAACAGGCGATAGGAGTCCGTCATGAAAACGCCCCCGATCGTGTCGCCGCAGGCGTGGGACGCCGCGCGTCAGCAACTGCTCCTGAAGGAGAAGGACTTGACCCGCGCCCGTGACGCGTTAGCCGCCGAGCGTCGGCGGATGCCGTGGCTGGCTGTGGAGAAGGAGTACGAGTTCGACGGGCCCAAAGGCAAGGCGAGCCTGGTGGAGCTGTTCGAGGGCCGCCGTCAGCTGATCGTCTACCGCGCCTTCTTCGAACCGGGCGTGTTCGGCTGGCCCGACCATGCGTGCATCGGCTGCTCCCTGGTGGCCGACCAGGTCGCCCACGTCGCGCATCTGAACGCCCGTCAGACCACGCTGGCGTTCGTCTCACGTGCGCCGCAGCCAGACATCGAGCGCGTGAAGGTGCGGATGGGCTGGGAGATGCCCTGGTACACCATGACCGACGCCTTCGACACTGACTTCGGGGTGGAGGAATGGCACGGCACGAACGTGTTTTTCCGCGATGGCGACAGCGTGTTCCGTACCTACTTCATCAACAACCGCGGCGACGAAGTAATGGGGAACACCTGGAGCTACCTTGACGTGACCGCGCTCGGACGCCAAGAGAAGTGGGAGGACTCGCCCGAGGATTACCCCCAAACTCCACCGTACGCGTGGTGGAACTGGCACGACGCGTACGGCGACGCCACGCCGTCCTAGTGGTGGAGCGGCCTCGACCCCGCCGATCCCGACTGCTGCGCACCTACCTGAAGGGCGGCGACGCCACTTGAACGCCGACGTCGGCCGGGCGGTATCCGAGAAGACCGCGCTGTCCGTGATGAGCGGGGTTTGCGCCGGGCTCGAAGCCGCGCCGCGATGAGCATCGCGTGCCACGCGGAGCGGCGGGTCAGTACCCCCGGTGTGCTGGTCCTGGTAGCCGCGGCGTGCGCTTGGCTGATCACGCTCATCGTCTCCGACGACATGGGCGCAATGCCGGGCACGATGGGTCTCAACCTCGCCGGGTTCGTCGGGGTGTGGACCGTCATGACCGCAGCGATGATGCTGCCCTTGGTCACCTCGCTGGCGTCGATGTATGAGCGCAGCCTGCTCGCGGGACGCGGCTGGCGCCTCGGCGCGTTCGTCGCGGGCTATCTCCTCGTCTGGGTCGCAGCAGGAGCTCCGGCGTTCGGGCTGGCGGTCCTGGTCGGGGATGTCGCCCCCCGCAGCCGCGGTTCCGCCACGGCGACCGCGGTGATCATCTTCGCGGCCTGTGGCCTTTACCAGCTGACCCCCCTCAAGGACCGCTGCCTCGCGCGCTGCCGGGCGTCGCTACACCACCTGCGGCAGTATGCGTCGTGGCGGGGTCGACTGCGCGACCTGCGGGTGGGGCTCTACCACGGTGCCTACAGCCTGGGCTGCTGCTGGGCGCTCATGGTGGTGTTGCTCGCGTTCGGGATGATGAACGTGGCCGCGATGCTGGTCCTTGCCGCGATGATGTCCATCGAGAAAGTGTTCGTCCGCGGCGAGGCACTCTCTCGCCTCGTGGGCGTCCTGGCCCTAGGTCTCGCGTTTGCGGTGATCTGGGCACCCGGTTTGGCGCCTGGCCTCCATCCGCCGTCGGTCGCGGCGAGCCATATGGCGGGGATGTGACCACGTGCTGCCCAGTGCCGCGAAAAGTCCGCAGCTCGGTGGTGGCTTCCGATTGCTCAGTACCGCCCACGGATCCCCCCTCACTTGGAGTGTGAGGGATGGCGTTGCTTGCCGGTCTTGAGCCGGTGAGCAGCGCCCGCGCTCAGGTGCTGATCTCTGCGACCACGACGGCGACGTTGTCACGACCGCCCCGGGATAGGGCCAAGTCGACGAGTGTGTCGGCGGTCGCTTGGAGGTCCTCGGTCGCCGCCATCAAAGACGCGATCTCGTCGTTGGGCACCTCATTGGAGAGGCCGTCAGTGCAGACGAGAAGGCGATCGCCTTCCTCGGCAGGGTGGGTAGCACTGTCGAGCTCAACATTCGGTCCGACTCCGAGCGCTCGGGTGAGGATGCTGCGCTGAGGATGATCGAGCGCCTCTTGTTCGCTTAGCTCCCCGCGCCGTACCAGCTCGGCGGTCACGCTGTGGTCGTCGGTCAGTTGCGTCAACGAGCCGTTGCGCAACATCCAGGCACGGCTGTCGCCAACGTTGACGACAACGAGGCTTCCGTCTCCGGTCAGGCCAGCCGCACAGATTGTCGTGCCCATGCCCTCCAACTCGGCACTCGCGCCCGCGCGGTCCCAGATCGCCCGGTTGGCGGCCCGCACCGCCGCTTGCAGCTCATCGAGCGACCGCCCGGTGAAGGCGGCCTCCAAGAGCGCGACCGCGACCGCGGATGCGACCTCGCCTCCTGGATGACCTCCCATACCGTCCGCGACCGCCGCAAGGTGGTCACTGTTCACGACGGCGTCTTCGTTGTTGTCGCGCACTCGGCCAATGTCCGTATGGCTGACGGCCTTCAATTTCATCATCGATTCCTTCCCCGAGCCCTCATTGTCGACGGGTGTGAGCGACGTGCTCTCGATCGACAACAGACGTCGGGCGAGGTCGAGGGCCTCGTGCCGGTGCTCGGCATCGATCTCCACTCGCCTCGCCCAGTCATCAAGCTGATCGCACGAGGGATCGCGAAGGAGTGCTGCGATGTCGGCGAGGGGTATGCCCGCCTCTCGCAGCGTGTCGATCAGCTTGGCCTCGCGCAACTGACCCGGGGAGTAATACCGATAGCCCGATGCCGAGTCGACCGCCGTCGGGACGAGAAGTCCACCGGCTGCGTAGCTCCGGAGGCGCTTCGGTGACAGACCCGAGTGCTCTGAGAACTCGCCGATCGGCATGAGGTCGTCCACGGATGCAGCATGAACCCTTCCCGTGGGTGAAGGTCAAGCGCCGGACCAGATTGCCCGTCACCACGTTCCATCGCCGGGTATACGCGCAACAACGACAGGTGCTTAGGTTGCCGCCACGTGTCAGCACCCAGACACCTTTCTAAACGACTGACAGTGAGGCGCGCCCCTGACGGAGCCATGCGCGACTGGTGCTGACGACTGCGCTTGATCAAGCCGCCCTTGCAGGGATTGGCCCCATCATCGCGGCGCTCGAAATCGCGCTCCCATGGGAGGGCCGACCCGTTCGTCCGGATGGGCGGCGCCTCACTCGGTGATCAGTCGGCGATCGTCTCCAATCGAGCCGCGTGGCTCATCGGGCGAGGGAAGCCTCCAGGGTGATTTCCGGCACGCCGGCCAGTGCCCTGCTCACGGGGCACCCGGCCTTGGCAGCCAGCGCATGGTCGACGAAGGCGGCCTCGTCGATCCCAGGGACGTGCCCCACGGTCACGAGCGCGATCTTGGTGATGGTGGGTTTGCCCTCGACAGGTCGCAGGGTGACCGTGGCATCGGTGCGCACCGAGTCAGGGGGACTGCCGGACTGAGCAAGGAGGTTGGAGAGGGCCATGGAGAAGCACGCGGCGTGCGCCGCTGCGATCAACTGCTCAGGGTTGGAGCCCGGGCCGTCCTCGAAGCGTGACTTGTAGGTGTATCCGCCGGTGATGGTGTCACCCGCAGTGAAGGTGCCGGTGCCTGAGGGCACGTCGCCTTTCCATTCGGCACTTCCCTTTGCTGGCATCGCGGCCTCCTGACGGTTCGATGGGCCGGTGGATCCTCCTCGAGGAGGTATAGAAGGCGAGGATCACGGGCCGACCCCGGAGCGTGGCAAGCGAGACCGCCTGATCCGGGCCCGAGGAGAGCTCAAAGTCGGGAGCCCGGGTCCCGACCCGCAGCGGTGTTGCGCCTCCGCGACTCGTCATGGGCTGCCAGCGTGATCGGTCTGAATGAAGGGAGCAAGTGCTCGCCGGTTCCTGGCCTCTGCGGCGAGACCGCTCTGCGTTCCGCCTCGCGCGCTGCGTCCGAGCTCGGTGGCCACCTCACCGCTCGCTGCAGCCCGGCCGGCCTGATCCGCGGCTGCCGGCGGCACTCAGTCGGTGATGGTCGCGACATGCTCGATCGCGGATCGGACCGCGCTCGACCCTTCTCCGACGGCGGCTGCGACGCGCTTCAGCGAGCCGCTTCGCACATCGCCGACGGCGAAGATGCCTGGCACCGACGTCTCGAACGGCAACGGCCTTCGCGTCGCGAAGTTGGGGCCGTTGACAATCGAATCGGGTAGGGAGCGATCGGTCACGACGAATCGCCTCGCGTCAAGCTCCACCGCGCCTGCCAGCCACGCGGTCGCGGGATCGGCGCCGATGAAGCAGAAGAGCCCGGAGCACGCGACGGTCCGACGCTCGCCGGTGGGCGTGCACTCCAGGGCGACGTGGTCGAGGTGGCTCTCACCCTCGAGCGCACGGACCTCAGTGTCGACGACGACCTCGATGCGTGGGTCAGCGTCGATCCGCTCGATCAGATAGTGCGACATGCTGTGCGAGAGGTCGCTGCCGCGGATCACGATCGATACCTGGCTTCCCTGTTGGGCGAGGTAGATCGCGGCCTGCCCAGCGGAGTTGCCGCCACCAATCACGATGACGGGTCGGCCGCTGCAGATCCGTGCTTCGAGATCCGTGGCTGCGTAGTACACCCCAGCGCCTTCGAAGCGCTCCAGATCATCGACGGCGAGGCGTTGGTAGCGGGCTCCCGACGCGATGATCACAGTCCGAGTCGGGATCTCGCTGCCGTCGGCGAGCACCATGACGAGGAAGCCGTCCTCGATTCGCAGGCCTGCAACCTCGCAGGGGGCGTTGAGGCGAGCGCCGAGCCGTTGTGCCTGGACGGCCGCACGGGCCGCGAGCTCTTCGCCAGAGATTCCGTTGGGGAAGCCGACGTAGTTCTCGATGCGTGAGCTGGCACCAGCTTGCCCACCGACGGATGCGGCGTCGAGCGAGATGGTCGTGAGCCCTTCGGAGGCTCCGTAGACGGCCGCCGCCAGGCCGGCCGGGCCGCTTCCGACGACCACCAGATCGAACAGGTAGCCGGGCGCGGGCCGGAAGGTCAGTCCGAGATGCTCGGCGAATTCGCCGGGGGATGGGTGACGCAGCACGCCGGTTGAGGTGATCACCACCGGCGTGTCGGGCCGCCGGAACCCCATGTCCGCCAGGAGGACGTCGACGTCGTCTGCGTCTTCGATGTCGATCCACGTATGCGGGAGACGAGAGCGGGCGGCAAAGGCGCGCAAGGCCATGGCCTCCGGCGAGTAGCGAGAGCCGATGATCCGTATAGCCCGTGCACCCTCTCCGGTGCGCAAGAGCTCCCGTCGGGCGACGAACGCCGAAAAGATCGTCTCGGCGAGATCTGGGCGGGTACTCATGACCCGGCGGAACGACTCGGGAGGCACGGCCAGCACGCGGCCGCGCTGACTCACGCGAGCCGTGAGATACAAGCGCTGTCCCGTCACCATGCTCAACTCGCCGAGGAACCGTCCAGCCACCTGGGTGGTGATCAGGGTCTCGCCGTCACGATCAGGACGGACGATGTCCACGGCTCCTTCGAGCACGACCACGAAGTCGGAGGACTCGTCGCCCGCCCGGTACAGCACATCGCCTACCTCGACCTCGCGCTCCTCGCCGAGCGCCGCCAGCTCAGCCAGTACTCCGGCATCCAGGATCGGTGCGGCCGGGTCGGGGAGCGCGACGGCGAGGTCCGTGTTCAACGTCGAAGGGCTACCGGCCGACGGCTGGGTCACGGCAAATCACCCTGCAGTGTTCGGTGACGGTCGAAGAGGATTGAAACACTGAGCGTCGCGCGGAACGGCGCGGCCGCGACCTGGCGTTGTTCCGGTTGATTCTCTGTGGTGCCCTTTGATGACACGTCCACAATAGTCTGGTTGTGATGAAGCGTCAACCTCCGACGGTGAGGCGCCACTCGTGTCGATCAGCGCCGTCGTGTGGGGAGCCGGTCGCGGCCGCTCCATCGCGGCGGACCGGCCGGCGCTCGCCGACCGAGCCCGTCTTCGAGCGGCGCCGTTAGCTCCCGTCGCGCGTGACATTGTCGAGCAGGCGATCAAACACGACCTCGAGCGTGTCGAGCTCCCGGTTCGTCAGCACGTTGAAGAAGCAGCGACGGATGGCCTCCGAGTGTTCGGGGGCCGCGTCGTCGACCGCGGCCAGGCCTGCGTCGGTCAGACGGACCATCGAGCCCCGCGCGTCCTCCGAGCACTCCTCACGCGCGACGAGACCCCGCTGCTCCATGCGTCGCACGAGATGCGACAGTCGGCTGCGGTCCCAGCCGAGCTCACCGCAGAGCTCCCGGGCCCGCAGCACACCCTCGGGGCTGTGCGACAGCTCCACCAGCACGGCGTACTCGGAGCCTGACAAGCCGGCATCGCGGAGGAGTTGTTCCGACATCACGGCGGACAACGCCTCGTAGAGGTCTCGATAGGCCTTCCAGACGAGTCGCTGACGCTCGTCGAGTCGGGGCGGTCTCGCCACGACCCCATCGTAGGTTGACGCGTCATCAAGGGGAGGTTATTGTGGACGTGTCAGCAACGAGTTGGGGTTTCTGGACCGGGAGTTGATGCCATGCCCGCCGTCACCGTCGACGACACCCTTGTCCTGCCTCGGATCGCCCGCCCCGATTCCGAAACGTCGAGGCCGCGCCCGGTGGCAACCGTCGTGACCGCGAACCGCCAGCTGGAGGGCGCCGGGATCAGCATCCGGCGGCCGTTCCCAGGGGAGCTCTCGATGGCCGACGCGGACCCGTTCCTGCTGCTGGACCAGGCCGGACCACACGAGAACGGCCCCGGCGAGTCGAGGGGTGCGCCGTGGCATCCACATCGGGGCTTCGAGACGGTGAGCTACGTCCTCGACGGCGAGATCGCCCACCAGGACACCAACGGCGGCGGCGGCGTGATCGGCGAGGGTGACACGCAGTGGATGACCGCAGGCTCGGGCATCCTGCATGACGAGCTGCCGACGGAGCGGATGTACCGCAGCGGCGGCCCGTTTCACGGTGTGCAGCTCTGGGTGAACCTGCCCGCAGCGCTCAAGATGACGCCGCCGCGCTACCAGGCGATCACCCGCGACGACCTGGCGCTGCTCACCTCCGAGGACGGCGGGGCGCTCATCCGCCTCATCGCCGGCACCGTGGCCGGCTTCACCGGTCCAGGCGTCACCCACACCCCGATCACCTACGCCCACGTGACCCTGGCGCCGGGCGCCCAGCTGCCGGTCCCCTGGAACCCTGCCTTCAGCGCGTTCGCGTACGCGCTGTCCGGACGGGGCACCGTCGGGGCCGAGGACCGCCCCGTGCAGGACGGTCAGCTCGTCGTGTTCGGGCCCGGCGACCATCTCGTGGTGAGCGCCGCCGACCGCCAGCCCGAGCCGCTCGATGTGCTGC
>DATDGU010000040.1:0-2052 GCA_036521915.1 Acidimicrobiia bacterium | reverse complement strand
GACGATGTGGCTGGCCCGCCCCGCGTCGTCGAGCACCGGCTCGAGCACCACCTCGTACTCGACGGCGGAGCGGTGCGTGAAGTCGAAGCCGACCTCGTAGCTGAGCGGCTCCCCGGTGGCGACGACGCGGTCGTAGCGCTCGAGCGCCGAGGCGGCGAAGTGGTCGGGGAGCAGGTCGGCCGGGCTGTGCCCGACGATCTGGGTGACGTTCCCGTAGTGGCCGAGCCGCTCGGCGTACGCCTCGTTCACCGCGACGTAGCGGAACCGCCGCGCGCCGCGGCGGCGGGTCACCGCGAGGACGAAGACCGGCTCGCCCGAGGCCTCGGGGTCGGCGAGGCGGCTCCAGACCGACTCGGGCCGCTCGAACTCGGACCCGTCAGCGCTGCGGCGATGTCGTCTCCACGGCCTCTTGGGCCACCCCACGTGCACTCTCCCCTGCCCTGCGGGCCTGCCCGACCCCCGTTCACGCTCCGTGGCGCGCCAACCACTATTGGTCCTGCCGGCCGGGAGGGCAAATCGGTGGACGCCTCACGCGACGACGCCGCGGTCGCGCAGCGCGGCGACCCGGTCGGCCAGCCCGATCCCGGCGAGGATCTCGTCGGAGTGCTCGCCGAGCAGCGGTGCGGGTCCGCCGAGGCGCGCCGGCGTCGCGGGGAAGGCGGCCGGGTGGCGGGGTTGGCGCAGCCGGCCGGCGGTCGGGTGCACGGAGTCCTCGAGCAGCCCGATGGCCCGCGCGTGGGGGTCGGCGGCGAGCTCGGCGGGGGAGAGCACGACCCCGCAGGGGACGCGCTCGGCCTCGAGGCGCGCCATGCTCTCGGCGGTCGTCCGCTCGGTCGCGGCCGCGTAGACGCGGTCCATGATCGAGCGGGTGAGCTCGCGGTGCTGGTTGCGCTCGCCGATCGTCGCGACGCTCGGGTCGTCGGCGCCGGCGACGTCGAAGGCGCGGCACAGCCCGCTGAAGTCGGCGTCGGAGGTCGGCGTGGCGATTCCCCAGCCGTCGCGGAAGCGGAAGGGGCGAAACGTCGCGACGAAGCTCGACGGGCGACTGCCGTCGCTGTCGAGGAGCACCTCGTTGCCGGCCGCGTCGGCCCAGAGGAACGAGACGACCGCGTCGAGCATCGACAGGTGCAGGTGCTGGCCCCCGGCGCCGCGCTCACGGGCGAAGAGCGCCGCGGTGATCGCCTGTGCACCGTAGAGCGCGGTGATCTTGTCGGCGGCCGTCTGGCGCAGGAACTGCGGCTCGCCCGTCGCCGGGTCGCCCTGGCTGACGGCCAGCCCGCCGTACGCCTGGATGACGGTGTCGTAGGCGCCCTTCCCGGCGTACGGACCCGTCGGCCCGAACCCCGAGATGGACACGTACACGAGTTCGGGGTTCTCGCGGCCGAGGTCCTCGGCGCCGATCCCGAGGCGCTCCACGACGCCCGGGCGGAAGTTCTGCACCACGACGTCGACGTCACGCGCCAGGCGCCGCACGATCTCGCGGCCCGGCGCCTGCTGCACGTCGACGGCGAGCGAGCGCTTCCCCCGGTTGCACATCTGGAAGAGCGCGCTCATGCCGTTCACCGACACGCCGACCCAGCGCCCGATGTCGCCGATGCCGGGCCGCTCGACCTTCACGACGTCGGCGCCCTGGTCGCCGAGCAGGGCGACGGCGTAGGGGCCCGTCAACGCGATCGACAGGTCGAGGATCCGGACGCCGTCCAACGGCCCGCGGCGGCTCACCGTCCGTCCCGCACGTCCGCCGGCCCCGCGCCGCGGAACGGGGTTCGCTGCACGGACACCGTTCTACCCTCGGCGGGCGACGGGGGGCGGGGGGACGCCGGATCGCGCGGCGCCGCCGCTACCTTGCGTGCCCTGTGACGCGACGCCGGGACGCCACCCGCCGTGGGGGGCCGTGCGCGCCGGCCGGCGGGTGATCGGCCGCCGGGGCGGTCGGGTCGTCCTCGGGCTCCTCGTCGCCGCGCCGCTGCTCGGCGCGTGCGCGACGGTCACCACGGCCGGGGGCTGCGGCATCTCCCCCGGATCGGTGTGTCCCGGCACCTACATGAAGGG
>DATDGU010000039.1:0-1532 GCA_036521915.1 Acidimicrobiia bacterium | reverse complement strand
GGCGCGGCTCGGTGCGGCAGCCGACGAGGCGACCGCGGTCGGGCACCGGGTCGTCCATGGCGGGCCGTCGCATGTCGAGCCGGCCCGCATCGACGACCGCCTGGTCGCAGACCTCGAGGCCGTCGTCCCGCTCGCCCCGCTGCACCAGCCGCCGGCCCTCGCAGCGATCACCGCGCTCCGGCGCCGCTTTCCCGCGCTCCCCCAGGTCGCGTGCTTCGACACCGGGTTCCACCGCACGATGCCCGAGTCCTCCTGGCGCCTGCCGCTGCCGGCCGCGCTCGCCGAGCAGGGTCTGCGTCGCTACGGGTTCCACGGCCTGTCGTGCGAGTACGTGGTCGGCGCGGTCGGCGCCGACACGCTCGGGCGCGCGGTCATCGCCCACCTCGGCGGCGGTGCGAGCGTTACCGCGGTGGACCACGGGCGCTCGGTCGACACGACGATGGGCCTGACCCCGACGGGCGGGCTCGTCATGACCACCCGCAGCGGCGACCTCGACCCGGGCGTCCTCATCTACCTCGTCCGCGAGCAGGGCTACGACGCCGACCGCCTCGAGCGGCTCGTGGATCGCGACGCCGGTCTCGCCGCGCTCTCGGGCGCCAGCGGCGACATGCGCGACCTGCTCGCACGTCGCGCGGCCGGCGACCACGCCGCGTCGCTCGCCCTCGCGGTCTACACGGCGCGGGTCGGGATGCAGATCGGCGCGTACGCCGCGCTGCTCGGCGCGCTCCACACGATCGTGTTCACCGGTGGAGTCGGCGCCGCCGCCGCCCCGGTTCGGGCGGAGATCTGCACTGGCCTCGCCGTGCTCGGCGTCCAGCTCGACGCACGGCGCAACGACGCCGACGCCGCGATGATCAGCGCGGATGCGTCCACCGTCACCGTGCGGGCCATGCCGACCGACGAGCACCTGGTCATCGCGCGCCACACCCGTGCCGTGGTGCGCACCTGATCAGAGATACGCCTCCATCACGAACGGCCAGTCGCGCTCGGGCCCGCGCAGCTCCCGCCCGGTGATCAGCGCCGGCTCGACGATGAGCCAGGAGTCCCGCTCGGCGACGACCCACGGCTCGGGGTCGAAGCGCTCCCGGAACCCGGCGGCGTCGGGATCCACGTGATGGAGCGTGCCGCGCACGAGCACCGACCAGCCCTGCCGGTGACCCGGGTCGATGCCGTCCACCTCGAACGCCACCTGCAGTGGGGCGCGGTCGACGATGTTGCCCGGCCGGGTGCGCACCGCCAGCCAGCGGCGTCCGCTGACCTCGACCAGCCGGTAGTTGACCGGCACGACGACCGGCCAGTCGTCGATCACGAAGCCCAGGCGACCCACGACCGTGGCGCGCAGCAGCGCCAGGCACGCGTCGAGTGACAGCTCCACGAGCTCGTCCTCGGCCATGCGCCCACGCTCCTCTCCGGTCGTCTCCTCCCAGTGTGGTCGAAGCCGATGGGGGCAGCCATCTGCCAACCCGACACGCGAGGGCGTGCTAGTGCGGGAGGGGCCCGCCGGCGAGCACGACGACCATCCCGACGACGCC
>DATDGU010000038.1:0-2214 GCA_036521915.1 Acidimicrobiia bacterium | reverse complement strand
GCGAGGAGCAACGCAGCCAGGCGGGATGCAGCGCCGGCCGAATGCAGCCGGACTTTCGACGCGGTAGGGACGACAGTCACCTGCCGCCCCCCGCACAGAGCCGTACGGGCAGAATTGCTGCATACGGCTCCCACCTTGGATGCTTAGCGTCAAACCGCACGTTCGGATGAGGGTGCAGAATGCGGGCGCTGGGAATCCACCGGCTGACCAGGCGTAGGAACCGAGCCCAGGTCATCGGCCGCCGCTGGCTGCGACGCCGGAGGGCGCGATGCCAATGCCGAAGGACCTGACTGCGGAAGACGTTCAGACTGTCCATGTTGCCCGGCACCGCGTGGTAGTTGAACCAGCCGCGTACAACCGAGCGCAACCATTGCCCGAGTTGCGGGACTGGCGTGTGCCACCGATGTCGAAGCTCCGCCTTCAGCGCGTGGAGCTTGGCCGAAAGGCGTTTGCGGATGGTCTGGCGCTTGACGATGAACCGGCCGGTCGTCCGGGTGCTGCCACACATGTGTGTGAAGCCCAGGAAGTCGAACGTGTCCGGCTTGCCCTCGCTCCGCCGCTTCCGTTGCTCGGCTGCGTGGCGCCCGAACTCAATCAGGCGCGTCTTGTCCGGGTGGAGCTCCAGCCCGAACGACCGCATGCGGTCCTGCCATTCGTGGAGGAACCGCTCCGCGTCTGCCCGATGCTCGAATCCCGCGACGATGTCGTCGGCATAGCGGACGACCATCATGTCGCCCGTCGCCGAGTGACGCCGCCATCGCCGAACCCAGAGGTCGAACACGTAGTGCAAGTACACGTTCGCGAGCAGTGGCGACGCCACGGCCCCTTGCGGTGTACCCCCGTCGGTCGCCGTCCAGGTCCCGTCCTCCGAGACTCCCGCCTTCAACCATTTCTGGATGAGTCGAAGAATCCGTCGGTCGGCAATCCGGTGCTCGACGAACTTCATCATCCATCCGTGGTCGATGGTACCAAAGAAGTCACGGATGTCTGCGTCCAGCACCCAGTTCACGCGCTTCCGCATGATTCCCACCCACAGCGCGTCCAGCGCGTCGTGCTGGCTGCGCCCGGGCCGGAATCCGTACGAGAATCCCAGAAAGTCCTCTTCGTAAATCGCGTTGAGGACCGTGACAACGGCATGCTGGACGATTTTGTCCTCCAAGGCCGCGATGCCCAGGGGACGCTGTCGCCCATCCGTTTTCGGGATGTAGACTCGCTTGGAAGGCTGCGCTCGATACGTCCCCTGATGCAGCCGACCGTGGAGACTGGGCAGCTTGGCCTCAAGGTCCGTCTCATACTCGCGCCACGTCAGCCCATCGACGCCCGGCGCGGCTTCTCGCTTGAGCGCGTAGAAGCTGGCCTGGAGTCGCGGGACCGTGACGTGGTGGAGCAGCGCGGTGAACCGTGTCTGTTTCCCCTTGCGTGCGACTTCGCGCACACCGAGCAGGCCGCGCGACTCGCCGGGCCGGCTCTGTGTCCGGGGCGGGGTCGGCTGCTCGATGTTCTCCTTGGTCGGCCGCCTTCCCTCCAGGCTCTCCGCCGGCGGTTGCCCGTCCTTGTTCGAGCCCTTCGTCGGTACTACGCGGCCGTCCGACTCCCCGCCGACGTGCATGGTGGACTTCGGACTCATGCCCTTCTCCACCCGACGCGTCGCCCCTTCTGCGGCGCGTGTCGACGGGGTCTCCCGGTTCTCGCGCGTGGAGTATCCATGCATGCCTGGGGTCTTAGACTGCGCAGAGTCCGCAGCCGGCTCGCGTTAGCGCCTGCTGCGGCATGGCCTTCCGTCACGTGGTACGACGTCGGCACTCCGGATGCGATTATTTCGCAGCTCAATGCCCTGCCTACATGTGCCCCTGTCAACGCTTCGATGGTAGCCTTGCGACTGGCCACGCATGACTCGGGGTCAGGATGGGTCGCTACCCCTTTCCTGTATGACGCTTTCATTCACGACTCCACGCCGGTTTATCCCGGCGCACACCACGGGCTGCTAAGGGCCCGTTACGAAATAGTGGCGGGGCCGGACCACTCAATGAAGTCGGAGTTCGACAACTATGCCAGCAACTACGACAGCGCGCTGAACCGCGGGCTCGCGGTTTCGGGCGAGTCCAAGGACTACTTCGCCCGTCAACGCGTGCGATGGCTCGCCGCGCGCCTGGCGGACCTCGGCGTTCAGCCTTCCCGCATCCTCGACTACGGGTGCGGCACCGGCGACACCAG
>DATDGU010000037.1:0-15959 GCA_036521915.1 Acidimicrobiia bacterium | reverse complement strand
CGGCTGGCGGCGTGACGGCTGGCGGGGCGACGGCTGGCGGGGCGACGGGTGGCGGCGCGACGGGTGGCGGGGCGACGGCTGGCGGCGTGACCGGTGACGGGGCGGGAGGAGCCGTGGCGACCGACGCAACGGGCGACCGGGACGGGCTCGGCGCGAGCGCGACCGGTGTCGCCGGCGTCGGGTTCGGCGCGGCATCGGCTGTCCACGCCGAGCCGTTCCAGTAGCGGAGGCTCGCCGGGTCCTGGGGGTGCGGGTACCAGCCCGCGCTCGGCACGCGGCGGAGCTGGTCGCTCCATCCACCACCGTCCCAGTACCGCAGCACCTCGGCGTGTCGCCGGTGGTGGTACCAGCCCGCCGGCGGCGCGGACACCGTCATGACCGTCCTTCGACCGTTCGACCTGTAGCCAAGATCGGCGCCGGCGTGACCCGCCTTTAGGTCTCGGCCGGGTGCCCGGGGCCGGCCGTCGGCTCGCCCGTAGCGGTGCGGACGTCGCGGAACACATCGTCGAGCCTGCTGAGGGCCTCGGCGAGCGCGGGCAGCCGCTCGATGCGGCCCCGCACCTTCAGGCGGCCGCTCGCCGTGGCTTCCTGAGCGCTCGTCCTCCCGCGCTGGATCGCCAGCGCCGTGCCGGCGTCGGTGCGCAGGACGAGGTCGACCGAGTCCATCGCGCCCTTGACGACGCGCGCGCCGTCGCCGTCGAAGCGAATCGAATAGACGACCTCACCGTCGCGACCGCGGATGCGCTGCTCGACGACGAGTGGTGGACCGCCCTGCAGGCTCGCGACACCCGGTAGGGCCCGCGCGGCGCGCGCGAGGTCCTCGATCCACGCGTCGGAGAGGAAGTCGGCCACGCCAGCGGAGCGTACCGAGCGTCGGTCGCCCGGGCTCGGCCTACGATCGAGCAATGTCATCGACGGCGCCGCCTCGGCGGAGCACCACCGTCCCGCCGAGCCTGCTCGCCGTCGGCGCACGCGCCGAAGCGCGGATCGTGACGCTGCTCGACGCCGAGGCGTGCCGCTGGGCCGACGTTGACCCAGAGCTCGCCGCGCCGATCCTGGCGCTGCGCGAGCTCGTCGCGGCGGGCGGGAAGCGCCTTCGACCAGCGTTCTGCCACTGGGCGTACGTCGGGGCGGGGGGTGAGCCCGACGCGCCGCAAGTCGTCGACGCCGGCGCAGCCCTCGAGCTGCTGCACACCTTCGCACTGGTGCATGACGACATCATGGACGGCTCGAACCTTCGGCGGGGCCAGCCGGCGGTGCATCGGCAGTTCATGGCGCGTCACGACGACGCCGGCTGGCGCGGCGAGGCGCGGCGCTTCGGCGAGGGCGCAGCGATCCTCGTCGGTGACTTCGCGTTCGTCTACGCGGACATCCTGTTCGCCGACGCGCCGCCGGAGGCGAGGCACGTGTTCGACGAGCTGCGCCTCGAGCTGTGCGTCGGACAGCACCTCGACCTCGTCGGCACGGCGAGCGGCTCGGGCGACGCCCGCCAGGCCGCGCGGATCGAGCGCTACAAGTCGGGGAAGTACACCGTCGAGCGACCGCTCCACCTCGGCGCGGCGCTCGCCGGGCGGCTCCCGGAACTCGCGGCGTCGCTCAGCAGCGTCGGCCTGCCGCTCGGAGCGGCCTTCCAGCTCCGCGACGATCTCCTCGGCGTGTTCGGGGACTCGAGCGTCACGGGCAAGCCCGTCGGGGACGATCTGCGCGAGGGCAAGCTGACGCCGCTCCTGGCCGCCGCGTCGGCGCGGGCCGACGGCGCCGGCGCCGGGCTCCTGCGGCGGGTGGGGTGCCAGGACATCTCTCCGGAGGAGGTCCTGGCGGTGCAGGCGCTCCTCGTCGAATGCGGCGCGTGCGACGAGGTGGAGCGCGCGATCGAGACGCTCGTCGACGAGGCGCTCGCCGCACTGGAGCTCGCGCCGTTGACGGCCGAGGCGCGCGGCGCGCTCCAAGAGCTCGCCACGTACGTGGCCTGGCGCGACCGGTAGCGCATCCTGCGCTCGGCCGACGGCACGGCGTGCGGGGTACGCCTCGCCGACGGCACGACGGCGCGTGCCGACGCCATCGTCTGCGACGTCGACGTGGCGTCGACCTACGGACGCTGCTCGGCCTGCCGGCGCCCGCGCTGGGTCGCTCGGGCGCGGTACGCCGCCGTCATGCGTCCTGTGGCTCGCGGGCGTCCGGGGCCGGGTCCCGACCGACGCCGCGCATCACAACCTCCACTTCGGACGTGCGTGGCGGGAGGTCTTCGACGCCGTGCTGCACCACGGTGAGCCGATGCCGGATCCCTCCGTCCTCGTGACCTGCGCCACCGTCACCGACCCGGCGCTCGCCCCGCCCGGCGGTGCCACCTTCTATGCCCTCGAGCCCGTCTCGAACCTGCGGGGCCGGGTCGACTGGGCCCGCGAGCCACCGCAGCGCCGCGACGCACTGGTTGTACGGCTCGACGCCTGGGGCTACCCGGTGAAGGATGTGGCGGTCGAGCAGTTCGTCGATCCCACCGACTGGGCGGCAGCGGGCCTCGAGGCGGGAACCCCGTTCTCCATCGCGCACCGGTTCTTCCAGAGCGGCCCGTTCCGGACGGCGAACGTCGACGCCCGGGTCCCGCGCTTGGCCCTCGTCGGGATGGGTACGGTGCCTTGCGTGGGGATCTCGATGGTGCTGATCTCCGGGCGGCTCGCGGCGGAGCGCGTCGACTCGTGGGGCCGCGGGTGACGACCCTCGACGAGTCGTACGCCCGGTGCAAGCAGCTGAACAAGGCGTACGGCACCACCTTCTACGCGGCGACGATGCTGCTCCCGCGGGTCAAGCGCCACCACGTCCACGCCCTGTACGGCTTCTGCCGCCACGCCGACGACATCGTCGACGAGCTCGGGCCCGTGCCGGTGAGCGAGCGCGAGCGGGCGGTCAGCGAGTTCGGGGACCGCTTCTTCGCCGACCTCGAGCGGGGGGACTCCGACGACCTCGTGCTGAAGGCCGTCGTGCACACCGTGAACGCGTTCGACCTGAACCCGGACTGCTTCCGGCGGTTCCTGCGCTCCATGGAGATGGACCTCAGCGTCGAGGAGTACGAGAGCTTCGACGACTTGCTCGACTACATGGACGGCTCGGCCGTGGTGATCGGCGAGATGATGCTGCCGATCCTCGAGCCGACGTCCGGTGCGGCGCTGCGGCACGCCCGTAACCTGGCCATCGGCTTCCAGCTCACGAACTTCCTGCGGGACGTCGGCGAGGACCTTGATCGCGGCCGTGTGTACATCCCCCGCGAGGACCTGGACCGCTTCGGCGCGGACCCGCGGGCCCGCCGGGCGACACCGGAGTGGCAGGCGCTGATGAGCTTCGAGATCGACCGCAACCGCGAGTACTACGTCTCGGCCGACGTGGGGCTCACGATGCTGCCGCCGGCGTCGGCCCGCTGCGTCCGCGCGGCGCGCGAGCTCTACGCCGAGATCCTCGACCGCATCGAGCGCGCCGACGGCGACGTGTTCAGCACCCGGGCGCGCGTCCCGACGGCCCGCAAGGCGCTGCTCGTCGGCCGCACGGTCCTCAGGATCGGGGCCTGACCGCCCGGGGCGTGTCGTCGCGGCCGCGCGCGTCCGCCGTGGCGCGCAGGCGTGCCGGAACGACCGGCGCGAGGAACCCGAACGGCGCGCCGCCGAAGAGGTGATGGACGTTGTGCGCGGCGCGCAACCGGTGCCCACCCGGTCGGCGCCACACCCGCGCGCCGAGGAACAGCCCGAGTGGCAGCGTGACGACCAAGCAGGCGAGCATCAAGAGCACGTACTGGTACTCGTCGCCCACGTGTGCCATCTGCCCGCGGCGCGCACGACGCCGGGAGCAGGGACGCGCGCGAGGCCTCCGGTAGGCTCACGCTCCGATGCCCTCGGCGACACCCGCGATCGAGGTCGCCGAGCTCGCGAAGCGCTACGGCGACGTGCACGCGATCGACGGGCTCAGCTTGCGCGTCGAGGCGGGCGAGGTGTTCGGTCTGCTCGGCCCGAACGGCGCGGGGAAGACCACGACGGTCGAGATCCTCGAGGGATACCGCGACCCCGACGAGGGCGAGGTGCGCGTCCTCGGGCTCGACCCGGTGCGCGACGGCCGGCGGCTCCGACCCCAGATCGGCGTGATGCTCCAAGACGGCGGCCTCTACCCGGGCCTGCGGCCTCTCGAGGCGCTCGAGCTCTTCGCCGCGTTCTACGACGACCCCGCCGACCCCCAGGCACTGCTCGAGCAGGTGGGCCTGGAGCACACCGGCCGGACCGTCGTCCGGCGCCTGTCGGGCGGCCAGCAGCAGCGCCTGTCGCTCGCGCTGGCGCTCATCGGCCGGCCGGCGCTCGTGTTCCTCGACGAGCCGACGGCCGGCATGGACCCGCGGGCGCGCGCGACGACGTGGGAGCAGGTGCGGACGCTGTCCGGTCGGGGCGCGACGGTGCTGCTCACGACCCATGCGATGGACGAGGCGGAGCAGCTCTGCGACCGCGTCGGCATCATCCACGCCGGTCGTCTCGTCGCCGAGGGCACGCCCGCGGAGCTGACGCTCGACGCCGCGGCCGACGAGACCCGGTTCGCCGCATCGCCGGGCCTCGACCGCGTGTCGCTCGCCGCAGCCGTCGGCGTGGGCGCCGACCGGGTGGTGGAGGAGCGGCCGGGGTCGTACCTACTGCGCGCCGACGCGTCGCCCGCGCTCGTCGCCGACCTCGCCGTCTGGCTGCGGGACCATGACGTGCGCCTCGGCGAGCTGCGCAGCGGGCGGCGGACACTCGAAGAGGTGTTCCTGCAGCTCACCCGCGATCCCTGACGTGCGCAGCACCCTGCGCGCCGTGCTCGCCCAGTCGCGAGTCGAGCTCCTCCTGACGCTACGGCGCGGCGAGAGCCTCGTCGTCTCGATCGCCATCCCCGTCGGAGTGCTCGTCTTCTTCACGAAGGTCGACGTGGTGCAGACGTCGCTGCGCGACCCGGTGCAGTTCCTCGTGCCCGGCGTGCTCGCGCTGGCCGTCATGTCGACGGCGATGGTCAGCCTCGGGATCGCGACGGGCTACGAACGCCGCTACGGGGTCCTGAAGCGCCTCGGGTCGACGCCCCTCTCCCGCGCCGGCCTGCTCACCGCGAAGACGGTGAGCGTGCTCGCGCTCGAGGTCATCCAGGCGCTCATCCTGCTCGGCGTCGGCGCCGCGCTCGGTTGGCACGCCGACGGCGGCATCGCCGCCGCGATCGGGCTGCTCCTGATCGGGACCGTCGCGTTCGCCGGGATCGGCCTGTTCTTCGCCGGGACGCTGCGCGCCGAGGCCAACCTCGCCGTCGCCAACGGGCTGTTCCTCGCGCTGCTGTTCCTCGGCGGGATGGCCTACCCGCTCGACAAGCTGCCGTCGGCGCTCCAGACGTTCGCCCGCGCGCTGCCCGCGGCGGCGCTGTCCGACACGGTCCGCCAGGCGCTGTCGGCCAGCCCGGTGTCGGTCGGGGCCCTCGTGACGCTGGTCGCCTGGGCCGTCGGTGCGCCATTCCTCGCGGCGCGCACCTTCCGCTGGGAGGAGTGAGTCAAGCGCCGAGGATGCCCTGGAGCGACGCGTCGAGCTGGCGGGCCGAGGGGATCGCCAGCAGGCGGCCGGCGAGCGTGCCGTCACGCCGCACGAAGAACGTCTCCGGGATCGGCCGCACCCCGTACGCCGCGGCGATGGCTCCGTCGTCGTCGCGCGCGAACGTCCAGTCGGCGTGCTCCTGGGCGACGAAGTTACGCGCGTCGCTCGGGATGTCCTCGAAGCTCACGCCGACGATCTCGAGCCCCTGGGACCGGTACTTCGCGTAGGCCGCGGCGAGCAGCGGGAACTCCTGGCGGCAGGGATGGCACCACGACGCCCAGAAGTTCACCAGCACCGGGTGGCCGAGCAAGTGCGCGAGCGTCACGTGTCCGCCGCTCAGCGTTTCGGCGGTGAAGGCAGGCGCCGGCGGGCCGGAGGGCGTCGCGCCCGGCGCGGTGGTGGGTGACGTGGGCGGCGCGTTCACTGCGGCCGGGCTGGCCTGGTGCGGCGACGAGCTGGCCGTCACCGCCCAGACGGTGACGCCCGCGACGGCGAGCACGACGGCCGCGGCGAGGACGGCGAGGCGACCGCGGCGGGGGCGGCCCGGGTCAGCGGGCGCGGACGAGGACGTCGAGGGCAAGGGCCGCGAACAGCAGCGCGAGGTAGCCGTTCGAGAGGCTGAAGAACGCGATCGCGCGAGACGAGGAGGTGTCGAGGCGCAGTCGGACGGCCTGCACGATGAACACCACGCCGACGGCGGCGGCGAGCGTGACGTAGATGACGCCGACCGACGCGAGCAGCGGCATGACCAGGCTCAGCGCGACGACGACGACCGTGTAGCCGAGGATCTGTGTCGCGGCGTGGCGGTCGCCTTTCACGACGGGGAGCATCGGGAAGCCCGCCGCGGCGTAGTCCTCCCGGTAGCGAAGCGCGAGCGCCCAGAAGTGCGCCGGGGTCCAGCAGAACACGATGGCGAAGAGCAGCCAGGCGGGCGCCGCGACGGTGCCGGTCACCGCCGCCCACCCGACGAGGACGGGCACGGCCCCGGCCGCGCCGCCGATGACGATGTTCTGCACCGTCCGGGGCTTCAGCCAGATCGTGTACACGAACACGTAGAAGAGGGTGGCGGCGAGGGCCAGCGCCGCGGCCAGCAGGTTGGCGACACCCCAGAGCAGCCCGAAGGCGAGGACCTCGAGGACGATCCCGAAGACGAGCGCCCGGGTCGGGTCGACGGTCCCGGACGGCAGCGGCCGGTGCCGGGTGCGGCGCATGAGTTGGTCGCGGTCCCGCTCGATCCAGCAGTTGATGGTGTTCGCCCCGCCCGCGGCGAGCGCCCCGCCGGCGAGCACCGCGGCGATGAGCCCGAGGTCGGGGAGCCCAGCCGCGGCGAGGATCATCGCGGGCACGGTCGTGACGAGCAGCAGCTCCACGACGCGCGGCTTCGTCAGCGCGACGTAGCGACCCGCCGCCCGACGAGCCTGCTTGGGCCACGCCGCCGTGACGGTCACGGGGCGGCTGGCGACGAGGTCGGACACGGCGCTCCGGTAGGGGACGGCTCGCGGCATGGTAATCGCGGCCCTGTCGGGCTCACGAAGCGGTCGGCGGTACCCTCGCCAGCACATGGACGACACCGACACCGACGCCAAGCACTCCATCCGCATGACGGCCGACCGGCTGCTCACCAGCCCGTCGGCCGAGGCCGGCGAGCGCAAGTCGCGAGCGGGGATCGTGATCCCCGCGACCGCGAACGCGGACCGCCGCCTGTACTGGGCGGAGGTCATCGCCGTCGGCCCGACCGTGCGCAACGTCGAGGAGGGCGACCGCGTCCTGTTCGCGCCCGACGCCGGCTTCGAGGTCGAGATCCGCGGCGACGAGTACCTCATCCTGCGCGAACGGGACGTCCACGCCGTCGCGTCGACGCGCGACGAAGGCCAGTCCGGCCTCTACCTCTAGCGCCGCTCGCTCAGCGTCGCCCGCGCGCGAGGAGACGCACCTCGGTGGGGTGCACGACCGGCGCGGGTCGGGACCGCCGCCGCTGGTCCAGGTACTCGACGACCCGGCGGTGCAGCTTCGGGCCGAGCATCGTGCGCAGCTCCACGCCGAGGCTGCGGTAGACGGGCTCCTTCCCGGTGAACGCCTCGGGGGCCTCGGTGCACCACCAGGCGAAGTCGTCCCCGCCCTCGCCCCAGCCCTCCCGGGCGAACTCGGTGAGCGTGGAGATGACCGTCCCGTCCTCCTGCTCCTCGTCGACGCGGCGTAGCGGGAGCTGCCAGCAGACCTCGGGCTTCACCGTGCTGTGGTGCACACCGGTGCGCAGCGCATGGAGGTGCAGCGCGCAGCCGGGGCCGCCCGGGAAGCCGGGACGGTTCAAGAAGATGCACGCGTCGTCGACGAGGCGCGTGCGCCACTCGGTGTTGCCGTCCTCGTCCTTGCCCGCCTTCGCGTAGATGCCCTTCTTGCGGCCCGAGGCGCGGTACTCCCACTCGTCGTCGGTGAGTTCCTTCGCGACGCGCACCACGTGGTCGCGGTCCTTGCGATCCGAGAAGTGCGCGCCGTACGAGCAGCAGCCCTGGATCATCTCCGGCGCCCGCTCGGTCTGCACACCCTGGCAGCCACACCCGAAGATGCACTGCCACGACGACAGGAGGAACGTCACGTCGATCTGCCAGCGACGCCCGTCCTCGTCCGGGTCGTCGAACGTCACCCACTCGCGGTTCGGTCCACGCATCGCGCGCCGAGCGTATCGACCGTATCGGTAGGCTCGGGGGATCGACGACGACGTGGCGCTACTGGCCGATCTCGGCTCGGCGCTCGGTACGGCACGGGTGCGGGCCGAGCCGCTGGAGCTCACCCTCTACGGGCGGGACGCCGGCGTCGCGACCGGCGAGGCGGGCGCCGTCTGCTTCCCCTCGACCCCCGAGGAGGTCGCCGCGGCGGTCGCCGTGACCGCCCGCCACGACCGGCCCTTCGTCGCCCGCGGGAGCGGCACCGGCCTGGCCGGCGGCGCGACACCCGTCGGGCGCCCCGTCGTGATCGTCACGACCCACCTCAACCGGATCCTCGACGTCGACGCCGACGCCCGGGTCGCCTGGGTCGAGCCCGGCGTGCTGAACCTCGACCTCAGCCGGGCCGTGGCGCACCTCGGCCTCCACTACGCGCCGGACCCGTCGTCCCAACAGGCCTGCACCATCGGCGGGAACGTGGCCACGAACGCCGGCGGGCCGCACTGCCTCGCCTACGGGGTCACCGCCGCGCACGTGCTCGCCGTGGACGTCGTCCTCGCCGACGGCGCGACGGCGCGGCTCGGCGGCGTCGAGCCCGACCAACCGGGCTACGACCTCCGCGGCTGCTTCGTCGGCAGCGAGGGGACGATGGGCATCGCGACCCGGGTCGCGGTGCGCCTGACCCCCAACCCGCCGGTCGTGCGCACCCTGCTGCTCGACTTCACCACGGTGCACGCCGCGGCGGCGACCGTGAGCGGCATCATCGCCGCCGGCATCGTCCCCGCTGCGCTCGAGATGATGGACGCCGAGATCACGAGGGCCGTCGAGGACTTCGTCGGCGCCGGCTACCCCCGCGACGCCGGCGCCGTGCTGCTCGTCGAGGTCGACGGCCTCGAGGCCGGCGTCGCTGCGCAGGTCGAGGTGATCCGGGCGGTCGGCCTCGAGCACGGCGCCCGGACGGTGCGCGTCGCGGCCGACGACGCCGAGCGCGCCCTGCTCTGGAAGGGCCGCAAGTCGGCGTTCGGTGCGATCGCCCGGATCGCCCCCGACTATTACCTTCACGACGCGGTCGTGCCGCGCACGCGCCTCGTCGACGTCCTGGAGACCGTCTACGCGGTCGCCGAGGAGCAGCGGCTCACCATGATGAACGTGTTCCACGCCGGCGACGGCAACCTGCACCCGCTCATCGTCTTCGACGCCCGCGAGCCGGGGATCTGGCCGCGGGTGAGCGACGCCGGCGACGCGATCCTCGCCGCGTGCGTCGCCGCCGGCGGCGTGCTCTCCGGGGAGCACGGCATCGGGTTGGAGAAGCGCGACGCCATGCCGCTCGTGTTCAGCCCCGACGACCTCGACGCGCAGGCCCGGCTGCGGGACGCCTTCGACCCGTCGGGGCGCGCCAACCCCGACAAGGTGCTCCCCCGGGGCAGCCGCTGCGGCGAGCTCACCCGGGTCCCGGCCGGCGCGTGGATCTGAGCGCCGAGGAGGCGGTCCGCGACGCCGTCGCGGCAGCCGACACGGTCGTCCCGACCGGTGGCGGCACCCACGCCGAGGTCGGCGGCCCGGTGCCGAGCGGGACGCCGGTCCGGGCGCCCGCCGGGATCGTCGCCTACGACCCCGCCGACCTGACCGTCACCGCCTACGCGGGCACGACGGTCGCCGACCTCGCGGCGGCGCTGGGCGCCCACGGCCAGCAGTGCGTCCTCGACCCGCGCGACGACCGGGCGACGCTGGGTGGGGTCGTCGCCGTCGGGCTGTCGGGTCACCGCCGCCTCCGTTTCGGGCCGCTGCGCGACCGGGTGCTCGAGGTGCGCTTCGTGACCGGCGATGCGCGGCTGGTGCGGGGCGGCGGGCCGACGGTGAAGAACGTCACCGGCTTCGACCTGCCGCGGCTCCTCGTCGGCTCGTTCGGGACGCTCGGCGTGCTGACCCGGGTGATCCTGCGATGCGAGCCGACGACGCACGCGGCGGCGTGGTGGCGGACGGGCGACGATCCAGCCGTCGTGCGGTCGCGGCTCGTCGCGCCCTCCACGATCGCGTGGAGCGGCGACGCGGGCACGTGGGTGCTGCTCGAGGGCGATCCGGACGATGTCGCCGTCCAGGCGCGCGCCGCCGGGCTCGAGGCCAGCGCCCCGCCGCCGTGGCCGGACGCGCCGCACCGCGGTCGGGTGTCGGTCGCGCCGGGCCGGCTCCACGACGTCGGCGCGGCGCTCGCCGTGCTCGAAGGGGTCATCTGGCTGGCGGAGTGGGGGGTCGGCACCGTGCACGTCGCCGCGGGGTCGGAGGCCGGGCTGCGCGCCGCGCGCGCGGTCGCCGGCTCCTGCGACGGGTGGCTCCTGCGCGAGGCGGGCGCGCCGGGGCTGGAGGGCTTCGGGGTCCCGCTGCCCAACGCCGAGGTGACGGCGCGGGTGAAGGCCGCGTTCGACCCTGCCGGCAAGCTCTCGCCCGGTCGGCTGCCGATCCCTGACCCTGCAGTGCAGCGCGAGGCGTCGTGAGTCGAGCCGCGCGTCACGTCGAGGGCGCCCTGACCCTTCACCGCACGCTCACGCCGTCGATCGGTCGGGTGGGGTGACCGTGGCGGACGACGACTTCGCCGACCTCGCGGATGTCATCGAGAGCTTGGCGGCAGCCGAGGAGCGGCTCCGCGACGCGGCGTACGACCGGTTGCGGGCCGTCGCCGACGGCGACGAGTCGGCACGGGGCGCGGAGCGTCGCCTCGAGCAGGCCCGCCGCGCCGTCGAGCGGGCCCGGCGCGCCCTCGGGGCCGGTGTCGATGACGGCGCCTGACCGGACCGTCCCGACGACCGGACACCTGGGGACATACTGGTCACGACCCCACGGGAGCAGCCCGATGAGCGAGCAGCCAAAGGACGCCGAGCACCACGACCCCGGAATCGACTTCTCCGGGTCCCTCGGGATGGCCGGCCATGAGACGAAGGACCTCGGCTGGACCGACCGCCCCGACGACGCACCCGTCGTCCGGCGCCTCGAGGAGATCGAGGACGAGGAGCACGAGGACGAGCTCGAGGACCTCGCGCTCGAGAACGTGCAGGCGCCGATGCCGCCGCTCCCCACCGAGGAGCAGCCGAGCGGCGACGGGGCGCCCTAACCGGCGCGCGGCGCCGCGGCGTTCAGCCGGTCGATCAGGGTGCGCAGGCGCGCCCACCCGCGCTTGTCGAACCAAAACGCGACGCGCGCGTCGTCGAGCGCGTCGTTGTCCTCGACCTCCGCCGGCGAGGCGTCCACGCGCTCGAGCCGGCCGCGGCGCGTGATGTCGGCGAACTCCTCGCTCAGCGCGGCGAGGGTCGCGTCGTCGGGGGCAGCGTGGAGGCGCAGCACGAGGCGGCCGTCGACGAAACGCTGCGACCGGTAGTTGCTGAAGAACCCGGTGACCTCGCGGACCGCGACGTCGACGTCGTCGGTGACGGTGAGCAGCCCGAGGTCCGGTGAGGAGATGTAGTCGTTGTCGGCGAGCTCGCGGCGCACGAAGTCGAGCCAGCCGGACCAGTAGGTCCCGCCGGGCGTGTCGAGCAGCACGATCGGCCCGGACTGGGCCTTGCCGGTCTGCACGAGCGTCAGCAGCTCGAACGCCTCGTCGAGGGTCCCGAAGCCGCCCGGGAGGAGCACGAACGCGTCCGCCTCCTTCACGAACGTCACCTTGCGGGTGAAGAAGTAACGGAAGTTGATGAGCTTCGGGTCGTCGGCGAACTGGCTCACCGCCGCCTCGAACGGCAGCCGGATGCTGACCCCGAAGGCACGTTCCGGGCCGGCGCCCTCGATGCCGGCCTCCATGATCCCCGGGCCCGCCCCGGTGATCACCATCCAGTCGCACGCGGCGATCGCGCGGGCGAAGCGGCGGGCCTGGTCGTAGAGCGGGTCGTCGGGCTGGGTGCGCGCCGAGCCGAAGATCGCCACCTTGTACTGGCTCCGGTACGGCTCGAAGACGTGGAACGAGTAGCGCATCTCCTTCAGCGCGGCGTTCGCCATCTTCACGTCGCCCCGATCGGCGTGGTCGCGTGCGAGGCGCAGCGCCGACGTGACGAGCTCGAAGATCAGGTCGGCGTCACGCTCCGTGACCCGGGACGCCAGGTCGGCCACCGCCTCGTCCAGGGCGGGGTCCCCGGTGCGGTAGCGGGGGAGCTTCACCGCGGCGGCGACGCCGCGAGGTCCGCGAGGCGCCGCTCGGGGCGCGCGCCGTAGTGCGAGATGACCTCCGCCGCGGCGAGCGCGCCGAGCTCGCCGCATCGCCGCAGCCCCTCCCCGCGCGTGAGGCCGACAAGGAACCCGGCGGCGAACAGGTCGCCCGCCCCCGTCGTGTCCACCACCCGGTCGACGGGGACCGCCGGGACCTCGACGGTCTCCTCGCGCCCCACGGCCACGGACCCGGCCGCGGCCTTCGTGACCGCTGCGATGTCGCAGTGACGGGCCACCAGCTCCAGCGCGTCGGCGAGGGCCGACGTCTCGAAGAGCGCGCACGCCTCGGCGTCGTTCGCGAAGAGGATGTCGACATCGTGCTCGACGAGCGCGACGAACTCGGGTCGGTGTCGCTCGACGCAGAACGTGTCCGACAGGCTCAGCGCGACGCGACGCCCAGCATCGTGGGCGGTCTGGGCCGCGAAACGGAACGCCGCCATCGCGTCCGGCTCGTCGAAGAGGTACCCCTCGAGGTAGGTCACGGCCGCGGCGCGCACGAGGTCCGGGGACACGTCGTCGGGGTGCAGCTGGGCGGCCGCGCCGAGGAACGTGTTCATCGTCCGCTCGGCGTCCGGGCTCACGAGGATGAGGCACCGGCCGGTCGGTGCCCCGTCGGCCGAGGGGGCGCTCTCGAAGCGCAGGCCCGCGGCGCGGATGTCGTGGGCGAACACGCGCCCCAGCTCGTCGTCGCGCACCCGGCCGATGAACGCGCCGCGCCCACCGAAGGACGCCACCCCGACGGCCGTGTTCGCCGCCGACCCGCCGGACACCTCGGTGCCCGGGCCCATCTGCGCATAGAGATCAGTGGCGCGGGCTGCGTCGATGAGCGCCATGCCGCCCTTGGCGAGGCCCTGGGTGTCGATGAACTCGTCACTCGTCGCGCTGAGCACGTCGACGAGCGCGTGGCCGACGGCGACGACGTCGAGGCTCGCGCTGGAGGCCGGTTCGGTCACGGCGCGGCGCGCACGCCGAGCGTGACCGGCACCTGCTCGTCGACCGGCGGCCGCAACGGCCGCCCGACGGTCTGCGTCCTTCCGTAGAGGGTCGTGCGCTGCGCGAGCGGGCGACCGAGCGGGTCGACGATCGAGCGGAAGCCGTCATCGTCGAGCTCCTGGCCGTGCGACGCCCCCGCGGCCCGGGAGATGTTCTCGTCCATGAGGGTGCCGCCCAGGTCGTTGCAGCCGGCACGCAGCAGCTGGCGGGCGCCGCGGACCCCGACCTTCACCCAGGACGCCTGCACGTTGTCGAGCGCGCCGCGGTACGCGATGCGGCCCACGGCGTGCACGAGCAGCACCTCGCGGAACGTCGGGCCGCGGCGGGCCCGGCCCTGCAGGTAGATCGGGGTGGCCATGTGCACGAACGGCAGCGGCACGAACTCGGTGAACCCGCCCGTCTCTCGCTGCAGGGCCCGGGTGCGCACCAGGTGGCGCGCCACGTGGACCGGCGACTCGACGTGCCCGAACATGATCGTGATGTTCGAGCGCAGCCCGATGCCGTGCGCGGCGCGGTGGGCCTCGAGCCACTCCTCGGTGTTCACCTTGTCGGGGCAGATGATCGCCCGCACCTCGTCGTCGAGGATCTCCGCCGCGGTGCCCGGCAGCGTTGAGAGCCCGGCGTCCTTCAGCTCGCGCAGGTAGTCGACGAGCGGCACCCCGAGGCGGCGGGCGCCCTCGGTCACCTCGAGCGCCGTGAAGGCGTGGACGTGGATGTCCGGCGCCACCGCCTTCACCGCCCGCGTCACCGTCAGGTAGTGGTCGCCGTCGTAGTCCGGGTGGATCCCGCCCTGGAGGCAGACCTCGGTCGCGCCGTGGTCGACCGCCTCGACGACGCGGCGCTGGATCTCGGGCACGTCGAGCACGTAGGGGTCGCCGCGGAGGTTCAGCGACAGCGGGCCCTTCGAGAACGCGCAGAACCGGCACCGGAACGTGCACACGTTCGTGTAGTTGATGTTGCGGTTGCGGACGAACGTCACCGTGTCGCCGGCCGCCTCGCGGCGCAGCGTGTCCGCGACGGTGGCGACGTCGGACACCTCCGGGCCGCGGGCCTCGAGGAGCGTCACGAGCTCGGCGACGCCCGGCTCCTCGCCGGCGAGGACGCCGTCGAGGACCTCGGTCACCGGCCCGCGGGGCGCGGGACGGGGGAGCGAGACGAGCAGCTCGGGTGGCGCGGCCGAGCCGCCCGCGGACCAGCCGTCGTCGCGGGCGAGCCCCTCGGCGTCGGACGCATGACGCACCGCGGGTCGGACGTGCTCGTCGAGCCAGCGCTCGCCGTCGCGGACGTACTCCGGGTAGACGGTGAGCCGCGGCGCGAGCGTCCTGCCCGCCGTCTCCGTGGCGTGCCGGAGCCGCTCCAGCGCGGGCCAGGGCCGCTCCGGGTTCACGTGGTCGGGCGTGAGCGGCGACACGCCGCCCCAGTCGTCGATCCCCGCCGCCAGGAGCAGCCCGAGGTCGTCGCTCAGGTTCGGCGGCGCCTGGAGATGGATCGCCGGCGGGAGGAGCAGACGGGCGACCGCGATCGTGCGGAGGTAGTCGTCGCGGTCGCAGGACGGGTGCCCGTGCATCGCCGTGCCCGGCTTGGCGAGGAAGTTCTGGACGATGACCTCTTGCACGTGGCCGTGGCGCTCGTGGGACTCGCGGATGGCGAGCAGGGCGTCGACGCGCTCCTCGAACGTCTCCCCGATGCCGACGAGGATCCCCGTCGTGAACGGGATGTGCGCCGCGCCGGCGGCGTCGAGGGTGGCGAGGCGGCGCTCCGGCGTCTTGTCGGGCGCGCGGTGGTGCGGGCCGCCCGGGGCCGCGAGGCGCGCCGCGAGCGTCTCGATCATCATCCCCTGGGAGGGGCTGACGGGCCGCAGCGAATCGAGCGCCCCCCGGTCGAGCGCGCCGGCGTTGGCGTGTGGCAGCAGGCCGGTCTCGGCCAGCACGGTCTCGGCGGCGGCCGCGAGGTACTCGACCGTCGACGCGTAGCCGTGGGCCGCGAGCCACCCGGCGGCGTCCGGGTAGCGCGCCTCGGGGGCCTCGCCGAGCGTGAAGAGCGCCTCGTGGCAGCCGGCGGCCGCCCCGGGGCGTGTGATCGCCAGCACCTCGTCGAGCTCGAGGTACGGCGCGGCGACCCGTGCCGGCGGCTTGGCGAACGTGCAGTACCCGCAGTGGTCGCGGCACAGCATCGTCAACGCGATGAACACCTTGGGCGAGAACGTCACCCGCGTGGGGCGCACCGCGTCCCGGGCGCTCGACGCCGCGTCCAGCAGCTCCGGGAGGGGCACGGCGGCGATGGCCAGGGCCTCCTGGCGGCTCAGCATGACCGCATGCTAGGGGTCGCCGGCGGCGGCCTCGTCCACGAGCCACACGACCCGGGGGGCGCGCACGCGGCTCGCCGGCAGGCCATCGTCGCCTCGTCGGACCCGGGCGAGCGCGTCACGCTTCGCCGCGCCGTCGACCGTGAACACGATCAGCTCGGCGCGGGCGAGCGCCGGGAACGTGAACGTGAGGCGGGGGAGCGGGTGCTGGTCGTCGCCCGCCGACACGAC
>DATDGU010000036.1:0-3833 GCA_036521915.1 Acidimicrobiia bacterium | reverse complement strand
GTCGGGCGACGACGATTGCCACGACAGCCCACGCAGCCAGGATGGCGAGGTCGTGCCAGGCGTAGGGGGCGGCGCGCGGGTCGTAGGGGGCAAATGTGGCGACCATGAAGTGGCGAATCGGGAACCAGGCCGAGATTTGAGCGAGCGCAGAGTTGGCTTTCAGCGGGAACCAAAGACCCGACAAGAAGAGCAGTACGAAGAACACGATGCTCAGGACTGGCCCAGCTGCCTCTTGATTGGGCACCAGGCTGCTCGCCGCGACGCCGAGTGCCGCAAATGCGACGACGCCGACGGTGACGGCGAGCATGAGGGCGCCGAGCTCGCGAGGCAATGCGACGTTGTAGGCGATCCGGCCGATGGCGAGGAGCGCAGCGACTTGCAGCGCTGAGATGATGAAGGCGTTGACGAGCAGGGCGGTCAAGTAGATCCAGGCCGGTAGCGGGCTGAGCCGGAGTCTCTTGAGCAGACCGGTCTCGCGTCTGGTCACGAGCGTGAGGGCCAACACGTTGAAACATGTGGCCATGACGCCGTAGGCAATGAAGCCCGGCACGTAGTACTGAACCGTTCGGATGTTCCCGAGGAACGAAATGTGGTCGTGGGTGCCGGTCAGCCCGAGGAGCACCAAGAACACGACCGAAAACCCGACGGAGAACGCCGCGGCGAACGGGTTACGCCAGAAGGCCAGCTGCTCGTAGATGACCTCGTGACCGACCAACCGAAGATCAGACCTGCGCTGCTGTTTCGAGGTGTCCGTCTTCACTGGTCTGCGGCGGCGTCGGCCCCGCCTGTGAGGCGCAGGTACACGTCTTCGAGGGTCAAGCGCTGCACGGTGAGTCCCGGAAGCGGGTTTCCCGTGTCGAGTGCCCACTTGGTGAGTTGCTGCAGGATCTGCACCTCGTTGGTGGTCTCGATCCTGACGCGGTCGCCGGACATCGCCGGCTCTGTAGCCACCGGCAGGTCGGCGACCTCCACGCCGCGAGGGAGCCGAAACTCGATGTGCGCGGTCGCGGTCTCGCGTTCGCCGAGCGACGCTGGTGATCCCTGTGCCACGATCTGGCCGTTGTCGAGGACCGCCACGCGGTCGGCGAGCGCTTCTGCCTCGTCCATGTAGTGCGTCGTGAGGACAATCGTGGCGCCCTGGGAGCGGAGCGCCCGAACCAGTTCCCACGCGCCGCGACGCGCCGAAGGGTCGAATCCGGTGGTTGGCTCATCCAGAAAGACCAAGTCCGGGCGTCCCACGATCCCCAAGCCGACGTCGAGGCGACGCTGCTGGCCACCCGAGAGGGTCTTCACGCGAGCATCGGTCTTGGACGTCAGACCGACGAGTCCGATCACCTCGTCGACGTCCCGGGGCGCTGGATAGAACCCGGCTTGACGTCGAACCACCTCCCGAACCGTTAGGAACGGTTCAACCGCCAACTCCTGGAGCACGATCCCCAGCCGCTCGCGAAGTGCCCGGCTTGTCGAGCGCTGCGCGGGGTCATAGCCCAAGACCTCGACCCGGCCAGCATCTCGCTCGCGGAAGCCCTCGAGGATCTCGATCGTCGAGGTCTTGCCCGCGCCGTTGGGGCCCAGCAATGCGAACACTTCACCGGACGCAACCTCGAAGCTGACTCCTTGCACCGCGTTGTTCGAGCCGTATCGCTTGCAGAGCCCTTCGACGACGATCGCGGCCACCGAATCACTCTTGCATAGAACGTCGCGACGGCTAATTCATCGTGGCTCGCGGATCCACTCGTCTTGACGATGCCTTCGCGTCTGCCGGTGAGCGAGGCGCTCGGCGGATTGACGCCCAGGACTCCGGCGTCTCCCTCTCGGGCATCCCACGTCCGTGGAAGTGAGGGCGCCCGGCACGCCTTCGTTAGCGGGCTGGTAGTCGAAATGCGACGAGGTGGCCTCGAGTGCCGACGGTGCCCGTGGGGACGACCAGAAGGTCCCCGGCGATTGCCATCCAGCCGCTGATCCCATACCCGAGGTTGGTGGTCCAGACCACTCGGCCGGTCTGACGGTTGAGCGCGATGAGCTGACCTTGATAGGTGCCGGTGATCACGAGGTCGTTGACGACCGTGGCTCCTCCGGTCGGGTCCCCGGGAATCGAGGCTGTCCAGAGGTGCCGTCCCGTCGCGGCGTCGATCGCGTCGACTTCGCCGTTCATCGTGCCGATCTGGCCGCCGAAGTAGGCGGTTTTGTCGGGGGACAGCACGCTGGGCGCGTTGAGGACAGCGAGGTACACGCGGCCGTCCGCGGCCGCCGGCGGCGAGAGGACGCCGCCGTAGGTCCCGGGCAGCACCGGTGTGGGTCCCGGGAGTGCCGTGAGGTCATGGTTCTCATGCGCCCCGACCGTCGTCTTCCACAAGACATGGCCCGTGGTGGGGTCCATCCCGAGCACCTGCCCGCCCTTCCCAGTACCGACCACGACCTTCTGGGTGGTGCCGTTGATGTTCGCCTCGGTGACGAGCGTGTCGACGAAGTCCTGGTCGAAGAGGTCGTGGGGCACAGCCTGATCAAACCAGCGCAGTCGCCCCGTCTTCAGGGTGAGTGCCACGGTGGAGTCCGTGTACAGGTTCGGTCCGGGACGACTCGATCCGTTCGGATACTGGGTTGTTCCAGGAAATGGTCCCGGGTTGGCCGTCCCCCAGTAGACGACGCCAGCTCCGACGTCGACCGCGGGTGGATACCACGCGCCACCGCCCGAGTTCACGGCCGGATTCCCCCAGAGGTCAGGCGAATCCACCGTGTCGAAGGACCAGTCGACCGTGCCGGACCGGGCGTTCAAGGCGTAGAGCTGGCCGCGGTCGCCGCCCTGGTATTGGATACCTGGGCTGACCGGAACCGTGGCCATCAGCACCTGATTGCCGACGACGGTCGGCTGGATGTCCACACCTGACGTTGCAGTGTTGGTCAGTTGTCGGGTCCAGATCGTTTGACCCGACCCCTCGTCGAGTGCCTCCACGCCGTTGGACGTGGTGGCGTACACCCGTCCAGATGCGACGGCTACACCCTCGGGGCCGATGGTGAATCCTGCCGACGGGGACTGCCAGATCGTCCGGCCCGTGCTTCGATCAACAGCGACCACGACGCATCGATCGTCCTCGGCATAGACAGTGTTTCCAACGATGAGCGCGGCGGTGGTGAGTGCGCCCGGCGTGGGGACGTCCCAAACCGGTGCCAAGCGGTTGATGTTCGACGCGACGATCGCCGATCCCACCGCCGACCGAGAGTTCGACGAATCGCGCCCCGGCCAGGGCCAATCCGTCGTACCGGAGGATGCCGCCCGGTTCGGCGCCGTGCTCGCCACCGACACCTCCGACGCCGCCACGCCACATCCGATGGCGATCATGCAGCCGACACTGAGGAGGCGAGTGCCGATGTGCCCTGCCCTGTTCACGCGGAAGCCCAGTAGAGCGAGATGGGGCGCCGGCGAATCCTGCCCGCTTGATCATCCGGTTCGGGCACAGCTCGCGTTCTACCGGCAACCGCGCTGGCGCGGAGAGGCACTCTTCGCAGCGGCAGGAAGGCTGCCGAGCCAGCGCGGATCAGGGAGCGCGGAGCGTGTGTACGAGCGCGTCGGCGTGCGCCCGGGTGATCGGCATGACGTCGGTGAACGGCGCGACGCGGGTGCCGCCGACCACGAAGAGCACCTGGTCACGCATGCAGCCGCGTCGGTCAGGATGACGTTCGATGATGGCCGCCTGCTCTTGGCGAGACTGCTCTCCAGCGCGGCTTTGCTGCTCCTCGAGGGCCGGGCTGATGCGCTCTTCGTAGGTCCGGTTGAGCCGTTTGCCGATCGCCGTGCCGATGAAATGGCCGGCGGTATCGAGCACGAGGTTCGC
>DATDGU010000035.1:0-2935 GCA_036521915.1 Acidimicrobiia bacterium | reverse complement strand
GTACTCGTAGTACGTCTTGATGAACACCCCGGCCACGCCGAGGACGGCCAAGCCAACCAGAAAGATGGGGCTGGTGCCGAGCCGGGAGTCGAGGAACCAGCCGAGCAGGCCCAGAATGACTGGCGGGCCGATCATGTCGATGGCCTGGCTGAGTCCGTCGCCGAACCCGCTCTGCCACGGCACCGTCCGGCGCCGTCGGTCCTCCACCTGGGGGGCTCCCTCGCAGTGACGCCGCCCGGCGGCGCTGCCGGGGGCGCTTGTGAATTCTTTCTCAAAGTACCGGACCCCCGTGGGGGGGTCAACTTGGACGGTCACCGTGGGTGGCCGGCCGCCTTCCGTCGCTCGCTGAGCTCGACGACGTCGTCGTTCCCCTTCTTCCTGCGCCACCGCGCCTGATCTTCGGGGCCCGGGGATCGCATCCGCAACCCGGGGTGGAAGTAGGTGAAGAGGAGGAGGGCGAGGCCGCCCAACGCGAGCGGCACGAGGGCGTTGCCCCGGTTCGTATACGTCGGGATGAGCGCCACGGCGGAGAGCAGCGCGGTCCAGAGCCACAAGATGACCACGGCCCGCCGCGGGCCGTGGCCGAGGCGCATGAGTCGGTGGTGGAGATGCTCGCGGTCGGCGACGGCGAAGGACCGACGGGCGACGATCCGACGGACGAACGAGAACCCTGTGTCGATCACCGGCACCGCGAGGATCAGGATCGGGATCACGAGCGGCGCGAAGAAGAAGTACGTCTGGCCGCTGAACTCGTCGGCGGTGCGCCCGCCGATCGTGATCGTCGTGACCGCCATGAGCACGCCGAGGAACATGGCGCCGGCGTCGCCCATGAAGAGGCGCGCCGGGCTGAAGTTGTGCGGCAGGAACCCGGCGCAGACCGCCACGGCGATGACCGCGACGAGCGGGCCGATGTTGGAGCCCTCGAGGAGGCCGGCCTTGAAGAGCCGGTCGGCGTAGAGGAACAGCGCCGTGCCGGCGATGAGGACGATCCCGGCGGCGAGCCCGTCGAGCCCGTCGATGAGGTTGATCGCGTTCGCCAGCACCACGACGACGACGACGGTGACGAGCGGCGCCAGGTCGGGCGAGAGAACGATGTACTGGTAGCTGGCGAAGGGGACCCGGAAGAAGAGCATCGTGACCCCGAAGAGCGACAGGATGCTGCCGCTCAGCACCTGCCCGGCCACCTTCGCCGGCGGCGACACCTCCCGGAGGTCGTCGAGCATCCCGGTCATGAACATGACGCCCGCGCCGAGCATCAGCCCGAGGGGCTCCGACGAGTCGGCGAACATCTCCCGGAACTGGTTCAGCTGTGAGGCGACCGCGATCGCCACGAGGAACCCGGCGAACATCGCGGCGCCGCCGAGCGAGGGCATGGGCTCGGTGTGCACGCTGCGGGTGCCCGGCATCGACACCGCCCCGATGCGCGGCGCGAGCCGCCGCATGAGGAACGCGACGAGGAACGTCGTGATCGCACCCGCGGCCCCGACGATCGAGTAGCCGAGCACGGCGGCTCAGCCGAGGTCGGGATACGGCGTGAACTTCGAGCAGAGTCGGGCGCTGGCTTCGCGGACCTCAGTGCGGATCTGCCCGTCGTCGACGTCGCGGAGCACTCGGGCGATGAGCGAGGCGATCTCCGCCATCTCCGGCTCACCCATCCCCGCCGTCGTCACCGCCGCCGTGCCGAGCCGGAGACCGCTGGTGACAAACGGCTTCTCGGGGTCGTTCGGGATCGTGTTCTTGTTGCACGTGATCCCGGAGGCGTCGAGCGCCTCCTGGGCCACCTTGCCGGTGACGCCGAACGGTCGCAGGTCCACGAGCAGCAGGTGGTTGTCGGTGCCGCCGGAGACGATCCGGAACCCCTCATCCGCGAGGTCGGCAGCGAGCGCCTCCGCGTTGGCAACGATCTGCCCGGCGTACTCGGCGAAGCCGGGCGCCAGCGCTTCGCGGAAGCACACGGCCTTGGCCGCGATCACGTGCATCAGCGGGCCACCCTGGAGTCCCGGGAACACCGCCTTGTCGATCGCGGTGGCGTATTGCTCCTTGCAGAGGATGCAGCCGGCGCGCGGCCCGCGGAGCGTCTTGTGGGTGGTGAGGGTCACGACGTCGGCGGCAGGGACGGGCGACGGGTGTACGCCCCCGGCCACGAGCCCCGCGATGTGCGCGGCGTCGACGAGCAGCAACGCGTTCACCTCGTCGGCGATCGCACGGAACGCGTCGAAGTCGATGACCCGCGGGTAGGCAGTCGCGCCGGCAACGATCAGCTTTGGGCGCTCGGCCCGGGCTTGCGCGGCGATCGCGTCGTAGTCGAGTCGCTCGGTGTCGTCGGTGACGCCATAGGCGACGAACCGGTACAGCCGTCCGCTCATGTTGACGGGCGAGCCGTGCGTGAGATGGCCGCCCTGATCGAGTCGCATCCCCATGACGACGTCGCCGGGATCGAGCAGCGCGAAGTACGCCGCCATGTTGGCGTTCGCGCCCGAGTGCGGCTGCACGTTTGCGTGCTCCGACCCGAACAGCTCGCAGGCGCGCGCCCGGGCGAGCTCCTCGACCTCGTCGACGACCCAGTTCCCGCCGTAGTAGCGCCGCCCCGGATACCCCTCCGAGTACTTGTTGGTCAGGACGGAGCCCTGCGCGGCGAGCACCGCCTCGGACGTGAAGTTCTCCGAGGCGATGAGCTGGATCGTGGTGTTCTGACGCTCGAGCTCGCGGTGGACGATGTCGGCGACGGCTGGGTCGGTGCGCCGCAGCGCCTCGGACGGCTCAGGCACAGACACCCCATTCCTCGTCGGCGGCCGGGCCCTGCCCTGGCCGCGCCTCCCTCGTGACAGTCCGGGGCGAGCCGGGCTCTCGGCAGTCTAAGAGCCCGCCCCGCCCGCCCCGCCGCATTCCGGGCCTCCCACGCTCAGTGGCCGATTTCTCACCCTCCGTGGGATTT
>DATDGU010000034.1:0-2103 GCA_036521915.1 Acidimicrobiia bacterium | reverse complement strand
TCGATGACACGCTGGGTCTGGCTGGCGAGCGCCGTCGCGTTCGCGCAGTCGGCCCGGTGGACCGAGACGCCACGGCCCCGGGTCACGAAGCCCATGATCTCGTCGCCGGGCACGGGCGTGCAGCACCGCGAGAGGCGCACCATCACGTCGTCGAGACCCTCGACGTGGACGCCGACGCGGCGGGCGCGGGCCGGCCCGGCGGGCGCGTGCGGGGGCCGGGCCGTGGTGACCGGCAGCTGCTCCTCGCCGCCACGCAGCTCTCGGTCGACCCGCTGGGCGACGGCGCGCGCCGAGACGTGGTGCTCCCCCACCGCGGCGTAGAGCGCGTCGAGGTCCTGGTAGTGCAAGGCCTCGGCAACGGTCTTCAGCGCGTCCGAGCCCGTGACCTTCTGGACCGGCAGGCCCTCCTGGCGCAGCGCCTTCACGAGCTCGTCCCGGCCGGCGTCCATGGCCTCGTCGCGGCGTTCCCGGGAGAACCACTGGCGGATCTTGCTGGTCGCCTTCGGCGTATGGACGAACTGCAGCCAGTCCAGGCTCGGCCCCGCACCCTCGACCTTGCTCGTGAAGATCTCGGCGGTGTCACCCGAGCTGAGCACCGAGTCGAGCGGGACGAGCCGGCCGTTCACGCGGGCGCCGATGCAGCGGTGCCCGACCTCGGTGTGGATGGCGTAGGCGAAGTCGACGGGCGTGGCGCGCGACCCGAGGGTGATCACCTTGCCCTTCGGCGTGAACACGAACACCTCGTCCTCGTGGAGGTCGACCTTCAGCGTCTCCATGAACGCGGTGGGGTCGGAGGTGTCCTGCTGCCAGTCGACCATGCGTTGGAGCCAGGCGAGGTCCTCGGCGGGCGAGCGCTCCTTGTAGCCCCAGTGCGCGGCGATGCCGAACTCGGCGCGGCGGTGCATCTCCTTGGTGCGGATCTGCACCTCGATCGGGCGCCCGCCCGGTCCGACGACGGTCGTGTGCAGCGACTGGTAGAGGTTGAACTTGGGCATGGCGATGTAGTCCTTGAAGCGCCCCTGCACCGGCGCCCACAGGGCGTGGATCGAGCCGAGCGCCCCGTAGCAGTCCTTCACCGAGTCGACGATGACCCGTACCCCGACGAGGTCCTGGACGTCGTCGAACTCCTTGCCCTTCACGACCATCTTCTCGTACACGGACCACAGGTGCTTCCGCCGGCCCTGCACCTGCGCGTCGATGTGCAGCTCGGCGAGGCGGGCCCGCAACTCGGACAGGACGCGGTCGAGCTCCACCTCGCGTGCCGGCGCGCGGCTGGCGACCATCTGCTCGATCTCGGCGTAGCGCTTCGGGTGCAGCACCGCGAACGCGAGGTCCTCGAGCTGCCACTTCAGGTCCTGGATGCCGAGCCGGTGCGCGAGCGGCGCGTAGATGTCGAGCGTCTCCTGCGCGATGCGGCGCTGCTTCGCCTCGGGCAGCGACCCGATCGTGCGCATGTTGTGGAGCCGGTCGGCGAGCTTGATGAGCAGCACCCGGATGTCGCTCGCCATCGCGACGAGCATCTTGCGGAGGGTGGCGGCCTGCTGGGCCTCCCGCGAGTCGAACTGGAGACGGTCCAGCTTGGTGACGCCGTCGACGATCGCCGCGAGCTCCGGGCCGAAGCCGGCGTCGATGTCGTCGATCGTGACGACGGTGTCCTCGACCGAGTCGTGCAGGAGCGCACCGGCGATCGTGACGTCGTCGAGGCCGAGCTCGGCGAGGACCATCGCCACCCCGAGCGGGTGCTCGACGTAGGGCTCGCCGGAGCGGCGGACCTGGTCGGCGTGGGCCTCGCGGGCGACGTCGTAGGCGCGCTCGATCAGCGCGGTGTCGGCCCTCCGGTGGCGGGTCTGGTAGACGGCGAGAAGGGGCGCCAGCTCGTCGGCGACCTGGTGGCGGCGCCAGGGGCGCGTCAGCGCGCTGCGGCGGTCGGGACGGTCGGGACGGACCTCGAGGGTGCTCATGTCCCTCGTCATCGTAGGACCGGGCCCAGCCCCGTCCGCTCCTCTCTCCTCCAGCCAGTGCGGCCCGAGCGGACGGGCGTCAGCGGCGCTTCCGGCGGCGCTGCTGGCGCGGGCGGGGCGTGACCCCGCCGGGGCGCCCGAC
>DATDGU010000033.1:0-2876 GCA_036521915.1 Acidimicrobiia bacterium | reverse complement strand
CCGCGCCAGCGCCGCGCCGGGCCCGCCCGCCTCGGCCGCGGCGAGCGCCTGCTCCACGCCCCACGCCAGGTTCACCGCGGTGGGGCGCGCCGCCTTCAGGCGCGCGGCAGCGCGCCGCACGGCCGCGGGTGTCTGTTCGGCCGAGGCCGCGAGGGCCACGCCGTAGGCGCCAGTCGCGCCGAGCGCCGGCGCGCCGCGGACGACCAGGCGGCGGATGGCGTCGACGACCTCGGCGACGCTCCCGCAGGTGACGTAGCGGACCCGCTCGGGGAGCGCACGCTGGTCGAGGAGTCGCAACCGGCCGCGTCGCCACGTCACCGTGGCGGGGATCGGGTCGGCGGGCACGCCCACACGCTGGCACGTCGGCGTCGTGACTAGAGACAGGCGTCGACGCGCCGCCACGCCTCAGGGGCCCACGCGTCCTCGTCGGCGTGCGCGGGCGCTTCGGCGGCCAGGTCCGCTTCGACGGCCCGCAGCGCGTCGGCCTGGTGCGGCGTGAGGTGCTGGAAGCGGGCCCACTGCGGCGGGACGCCGAGCGACCGCCCCACGGCGAGCGGCACGAAGATGGACGCGCAGGGCGCGCCGAGGCAGACGTGCGCGAGGGATCGGCCGCTCGGGAAGGGGCCGGGCAGCTCGGCGACCACGCCGGCGGTCGTGACGGAGAAGTCGGCGACGTGCATGCACACGCTCCACCCGCCCTCCCCGCGGTGGTCGCGCAGGTGCCGCTCGAGGCCAACGACGGTCAGGGGCTCCTCGCCGAGGCAGGCCTGGCTGGCGTGCCAGCGGGGATCGACGACGACGCGGTTGTCGATCGCGGGGTCGCGGTGCTCGGCGTCGAACGCGGGGATCGTCGTGCGGTTCGAGAGGGCGCGGGTCCGGGTGACGTGCTCGGTCGCCGACGTGCGACCCGACGTCTCCACGACCCAGGCGTCGCTCGCGTCGGCGGCGAGGAACGACGACCAATACGGATCGTCGACGCCGTGGTGGCCGCTGCCGCCCTGCCCGTACTGGTCGAGCAGCGTGAGGATGACCTCCACGGCCGACTCGGCGGTAGTGGCGCGCTCGAGCGCGAGCCGCACGAGGTCCATGCCCGTGAGCGCCGGCGGCGCGTCGCGCGGGTCGAGCGTGGTGAAGATCGCCGCGTTGCCGACCGCGACGCCGGCTTCGTTCACGCCGTGCTCGAGCCCCCACATCCACGTCGGCCGCGAGGCGAGGACACCGATCGTCCAGTCGGGCGCGGCGTCGACCTCGACGTAGGTGGTCGCGACCCGGCCGTCGTCGCGGCGCGGCGGGAGCCACTCGATCTCCTGGGCCTCGTCGGGGGGTCGGTCCGAGTTCTTGGCGAACAGCGTGCGTCCCGCGTCGGCGGCGGGCCCGAGCGCGACGAGGAGGTCACACACGCCGCTCACGGTAACGCCGGGCCCCGACCGGTCGACGCGGTCACAGGTAGCGTCACGGCGCGTGGACACCGACGTCGTCGTCGTGGGCGCGGGGCTGGCGGGTCTCACCGCGGCCCGCGACCTGGCCGCCGCGGGGCGCGCCGTCGTGGTCCTCGAGGCCCGAAACCGCGTCGGTGGTCGGGTGCTCAACGCGGCGACGCGCGACGGGGTCGTCGTCGAGCTCGGCGGGCAGTGGGTCGGGCCGACCCAGGACCGCGCCCTCGCGCTCGCCGACGACCTCGGCGCGGCGCTCTTCCCGACGTACAACGAGGGGCACAACCTCGTCGCGTATCGGGGCATGCACCGCCGCTATCAGGGGGCGATCCCCAAGCTGCCGCCCCGGGTGCTGGCGTCGATCGGGCAGGCCCAGCTCCGCCTCGACCGCATGGCGCGGCGCGTGCCGCTCGACGAGCCGTGGACCGCGGCCGACGCGGAGGAGTGGGACGGCCAGACGGTCGAGTCGTGGCTGCGCCGCCACGTCGGCGCCCGTGGGGCGCGCGAGATGCTCCGCCTCGCGGTCCGCGCCGTGTTCGCCACCGAGGCCGCGGACCTGTCCCTCCTCCACTTCCTCTTCTACAGCCACGCCGGTGGGCTGCTCGACCGGCTCCTCAACGTCGCGGACGGCGCCCAGGAATCGCGCGTCGTCGGCGGCTCCGAGGTCCTCGCGACGGGTCTCGCCGCCCAGCTCGGCGACGCGGTCCACCTGTCGTGCCCGGTGCGGCGCATCGTCCAGGACGACACCCGCGTCACGGTGCACGCCGACGGGCTCACGGTCGCCGCCGGCGCCGTCGTGGTCGCGATCCCTCCGACCCTCGCCGGCCGCATCGACTACGAGCCGGCGCTGCCGTCGTGGCGCGACCAGCTGACGCAGCGGATGCCGATGGGGTCCGTCATCAAGTCGATGGCCGTCTACGACGAGGCCTTCTGGCGTGACGACGGGCTCACCGGCCAGGTGACGAGCGACGTCGGCCCGGTGCAGCTGACGTTCGACAACTCGCCACCGAGCGGCGTACCCGGCGTCCTGCTCTCGTTCGTGGAGGGTGTCCACGCCCGCGAGCTGTCGCGCCGCACCCTCGTCGAGCGGCGGGCCGAGACGCTGGACTGCCTCGCCGAGCACTTCGGGCCCCGCGCCGCGGCGCCGTCGGAGTACCTCGAGCTCGACTGGTCGGCCGAGCGCTGGAGCGGCGGCTGCTACGGCGCGCACCTGCCACCTGGCGTGCTCACCCAGTTCGGTCCCGCGCTGCGCACGCCGTGCGGGCGGATCCACTGGGCGGGCACCGAGACCGCGTCGGTGTGGGCCGGCTACATGGACGGCGCGATCCGCTCGGGCGAGGCCGTGGCGCGCGCGCTCACCGCGTCACCGGCCGCGGCCGACTGAGCCGACCCGGCCGTTACCGTCGGCCCACCCGCCCGACGAGGTGAGCGCGTGCGACGACC
>DATDGU010000032.1:0-15697 GCA_036521915.1 Acidimicrobiia bacterium | reverse complement strand
GTTCGATCTGCTGCGCAAGGGCGACACCATCGGCGTGTTCCAGCTGGAGGGTGGGCCGGTGCGCGCCCTGCTGCAGCGGCTCGCGCCGACGACGTTCGAGGACATCGCGGCCATGGTCGCCCTCTACCGGCCGGGCCCGATGGCCCAGAACTGGCACACCGCGTATGCCGATCGCAAGAACGGTCGGCGGCCGGTCGACTATCCGCACCCCGACCTCGAGCCGATCCTGTCCCCGACGTACGGGCTGATGATCTACCAGGAGCAGCTCATGCTCGTGGCGCAGCGCCTCGCCGGGTACACGCTCGAGGAGGCCGACAACCTCCGCAAGGCGACGGGCAAGAAGGACCGGGCGCTCATCGCCCGGGAGCGCTCGAAGTTCGTCGACGGCTGCGTCGCGCTCGGCCACGACCGCGCGTTCGGCGAGCGCATCTTCGACACGATCGAGCCTTTCGCCGACTACTCGTTCAACAAGTCGCACAGCGTCGGCTACGGCTACCTCGCCTACCAGACCGCCTACCTGAAGGCGAACTTCCCCGTCGAGTACCTCGCGGCGCTGCTCACGAGCGTCCGCACCAACAAGGACCAGACGGCGGTGTTCCTCTCCGAGTGCCGCCAGCAGCACATCGAGGTGCTCGTCCCCGACGTGAACGAATCCGTCTCGGACTTCTCGGTGCACGTCGGCGTCGACGACCGCCCGTCGATCCGCTTCGGGCTCTCCGCGGTCCGCAACGTCGGCGAGGGGGTCGTCGCGATGGTCGTCGAGGCCCGCACCGAGGGCGGGCCGTTCCAGGACTTCCACGACTTCTGCGCCCGGGTCGACCTGGCGGCGCTGAACAAGCGGACCGTCGAGTCGCTCATCAAGGCCGGCGGCTTCGACTCGCTCGGCCACCCCCGCCAGGGACTCCTCCACGCCTTCGAGCCGATCGTCGACCAGGCCGTCGCCCGACGCCGTGAGCGCGACGCCGGGATCCTCAGCCTCTTCGGCGACGGCACCGACGGCGAGGGCCCCACGCTCGGCGAGCCGACCGCGATCCCCGACACCGAGTTCGACCGCAAGACCCGCCTCAACTTCGAGAAGGAGATGCTCGGCCTCTACGTGAGCGACCACCCGCTCCTCGGCACCGAGAGCGCGCTGCGCCGCCACGTCGACTGCAGACTCGCCGAGTTCCGCGACGGCCGGGAGGGCGAGGCGAAGACGGTCGGCGGGATCGTCACGTCGCTCGCCCGCAAGTACACCCGCAAGGGCGACCTCATGGCGACGTTCGTGCTCGAGGACCTCGGCGCCGCACTCGACGTCATGGTGTTCCCGAAGACCATGACCGAGTATGGGCATCTGCTCGAGGACGACGCCATCGTGTGCGTGCGCGGCCGGGTCGACCGCCGCGACGAGCAGCCGAAGATCGTCGCGATGGAGCTGTCCCGCCCCGAGATCACCCTCGAGGGCTCGGCGCCCGTGCGCCTGCGCGTGCAGCTGGCGCGGCTCTCCGACACCCGCGTCGGCGAGCTCCGCGAGCTCCTGGCCCGTCACCCCGGCGACAGCCCCGTGTTCGTGCACCTCGAGCGGCCCGAGCGCACCACGGTGCTGCGCCTCGCCGACGACTACTGCGTCGACGTCACGAACGGGCTCTACGCCGAGCTGCGGATCCTGCTCGGACCCGACTGCATCAGCTGAGGGCCGGGCGCGTCGGCGTCAGGCGCGCGGCGCACCGTGGCGTCCGACCCACTTGCCGACCGTGTACGCCACGAAGGCGACGATCACGTAGCCCGCGATCGCGATCGCGGCACGGGCCACGCTGAGCGCCGAGCCGAGCAGCAGCCAGGCGAGCAGCGCCAGCACGATGATCCCGAAGGCCTTCAGTGACCACGGCGCACGAGGTCGCGACACCTGCTCCACGGCACCCAGCGTAGGGCGGCACCGGCCGTTCGTGTGTCGCGCCCGTGCCATGCTGGCGCCCGATGGAGATCGGTGTGCTCGGCGCCACAGGCCCGGCGGGTCGCGGCATCGCCGCTCGCCTCGCCGACGCGGGCCACACGGTGCTCGCCGGCTCGCGGCAGCGGGCGCGCGCCGCGACCGTCGTCGAGGAGCTGCAGACGCAGTGGGGGAGCCGCCTCGACTCGCTGCGTCCCGCGACGAACGAGGAGGCCGCCGCGGCGGGCGACCTCGTCGTCGTCGCCACGAACTGGGAGGCGGCCCTTGAGACCACCCGGGCGCACGCCGCGCAGCTCGCCGGCAAGGTCGTCATCGCCATGGCGAACGGCCTGCGCAAGGAGGGCCGCGAGTTCCGTCCCGTGATGCCGCCCGAGGGCTCGCTCGCCGCGGCGATGCAGGCCGCCGCACCCGACGCCCGCGTCGTCGCCGCGCTGCAGCACGTCCCCGCCGGCGCGATGGGCGAGCTCGACACGCCGCTCCGGACCGACGTGGTGGTGTGCGGCGACGACGAGCAGGCGCGACTGCAGGTCATGGGGCTCCTCGGCGAGATCGACGGGCTGCGGGCTCTCGACGGTGGCTCGCTCGCCAACGCGGCCGCGGTCGAGGCGTTCGCCGCCGTCATCCTGACCGTGAACCTGCGCCACAAGGGCCACGGCACGCTGCGCCTCGACGGCGTCGAGGCCTAGACGCCGTGACCGTGCGGCTCTTCGACACCGCGCGGCGCGAGGTCGTCGACTTCGTCGCCGGGCCGGTCGTGCGCATGTACGTGTGCGGCATCACCCCGTACGACTCCACCCACCTCGGCCACGCCGCCACCTATCTGGCCTACGACCTCCTGGCCCGCCGCCTCGAGGAGCTCGGCCACGAGGTGCGCATGGTGCGCAACGTCACCGACGTGGACGACTCGATCCTCCCGAAGGCCCGCGAGCTCGGGGTCCCGTACCTCGAGCTCGCCGAGGCCGAGCTGGGCCGCTTCTGGTCCGACATGGACGCCCTCGGGATGCGCCCACCGGTCGCCGAGCCGCGCGCCACCGACGCCGTGCCGGGGATGATCGAGATGATCGGCCAGTTGCTCGACGGGGGCCACGCCTACCTCACCCACGGCACCGTCTACTTCGACGTCTCCACGTTCCCGCGCTTCGGGGAGCTGTCGCACTACTCGCGGGACCACATGATCCGCCTCGCCGCGGCCCGTGGCGGTCGCCCCGAGGACCCGCACCGGCGCGACCCGCTCGACTTCGTGCTGTGGCAGCCATCGCTCGCCGACGAGCCCGCCTGGCGGGCACCGTTCGGCGTCGGACGGCCCGGCTGGCACATTGAGTGCTCGGTCATGGCGACCGCGAACCTCGGGACGCCCCTCGACCTGCACGGCGGCGGGACCGACCTGATCTTCCCGCACCACGAGTGCGAGATCGCCCAGAGCGAGAGCGTCACGGGTGCGCCGTTCGCCCGCCACTGGATGCACTCGGCGATGGTCAGCTACGAGGGCGAGAAGATGAGCAAGTCGCTCGGCAACCTCGTGTTCGTGAGCGACCTCCTGAAGGTCGCCGACGCGCGCGCCATCCGCCTCGCGCTGATGCGCCACCACTACCGCGCCGGGTTCGAGTGGTACGACACCGATCTCGACGAGGGCATCGCGCTGCTGCACCGGCTCCTCGCCGCGGCGCGTCGGCCCGGCGGTCCCGACCCGACACCCTTCGCGGCCCGGGTGCGCGCCGCGCTCGACACCGACCTCGACGCGCCCCACGCCGTCGAGGCGCTCGACGACCTCGCGAGCGCCGTGCTCTCCGAAGGCGACGACCCGCGCGCGCCCGCGGCGCTGCGCGAGCTCGGCACGCTGATCGGCGTCGACCTCGACCGGCCGGACGAGAACACGTCGGGTTCGTGACACCCTCGTCGGATACCGTCGAGTCGATGGCCGACGTCACGATCACGCTGCCCGACGGGTCGACGAAGGACGTCCCGAAGGGCACCACGCCGGCGCAGGTCGCGGCGGCCATCGGGCCGCGCCTGGCGCGCGACGTCCTCGCCGCGATCGTCGACGACGAGTGGGTCGACCTCGACCGGCCGCTCGACCACGACGCGCGTCTGCGTCTGGTCACCCCCGCGACCCCGGAGGGGCGCGAGGTGCTGCGCCACTCGACCGCCCACGTGCTCGCCCAGGCCGTCACCGACCTGTTCCCCGGCGCGCAGTACGCCATCGGGCCGGCGATCGAGGACGGCTTCTACTACGACTTCCTCCTCCCCGACGGTGCCCGCTTCACCGACGAGGACCTGGAGCGCATCAGCGCCCGGATGCGCGAGATCGTCGCCGAGGACCAGCCCTTCCGCCGCCAGGAGGTGGCCCGCGACGAGGGCCTGGACCTCTTCGCCGACCAGCCGTTCAAGCGAGAGATCATCGAGCGCGTCGACACGAGCGAGGTCGGCGACGGCGCCGTCATCTCCGTGTACCGCAACCCCCGAGACGACGGCGCGTTCGTCGACCTCTGCCGGGGGCCGCACGTCCCGACCACGGGCCGGCTCGGGGCGTTCCGGCTCATGCGCGTCGCCGGCGCGTACTGGCGCGGCGACGAGCACCAGCCGGCGCTCCAGCGCATCTATGGCACAGCATGGGAGTCCGAGGCCGCGCTCGCCGAGCACGTCCACCGCCTCGAGGAGGCCGAGCGGCGCGACCACCGCCGCCTCGGTGCCGAGCTCGACCTGTTCTCCTTCCCCGAGGAGATCGGCTCCGGCCTCCCGGTCTTCCACCCGAAGGGCGGCATCGTGCGCCTCGTGATGGAGGACGACTCCCGCCGGCGACACGAGGCGGCCGGCTACTCGTTCGTGAACACGCCCCACATCACGAAGGCGCAGCTCTTCGAGGAGAGCGGGCACCTCCAGACCTTCGCCGAGAACATGTACCCGCCGATGCTCGTCGACGAGGGATCCGGCGGCGGCACCGCGTACTACGTGAAGCCGATGAACTGCCCGTTCCACATCCTCATCTACCGCAGCCATCCCCGCTCCTACCGCGAGCTGCCGCTGCGGCTCTTCGAGTTCGGGACCGTGTACCGCTACGAGCGCTCGGGCGTCGTGCACGGTCTCACGCGTGTCCGCGGCCTCACCATGGACGACGCGCACATCTTCTGCACCCGCGAGCAGATGGCCGACGAGGTGCGCTCGATCATCGAGTTCGTGCGCCGGGTGCTGCGCGACTACGGGCTCTCCGACTTCGACCTCGAGCTCTCCACCCGACCGGAGGGGAAGTCGTTCGGGAGCGACGCCGACTGGGACGAGGCGACCCGCGTCCTGCGCGAGGTCGGCGAGAGCATGGGCCTCGAGCTCCTCCTCGACGAGGGCGGCGGTGCCTTCTACGGGCCGAAGATCTCGGTCCAGGCGCGCGACGCGATCGGGCGCACCTGGCAGATCTCGACGATCCAGCTCGACTTCCAGCTTCCCGAGCGCTTCGACCTCCAGTACGTCGGCACCGACAACGAGCGGCGTCGCCCGGTGATGATCCACCGCGCGCTCTTCGGGTCCATCGAGCGCTTCTTCGCGATCGTGCTCGAGCACTACGCGGGTGCGCTGCCGGCCTGGCTCGCCCCGGTGCAGGTGACCGTCCTCCCCGTCGCCGACCGCCACGACGCCTACGCCACCGACGTCGTCGAGCGTCTGCGCGGCGACGGCTACCGCGTCGAGCTCGTCGCCGCCCACCTCGACACGCTGCGCGCTCGTGTGCGCGACGCGAAGCTCCAGAAGGTGCCCTACGTGCTCGTCGTCGGCGACCAGGACGTCGAGAGCCGGACCGTCGGCGTGAACGCTCGCGGCACCGAGGACCCGGAACGCAACGTCGCGGTCGACGCGTTCGTCACGAGCCTCGCCGCCGACGTCGACGAGCGGCGGTGAGCCTCGACCGGCTCTGGGCCGGCTGGCGCTCGACGTACATCGAGGGTGTCGCCAACGCCGAACCCGTCGACGGCGAGTGCCTCTTCTGCGCCCTCAACGACGATGACGACGAGATCGTGGCGCGGGAGCCGCACGTCTTCGCGATCCTGAACCGCTACCCGTACACGTCGGGGCACCTGCTCGTCGCCCCGACGCGCCACACGGGCGACCTCGAGGGCCTGAGTGCCGACGAGGCGGGGGCGCTCATCCGGATGACCCAGCACGCCACCGCCGCGGTGAAGGCCGCGTACACGCCGGACGGCGTGAACGTGGGCATGAACCTCGGCCGGGCGGCCGGTGCCGGGATCCCCGGCCACCTCCACGTCCACGTCCTGCCCCGCTGGGTCGGCGATACGAACTTCCTGACCAGCGTCGCCGAGGCCCGCGTCCTGCCCGAGCCCCTCGACGTGAGCCGCGAGAAGCTCGCCGCCGCCTGGCCGTCGTAAGTTCGTCGCCGTGAGCGAGCCCGCGGCCGACGCCCTCCCCGCCGATCTCGACGTCACCGCATACGTCGGCCCCTACCTCTTCCCCAGCCCCCGTCGACGGCTCGTCGCCGCCGCCTGGCTCGTCGGCGCGGCCGCGCTCGGCGGGCTCGGGTACGCGATCAGCACCAACGCGGGTCTTCTCGGCGCCGGGCTCGGGCTCCTCGCCATCGCCGGCTACCACGTCCTGACGGCCTGGCCGCTCGAGATCGACCAGACCGAAGCGCTCGTCGTCGCCACCCGCACCGTCGGGTTCCCGGTCGGCCACGCGTCGGCCCAGCTCACCTGGCGCGGGCTGCGGTCCCGACCGACATGGCGCATCCTCCTCTACAGCGCGGACACACCCCCGAGCGTGCGGGGCCTCGTCGAGCTCGACGGCGTCGACGGCCACGTCCTCGGCGACTACACCGAGACGAACCCGGAGGACTGGTCCGACCTCTGAGTGCGTGTTCTCGCAGGTCAGCAGCAGGATTGACCCTAGTACAGTGCTCTACCGGGTACAATCCATGCATGACTTCGACGCCCGAGACGGCCGCTCTAATGGACTCATGGTCCCTGGCGCTCCATGACAAGGCCGACAGCACCCGCCGGTTCTACCGGGCCTGCCTCGAAGGCTTCGCCGGGGCGCTCCCTGAGGGCCGTGGACTGCTCGACGTGACCCGCCAGGACGTGCAGCGCTACCTGGCGGCCCTCAAGGCCGAGGGGAAGGCTCAGTCGACGCTGCGGTCGCGCTGGATCGCCTTCCGGTCGTTCTACGCATGGGCGGCCGCCGAGGACGAGATCGCCGACAACCCCACGTTGGGGGTAAAGGTCGAGCGGGCGAACCCGCCACCCACCCGCATCCCCGACGACGCGGACCTCCGACTGCTCCTCAAGGCGTGCGCGGGGAAGGGGTTCGCTGAACGGCGCGACCTCGCCCTCATCCGCACCGCTGCCGCGACCGGCGCCCGCATTTCCGAGCTGTGCGCCCTGCACGTCGCCGACGTCGACCTCCGAAACCGTCTCATCGTGATCCGACACGGCAAGGGCGACAAGGCCCGCGTCGCGCGGGTGGACCCTGAGACGGGCGCCGCGCTCGACCGCTACATCAGAACCCGAGCGCGGCAACGTCTCGCGGCCCTGCCCGAACTGTTCTTGACCCGGTTCGGTCCGCTCGGCCGCAAGGGCGCCGACGCGATGCTCAAACGCCGCTGCACCGAGGCCGGCATCCCGCCGACGCACTTTCACGCGCTCCGACATCGGTTCGCCGACCAGTGGCTCGCCCGCGGCGGCGACGAGGGCGCGCTCGCGCAGCTGGGCGGATGGACCGACCCGGCCGTGATGCGACGGTACGGCGCGGCGCGTGCCACCGACCGGGCCCTCGCCTCCTACGACCAGTTGGGCGGCGTGCTGTGAAAGCGCTCCTCGACGCCCAGAGGACCGATCTCGAGCCCATCACCCTCGACGGATTGAGTCCGATCACCCAAGTAATCGTCAAGTGCGCAGCGCCGTCGGGGCGCCAACGCCGCCCCTCACGGAGCACCCGACGGGCCCCGCAACGTATTTGTTTCGTCCGCCCAGTACGTCGAGCCCGGAGGGCAGCAATTCCAAGTCGTGCCAGGTGACGTCGCTGAACCAGAGGGCGGCACGGTTCAGCCCAACGCGACTGCATCGATGGTCGCCGCGTTCCCCGGGGCAACAATCGGGGGAACCCTCACAGTTCCCGTATCGAACCCGTCCGATTTCAGTCAGAGCGGACAGCATCAGGTACAAGTCGGCTGATTTCGCGACGGTAGGGGTCGGGTCGTTTCGGCGGCCCGGTGCTACGTTGCCGAGGTTCTGACCCTGGGGCCCAGGCGAGGCGGAGGGAGGCCCGGGTGCGGTTGCGCGTGCTCGGGGCGGGTGTTGGTGCGGCGGCGACGGCGCTGGTCGGGGTGGTCGCGCTGGTGGGAGCTGGGTCCGGCGGGGTCTGCTGCGACGACGTGGGCCAGGGCGGTGGTGCTGGGAGGCGCCGTGGTGGCGCCTCGGTGTGCTAAGAATTCCGAGTCACCCGGCGACGGCGTCGGTGCGCGGAACCCGACATCTTGGGCGAACCCTATATCTGAGGGAGTCAACCGGATGGTCAAGGCCCGGCTCATTGCCGCAGGCACGATGCTTGTCATCCCGCTCGTCGCCGCGTTGATCGCCTCGCCGGTCAACGCGCAGACGACGTCGGGCGGTTCTTCCCCCAACGGTGAGCCGCACCCGAACATACCCGCGCCCCATTCACAGGCGGACCCCATGTTCACCCAATGTCCGGCGGTCGGAGTCGACACGGGCTGCGCGATCCTGCTGACCATCCATCAAGACGGCACGGTCACCGAGCAGACCGACCTCACCAACCAGCCTCCCTATGACGGCACCGAGGACACCCTGGTCGGCGTGCAGAACAACTCGAACTTCCCCGTCACGACGCTCCACCTGACGGGCGTGGCCACACCGGGAGCGCAGACCTTCAACTTCATGGCCGAGACCCCCCCCGACGGCCTGTGTTCAAGCGTGCCCCCCATCACCCCGCAGCCCGGCTGCCCCTTCGGGCCGACCACCTACGAGGGGCCGCACACTTCCTTCAGCAACATCTCGGCGGACCTGGCCAGCGGTAACGTGAACTTCGACAACGGGCTCTTCCCCGCCACGAGCAACCCGTGCGCGCCGCCGACGGGGATCAGCACGTACTTCTCCCTGGAAGGCGCGCTCCAACCCTCGCAGCTCAGCATCACGCCGCTCACGCCGCCGCCCTGCGCCACGCAGACCGCGGCACCCGCACCGGTCGTGATCACGGTCGAGCCGCGGTTCACCGGTTAGGTCAACCGGGCCACGGGCCTGAGGTGAGGTGTGGACGAACTGCGCGCTCGGTTCTTCTTCGCTGAGGTGTAGAGCGCCGCGCGGAGCGTTAGAACGGCGCCTCGCCCACGCCGGCGATCATGACGCGCTGCATCGTGTCGGCCTGATCGAACTCGCTCACGAATGCCGCACCCACGCGACGGTCGGAGAGGGCGAATTCAAACAGCGGCTTGCTCGATGCGAACCGAAGCCAATTGACCGGGCCAATAAGGTCGCCGCCCCACCAGCCGTCGTCCTCGACGCGGAGGAGTGCCTGGACCTCGACCTCGTCGCCGTCATCGTCGACAACGAACGCCTGGCCTACATATTCGGAGATCACGGAGGCGAGCATACGGACCGCGCTGCGACATACGCCGGACCTGCGTAGCCTTCCGCCGCGTGAGTCCCGCATGGCTGCCCTCGGTGATCCGAGGCGCACTCGACTCGCTGGCACGCTCACCGGAATTACGGAGTCAAGTCCAGGGGCACAGCGTTCACGCCAATCCCGAGCAATGGCAACGGACGGGGGCGGGGAGCACAGCGTTGGGCGCGGGAGTCCCGGGGTTCTGAGTTGGGGGCCAGGCGAGGCGGAGGAGGCCCGGGTGCGGTTGCGCGTCATGGGGGTGGGTGTTGGTGGCCGCGACGGCGCTGGTGGGCGTCGTGGCGCTGATGGGCGCTGGCCCGGCGGGGGCGGCGACGACGTCGCTGTTCTCGTCAGGCACGCCCGGAACGAGCACCGCGACGGTGCCAGCCGGCATCTGTTTCGTCACGGTCACGGCCGCGGGCGGGCAGGGCGGCCCAGGCGCGCCACGTGGGACCGGCGGTGACGGCGCGACGGTGACGGCGCGGGTTCCGGTCACCCCGGGTAGCACGCTCAAAGTGCTCGTCGCGGGCAGCGGCAGGGTGGAGTGTTGCCGGACAGCGTCCCCGGGGCGAGCGCCGACGGGCAGCCTGGCGCGGGAGACGGGCAGCCTGGCGCGGGAGGCGACGTTCACTCGGCGGGGTTACTTGGCGGTGACGGCGGTGGCGGTGGCGGCGAACAGGGCAGCGGCGGGGGTGGTGGCGGTGCTTCCGTCGTCACCGGCCCCGCGAGCCTGCTCGTCCCGGGCGGCTCGGGAACCGGCACGGGCGGCCCTCCCGGAGACGTGGCATCGGGCACCGGGGGCATGGGCGACAACGCGGGCGGCAACGGCGGCAGCGGCCTCCCCCTCCACAACGGGGGCGGTGGCGGGATCGGCTTCGGCGGCGGTGGCGCCGGCGGGTCCGGCGGCGCCGGGGGAGGGGGCTACGGCGGCGGCGCCGGTGCCCTGGCCGGCGGTGGTGGCGGCGGTGGCTCCTCGTTCATCACCTTGGCGGCGACGAGCAGCTCTCGGGTGACCGCAACCCAGACAGGCAACGGTCAGGTGACCATCACCTACGACCCGACCACCAACGCCTGCACGATCGTGACCGCCGCATTCACCGGGTAAACGCGCTAACCGCCCTCGGTGTCGAGCGCGGCCGCTTCGAGTAGCAACGCGTTCGCCCGCTGATCGGCCCACTCATCAGCAACCTGACTCGCGGCGCAACACCTCCGGGTCGTCGTCCGCGAGACCGCAGAGCAGCACGACCGCACCCCACCGTTCCTCACGCCGCAACTCGAGCTCGGCGGCGTCGGCCGGTTCCGGGCCTAGCTCGTCAGCCTCCTCGATCGCCCAATGGCGCAGCTCGGCAGCGTCCACCGCGCTCAAGGTTACGAAGCACGGCGACAAATCTCGCCGGGAGCGGCGGCGGTGGCGGGTCGTCGTTCGTCGTCGCCGGCGCCACCAATGTGACCCCGGGACGAGCCCGGCCGCCGATGGGCGGGTGATCATCGCCTACGACCCGACCACCGACAGCTGCTCGTCACCGGCGGCGCCGGCCGCGGTCATACCGACGGCCGCGTTCACCGGGTAGCGCCGTCGCCTGCGCGGCGACCCGACCGCTTGACGGACGTCCCTCGGAGCTCCCGCTAGGACGCCGTCGCGGGTGCCAGCTTCCCAGCGAGGTGTGACGGCACCGGGTCGTAGTGGGAGTGGTGCAGCGTGAAGCGGCCCCGCCCGCCGGTGAGGGAGCGCAGGTCGATCGCGTAGCGCAGCACCTCGGAGGTGGGCACGAGCGCAGTGATCTCGACCTCGCCGTTGCCGACGCTCGCCGAGCCCTGGATGCGCCCGCGCTTGGAGTTGAGGTCGCCCATGATCTCGCCCTGCGCGTCCTCGGGCGCGGTGACGACGACGTCGCTGATCGGCTCGAGGAGGATCGGGCCGGCCTTCGCCATCGCCTCCTTGAAGCCCATCGAGCCGGCCATCTTGAAGCTCATCTCCGACGAGTCCACGGAGTGGTACTTGCCGTCGTAGCAGGTGACGCTCACGTCCACGACCGGGTAGCCGTACACGCCGCCGGTCTGCATCGTCTCGACGACGCCCTTCTCGACGGCCGGGATGAACTGGCGCGGGATCGCACCGCCGACGATCGCGTCATTGAACTCGAAGCCCGCGCCGCGCTCGCGGGGCGCGACGCGGAGGAACGCGACGCCGAACTGGCCGTGCCCGCCGGTCTGCTTCTTGTAGCGCCCCTCGGCCTCGGCGATGTCGGTGATCGTCTCGCGGTACGCGACCTTCACGTCGTCGGTCTCGACCCCGACACCGAACTTGCGCTGCAGGCGCTCGAGCGCGATCCCGAGGTGCGTCTCGCCCATGCCCCACAGCAGCGTCTGGTGGGTCTCGGCGTTGCGCTCAACCCGTACGGCCGGGTCCTCGTCCTGGAGCCGGTGCAGGGCGTTCGCCAGCTTGTCCTCGTCGGCCTTCGACTTGGCCCGGATCGCGACGGGCAGCACGGGCTCGGGTCGCTCGAGGCGCTCGACGTCGATCGCCGCCCCACGCGTGCCGAGCACGTCGCCGGTCCCCGTGTCGCTCAGCTTCGCGACGGCCGCGATGTCGCCGGCCGGCGCGCTCGAGAGCGGCTCCTGGTCCTTGCCCCGCACCGACACGAGCTGGTGGAGGCGCTCGTCGGCGACCGTGCGGTCGTTCACCAACGTGGCGTCGTGCTCGATCGTGCCCTGCAGGACCCGGAAGAGGTTCACCCGCCCGACGTAGGGGTCCACGACGGTCTTGAACACGAACGCCGCGGCCGGCCCGTCGACGATCTCGGGCGCCGGGCCGTCCTCGGCCATGAAGCGGGCGAGGCGATCGATCCCGATGAGCTTCGTCGCGCTGCCGCACAGGACCGGGAAGACGGTGGCCTCGGCGATGCCCTTCGCCAGGGCCCGCTCGAGCTCGTCGACCGCGATCGTCTCGTCGCCGAGGTAGCGCTCCATGAGGTCGTCGTCGGCGACGACGATGCCCTCGACGAGCGCATCGTGGACGGTGTGCTCCTCGGTCGCCATGTCCTCGGGGATCGGGCCGGTGCTGCCGCGTCCGCTCGTGCCGTCGTAGGTGACCGCCTGGTCCGCGAGCAGGTCCACGACGCCGGTGAACGCGGCCTCCTCGCCGAGCGGGAGCTCGAGGGGCGCGACGCCGGCGCCGAACCGGTCCTTCAGCTGGTCGAGCGTGCGACTGAAGGACGCCCGCTCCCGCTCGAGCTTGTTCACGAAGATGGCCCTCGGCATGTCGCGGGCCGCGGCGAGGCGCCAGATGGCGTCGGTCTGGACCTCGACGCCCTCGACGGCCGAGACGACGAACACGGCGAGGTCTGCGACGCGGAGCGCCGCGGCGACGTCGTTGAGGAAGTCGGCGTAGCCCGGCGTGTCCAGCAGGTTGACCTTGCGACCCTCCCACTCGAAGGGGGCGAGGGCGAGCGACACCGAGATGGTGCGCTTGTGCTCCTCGGGGTCGAAGTCGGTGACCGTGGTCCCGTCCTCGACGCGGCCCACCCGCGTGGTGAGCCCGGCGACATGGAGGAGCGCCTCGGCGACCGTCGTCTTGCCGGCGCCGCCGTGCCCGACGAGCGCCACGTTGCGAATCATCGACGACGGCATCGGGTTCACCGCTGGTCCTCCCCCCGGGTGGTCGCGGACTCCGGATCGTATCGGCGGCACTGGCGATGACCCCAGGGCGGAGCCACCCCTGGTACCCTCCGAGGAGTTCGCGTGTCTCGCGCCGTCACCGGCGCTGAGCGGCAGCCACCACATCTCGGCGGCGCCTGGAGGTCCGAATGCTCGACCGGAGATGGCGCGCCAAGGCCGAGCAGGCCCTCGAACCAGTCGGGAAGGGCCTGCACACCCTCGGCGTGTCCGCCGACCTGCTCACCGTCTTCGGGCTCGTCGCCGCGGCCGGCACCGGGCTGCTCATCGCCAACGGCAACCTGCTCCTCGCTGTGTTCGGCCTCCTGTTCACCGGCCTGCCGGACGTGCTCGACGGCTCCGTGGCCCGCCAGAGCGGCACGGCGGGCCGACGGGGCGCCTTCTTCGACTCGGTCTGCGACCGGGTCGCCGACGCGCTCCTCCTGGGTGGCGTCGCGTGGCACCTCACCGGCGGTGACGGCGAGCTCGCCGTCCTCGCCCTCGCGGTGCTCGCCGTCTCGATGCTCGTCTCCTACGAGCGGGCGAAGGCCGAGTCGCTCGGGCTGAACGCGCGGGGCGGCGTGATGGAGCGGGCCGAGCGCCTCGTGCTGCTCGGCGTCGGGCTGGCGTTCAACATCCTCGTCCCCGTCCTGTGGATCATGCTCGCCCTCACGACGCTCACGGCGATCCACCGCTTCGTCATGGTGTGGCGCCAAGCGACGAACGAGGAGCCGACGCCGTCGGCTGCGACCCGCGAACGCCGCTCGCACCGGCTTCGAAGTTTCCGTGGCCGAGCCGCGCGCGCACGCCGCCTACCTCGGGTATCGGGCCGCCGCTGAGGTCGCGCGGGTCCTCGGACCCGCGCTCGCCGCGCCGCTGGCCCGGTACGCCTCTCGGGTCTTCGAGGCCACGAACCCGGCGCGCCGCCACCAGGTCGCCCGCGACCTCGACCGCGCCGCGGGGCACCCACTCGACCCGGCGACGCGACGGCGTCTCATGCACGCGACGTTCGACGCGTACGGCCGCTACTGGCACGAGCTGTTCCGCCTCGCCGCCGAGGACCCCGGACCGCTCCTCGACGGGTTCGTCTGCCACGGACGGGAGCGCCTCGACGCCGCACTCGCGGCCGGACATGGCGCGGTCGTCGCGCTCCCGCACCTCGGCAACTGGGACCTGGCCGGCGCGTGGCTCGCCCGCCAGGGCTACGGCATCACGGTCGTCACCGAGCCCGTCGAGCCCCCCGAGCTGTTCGACTGGTTCGTCGCGACGCGCACCCGCCTCGGGATGCGCGTCATCGCGCTCGGGCCCTCCGCCGCGTCGGAGGTGCTGCACGACCTGCGCGCCGGCCGCGTCGTCGCGCTCGTCTGCGACCGCGACATCACCGGTGACGGCGTCCCCGTCGAGTTCTTCGGGGAAGCGACCACCCTGCCTGGCGGACCGGCGCTGCTCGCGTTGCGCAGCGGCGCGCCGCTGCTGCCGATCGGCACCTACTTCGACGGCGACGGCCACCGGGGCGAGATCCTCGAGGCGTTGCCCACCGGCCGTCAGGCGCGGATGCGCGACGATGTGACCCGCGTGACCCAGCTGCTCGCCCACCGACTCGAGACGTTGATCCGCGCCGCCCCCGAGCAGTGGCTGCTCATGCAGCCCAACTGGCCGTCGGACCGCACGGGGGCGCCGTGAGCCGGGGGCGGCCGCTGCGCGTCGCGCTGACCTGCCCCTACTCGGTGTCGCTGTACGGCGGCGTGCAGCTCCAGGTCCTCGGGCTCGCCCGCGCTCTGCGGGCCCGGGGCGTCGACGCCCGTGTCCTCGCGCCGACCGACGGGCCCCCGCCGCTGCCCGGCGTGACGAGCGTCGGGCCGAGCATCCGCTTCCCGTCGAACGGGTCGATCGCGCCGATCAACTCGACGAAGGCGGCGGTGCAGCGCACGCTCGAGGCCCTGCGGGTCTTCGAGCCCGACGTGCTGCACCTCCACGAGCCGCTCCAGCCCGGGATCAACCACACGGCGCTGCTCGCCACCGACATCCCGGTCGTCGGCACGTTCCACGCTGCCCACCCGGGGCGCAACGGCTGGTACGAGGCGCTGCGCGTGCCGCTGCGCAAGATGGTGGACCGCATCACCGTGCGCACCGCGGTGTCGCCCGAGGCGCAGCGCAACGTCGAGGAGAACTTCGGCGGCCCGTGCGAGATCCTCCCGAACGGCGTCGACATCCCCACGTTCGCGGGCGCCGTGCCGATCGCAAGCGACATCCCGGCCATCTGCTTCGTCGGGCGCCACGAGCGCCGCAAGGGCCTCGGCGTCCTCCTCGACGCCTTCGCGCGCCTCGACGACCCGGCCGTGCTGTGGGTCGCGGGAGAGGGGCCCGAGACCGCGGCGCTGCGCGCCCGCGGCGTCGAGCACGTCACCTGGCTCGGCAACGTCTCGGAGGCCGACAAGGCCAGCCGGCTGCGTGGCGCGACGCTCGCCTGCTTCCCGTCCACCGAGGGGGAGTCGTTCGGGA
>DATDGU010000031.1:0-3549 GCA_036521915.1 Acidimicrobiia bacterium | reverse complement strand
CGCGCGACCGCCTCGATGACGACGAGCGCGGCGGCCTCGCCGCCGGCGAGGACGTAGTCGCCGATGGAGAGCTCGCCGTCGCAGAGATGCTGGGCGACCCGCTCGTCGACGCCCTCGTAGCGGCCGCAGAGCAGCGAGAAGCCCGCGGTCGCGGCGAGGTCGCGGGCGAGCACCTGGTCGAAGCGCCGGCCCGCGGGGCCGAGGAGGAAGAGCGGGCGCGGCGGGTCCACCGCCTCGACGGCGGCGAAGAGCGGCTCGGGGCGCAGCACCATCCCCGCACCGCCGCCGAAGGGCGTGTCGTCGACGCTCCGGTGCGGGTCGGTCGTGTAGCCGCGCGGGTCGTGGAGCCGCACGTCGAGACGCCCGGCGGCGCGCGCCTTCTCGAGCAGCGACGCGTCGAGACCGCCGCGCACGTAGTCCGGGAAGAGCGTGAAGACGTCGATGCGCACGGCTCAGCCCGGGAGCAGGCCGTCGGGCGGGTCGACGACGACGCGCCCGTCGCCGTGCTCGACGATGAAGACGACCGGGACGAGCGTGCCGTCGTCGAGGACGAGCAGGTCGTGCGCCGGATTGGCTTCCACGGCGGCGACGCGCCCGTGGGCCCGCCCGGCCCGGTCGACGACCGCGGCGCCGACGAGGTCGTGCACCCACCACTCGTCTGGGTCGTCGTCGACGTCGAGCGGATCGGCGAGCAGGCGCGTGCCGCGCAGGCCGGTCGCGGCGTCGCGGTCGGTGACGCCCTCGAAGCGCAGCAGCCAGCGGCCCTGATGGGGCCGCGCCGCCTCCACGACGAGCGGCCGGTCCCCGGCGTAGAGGACGGCACCGACGGCGTGGCGCTCGTCGCGGTTGGAGCTGAACGTGACCGCGACCTCGCCGGTCAGCCCGTGGGGGCGTCCGACCCGGCCGACCTCGAGGCGCTGCGGCGCGTCCACGCGCCCGCGGGTTCTACTCGGCGACGTCGACCGTCGCGCGCACGCCCTCGGACGCGCTCGCGGCCCGCGTCAGCTGGCGCATGGCCTGCACGACCCGGCCACGCCGGCCGATGAGGCGGCCCATGTCGGAGGGGCTGGCGTGCACCAGCAGCACGATCTCGCCGCGGCGCTCCTCGAGGTCGACGTCGACGGCGTCGGGCTCTTCGGCCAGGTAGCGGGCGATGTACTCGACGACGGCCTTCGCCCGTCCGCCGACGATGCGGTTGCCCTCGCCGGCGACCTCGTCCTCGAACTCGTCGTCATCGTCCTCGTAGCCCTCGTCGAAGTCGGGCTCTTCGTCGCTCACGACGACTCCTCGGTGCTCGCCTCGTCGGCGCTCGCGTCGGGCGTCGCCTCGACCGCGGGGGCCTCGTCCTCGGGCGCGTCGTCGGGGGGCGACGCCGCGGCCGGCGCCTCGGGCTCGGGCGGCGCGACGGGGGCGGCTTTCGCCGGGGCGCGCCCCGTGACGTAGGCGCGTCGGTTGAGCTTCGTGACCATCGGGCGGGTCTTCTCGCCCTGGTAGGTGCCCCAGACGCCGGTCACGGTGAGGAGCTTCTGGACCTGCTCGGTCGGCTGGGCGCCTTGGCGAAGCCAGGCGAGCGCCCTGTCGGCGTTGATCTCGACGTGGGACGGCTCGGCGCGGGGGCCGTAGTGGCCGATGGTCTCGATGATTCGGCCGTCTCGGGGCGAGCGGGCGTCGGCGACGACGACGCGGTAGCTGGGCTGCTTCGTCTTGCCGACGCGCAGGAGCCGGATCTTGACCGCCACAGAACCTTCCAAGGGTCGGGAGAGGCAAAGGCTAGCGAATGTGGCCCGGCCGTCCGCCCCCGGGGGCGACGTGGGGGACCTCGAGGGTGCGTCGGGCCTTAGAGGCCGGGCAGCGCCATCCGCCGTCGGCCCTTCCCACGGGTCATCGAGCGCATCATCTGCTGGACCACCTTGAACTGCTTGAGCAGCGCGTTCACCGCGGAGGTCGTCGTGCCGCTCCCGTGTGCGATGCGCGCCCGCCGCGAGCCGTTGATGATCGAGGGGTCGCGGCGCTCGGCGGGCGTCATGGAGCAGATGATCGCCTCGAGGCGCGCGAACTCGCGCTCGTCGACCTCGACGTCGCGCAGCTGCTTCGAGACGCCCGGCATCATCTGCATGATGTTCTGGAGCGGGCCCATCTGGCGGACCTGGCGCATCTGGTCGAGGAAGTCCTCGAGGGTGAACTGGCCGGATCGCAGCTTCGCCTCGGCGGCCTTGGCCTGGTCGGCGTCGAAGGTGGCCTCGGCCTTCTCGATGAGGGTGAGCACGTCGCCCATGCCGAGGATCCGGCTGGCGAGGCGGTCGGGGTAGAAGGGCTCGAGGTCGTCGAGCTTCTCGCCGACGCCCGCGAAGAGGATCGGGAGGCCGGTGACCTCGCGCACCGACAGCGCGGCGCCGCCGCGGGCGTCACCGTCGAGCTTGGTGAGCACGACCCCGGTGAGCGGCACGCGCGCCGCGAAGTCGCTCGCGACCCCGACGGCCTCCTGGCCGGTCATCGCGTCGACGGTGAGCAGCACGTCGTGGGGCGCGGCGGCGTCGACGACGCGGGCGAGCTCGCCCATGAGCTCCTCGTCGATCTGGAGGCGGCCGGCGGTGTCGACGATCAGGTCGGTCGACCCGAGGCGGGCGGCTTCGGCGCGCCCGGCCGTCGCGACGGCGACCGGGTCGGTGCCGTCCGACGAGACGGGGATGCCGGCCGCTTCGCCCAGGACCTGCAGCTGCTCGACGGCCGCGGGGCGCTGGAGGTCCGCGGCGACGAGCAGCGGGCGGCGTCCCTGCCCGGCGAGGTGGCGAGCCAGCTTCGCCGCGGCGGTCGTCTTGCCCGAGCCCTGCAGCCCGACGAGCAGGATCACGGTCGGCGGCTGCGACGCCCGGCCGAGTGTCGCGACGGTGCCGCCGAGCGTGGTCGTGAGCTCCTCGTGGACGATCTTGATGACCTGCTGCGCCGGGCTCAGGCTCTCGGCGACCTCGGCACCGGTGGCGCGCGCCTTCAGCCGGGTGGTGAACGCCTTCACGACCTTCACGTTGACGTCGGCCTCGAGGAGCGCGAGGCGGATCTCGCGGGCGACCTCGTCGATGTCCTGCTCGCTCAGGTGCCCGCGGCTGCGCAGCCGACGGAAGATCGCCTCGAAGCGGTCGGCGAGGGTGTCGAACATCAGCCGACCAGCGCGTCGGCGAACGCCGCCGGGTCGAACGCCACGAGGTCGTCGGCGCCTTCGCCGACGCCGATGAGCTTCACGGGCACGCCGAGCTCGGATTCGACGGCGAGCACGACCCCGCCCTTCGCCGTCCCGTCGAGCTTGGCGAGCACCACGCCGGTGACGCCGACGGCCTCGGTGAAGTCGCGCGCCTGCGCGAGGCCGTTCTGGCCGGTGGTGGCGTCGAGGACGAGGAGCACCTCGGTGAGCGCGCCGGGGAACCGGTCGATGATGCGGCGCACTTTCTTCAGTTCCTCCATGAGGTTGCGCTTCGTGTGGAGGCGACCCGCCGTGTCGACGACGACGAGGTCGACCCCGCGCGCGCCGGCGGCCTGCACGGCGTCGAACACGAC
>DATDGU010000030.1:0-19344 GCA_036521915.1 Acidimicrobiia bacterium | reverse complement strand
GTGTACTCGGCGATCCGGAACCTCAACGAGGGCGGCACGGGCGTCGCCCGCCACCACGCGATGCAGATCATCGGGTTCCAGGCCCACCTGGGCCTGAACGTCGAGCACCAGCTCCAGCAGTGGGCGCTGCACTTCACGCCGTTCATCATCGCCTCCAACTACTTCTACGGGTCGCTGCACTTCGTCGTCACCGCGTTCGTGCTCTTCTACCTGTTCACCCGCTGGCGCGACGACTACCCGCTGTGGCGCAACGCGATGGCCGTGGCGACCGGGCTCGCGCTGCTCGGCTTCATCTTCTTCCCGCTCATGCCGCCCCGGCTGCTGCCGGCCCACTACGGGTTCGTGGACACGCTGGCGAAGTACCCGACCTTCTGGTCGTTCAACTCGGGTGCGATCAACAAGATCTCGAACCAGTTCGCCGCCATGCCGAGCGTCCACTGCGCTTGGGCCCTCTTCTGCGCCTGCGCGCTCGTGCCGCGCCTCCGGCGCCGCTGGGCGAAGGTGCTCGCCGGGATCTACCCGCTCTTCACGGTCACGGCGATCGTGGTCACCGCCAACCACTACATCGTCGACGCCCTCGGCGGCTTCACCGCACTCGGGATCGGCTACCTCATCTCGCGGCTCTGCACGCGGGCCGGCCGCCGGCCGGCCGCGACCACCACCGCCACCTGACGCGTGGACCTCGACCACGTGGCGCTCGCCACGACCGACGTGGCGCCCGCGCTCGACACCCTCGTGGGCGAGCTCGGCGGGCTCGTGCTCTCCGGCGGGCAGTCCGTCGGGTTCCGGCCCATGCAGGTGCGCGTCGGCGACGCGACGCGCGGGATGACGGTCGAGCTGCTCGAGCCGTGGGACGTCGACCAGAACGACTTCCTGGCGCGCTTCCTCGCACGCCACGGCGACGGGCCCCACCACCTCACGGTCAAGGTCGACGACTTCGACGCGGCGCTCGACGCGGCCCGGGCCACGGGCCGGACCCCGGTCGGGGTGAGCCGCGCCGACCGGCACTGGATGGAGGCGTTCCTCGTGCCCGCCGACGCCTGCGGGACGGTCGTGCAGCTCGCCGCGCAGGCGGACACGACCCCCTTCGCCGCCCGCTTCGCCAGCGCCGAGACCGACGGGCCCCTGGCGGGCCCGGCGTGGTGGCCCACGCCCCCGCCGCGGGCGGCCGTGGCGGCCGAGCTGTGCCGGGTCGTGCTCCGGACGCCGGACCGCTCGGGCGCCCGGCGATTCTTCGGCGACCTGCTCGGCGGGGGCGAGGCGGCGAGTGGCGCCCGCACCACCGAGCTGGTGTGGCCCGGGGGCGGGCAGCTCTGCCTCGAGGACCACGACGGGGCGCCAGGAATCGACCGGCTCGAACTGGCCGGCCCGGCGCCCGAGCGCCGCGTCTCCGGGACGCGGGTGGTCGGCGCCTGAGGATCAGCTGGCGTGCTTGCGGCGGCGCGTCACCCGGTGGTGGGAGACGAGCTCGCCCGCGCCGAAGCCGAGGAACGCCGGGATCGCGATCACGAAGAACACGGGCAGCGTCACCTGACCGAACACGAAGTCGACCCGCGCGTCCTCGAGGTTGACGAGCGCGAAGACGAGCACGATCGCGACGAGCACCATCGCGAAGATGAGCCGTCCGCTCACCCGCCGCGGCTCCGCCGCGGCCTGGCCCGCGGGATCCTCTGACGTCACGTCGTTCCCCCTCCTCGTCGCGCGGATGCTACCGAAGCGTCCGCGCGAGCGCGTCCGGTGACGGCACCACCGGGTTGATCGCCACGGGCCGCTCGGCGACGAGGCCGCGCACGCACTCGCGCACCGCACGGTCCGCGAGCGACAGCGCGGAGTCCCGGGCGCTGATCAGCGCGAGCCGCCGCGGCGGCACGCCGGTGAGCTCGACCGTGCGCACCCCGTGCAGCTCGGTCGGCACCGCGGTCTCGGGCAGCACCGAGCACCCGGCGCCCGCCGCGACGAGGTCGCTCACGAGCCGGATGCCCTCCACCTCCACGACCACGGGCAGGTGCAGGTCGCGCGCCGCGGCCGCGTGGTCGACCTCGTTGCGCAGCGGGTTGCCCGCCGGCGGCAGCACGAACCCGAGCCCGAGCGCGAGCAGCGCGTCGAGCGGCACGGGGCCGTCGGGCAGCGGTGCGTCCTCGGGCACGACACCGACGAGCGCCTCGTCGAGCAGCGTCTCGATCGCCAGGCGGCGCTCCTGGACCGGCTCGGTGACGACGGCCTGCGCGAGCTCGCCGCTCAGCACCTCGCTCACGAGTCGCTCCGACGCGCCCTCGTTCACCCGCAGGCGGATGCCGGGCGCCCGGCCGCGCAGCACGGCGACGAGGCGGGGCACCACCCACCGGCTCGCCGTCCCGACGATCCCGAAGCTCGCGTCGCCCGCCTCGAGGCCCTGCAGCATCGACAGGTCGGCGCGCAGCGCCTCGAGCTCCCGGCGCACCCGCCGGGCCCGGTCCAGGACGCGTTCACCGCACTCGGTGGGGATCGCCCCGTGGCGGGTGCGGGTCAGCAGCTGGGCGCCGAGCTCGGCCTCGAGCTGGCGCACCTGCTGGGAGACGTTCGACTGGACGGTGGCGAGGGCGTCCGCCGCCGCGGTGAACGAGCCCTCCTCGGCGATCGCGAGCATCGTGTCGAGGTGTCGGAGCTCCATCCGACCCACCGTAGCATCGCTAGCAGTGATGGGAATGATCGGTACAGACAGTTGGACAGATTGGCCGGGCTGTTGCACCATGGCGGGGCAGGCCGCCGGAGCCGGCTTCCCCCCGGTCGGCTCCCCGGCACTGCACTCAAGGCGGAGACGCGAAGGACGTTGGTGGCGCTCGACACGGTGTCGAACCTGATTTTCACTGGCCCGTTGACCTGGACGGCCGACGGGGCGTGCGTCGGGCAGACCAACCTCTTCTTCGCGCCCGCGGGCGAGCGGCCCGAGACCCGCGTGCTGCGCGAGGCCCGGGCCCGGGCCGTGTGTCGCACCTGCCCGGCCCTGGAGCCCTGCCGCGACTGGGCTCGGGAGCACCGGGAGTACGGGTTCTGGGGCGGCGAGTCCGAGGAGGAGCGCGCCGCCGCCGGGTACCGCGTCGACATGCCGGTCGGCCGGGTCGCCCGCTACCCCAAGGGCGACGGCCAGCCCGTCGAGCCGCGCGAGTTCCGGGTCGCCTGAGCCCCCCACGTCACTAACCTGCCCCGGCGTGTCGCCGGACGGCGTCGACCTCGAAGCACTGCGGCCCTGGTTCGCCGCGCACGTCGACGGCGCGACCGGCGCGCCGCTCGCCGCCGAGCTGATCGCCGGCGGACGATCGAACCTCACCTACGTCATCTCCGACGGTGCGCGCTCCTGGGTGCTGCGCCGCCCGCCGCTCGGTCACGTCGTCGAGACCGCCCACGACATGCGCCGCGAGTACACGGTGCTCGCCGCGCTCGGCCCGACGGGCGTGCCCGTCCCCCAGGTCCTCGCCTTCGGGGACGACACCGTGCTCGGCGCGCCCTTCTACGTGATGGAGCGCGTCGAGGGCCGGATCCTGCGCACCCGCGAGGAGATGGCGACGCTGACACCGGCGGAGGCGCGCGCCTGCTCGACGAGCCTGGTCGACGTGCTCGCCGCGCTGCACGCCGTGGACTACCGGGCCGTCGGGCTCGGCGAGTTCGGCCGCCCCGACGGGTTCCTCGCCCGCAACGTCGCCCGGTGGGGCAAGCAGTGGCAGGCGAACAAGACCCGGGACCTCCCCGCGCTCGAGGAGGTCGGCCGGCGCCTCGACGTCGCGCTCCCGGAGTCGGGCCCGCCGGCGATCGTGCACGGCGACTACCGACTCGACAACACGATGCTCGCCCCCGACGACCCGGGGCGCATCGCCGCCGTCCTCGACTGGGAGATGTCGACGCTCGGCGACCCGCTCACCGACGTCGGGCTCCTTCTCGTCTACTGGGGCGGCGGCGCCCAGTTGGCGACCCTCACCGCCCAGGGCGCCGCCGACGTGCCCGGCTTCTTCCGCCGCGAGGAGGTCATCGCCCGCTACGCCGCGACGTCAGGGCGCGACGTCGCCCACCTCGACTTCTACGAGGTCTTCGCCATGTACAAGCTGGCGATCATCGTCGAGGGCATCCACGCCCGCTTCCTCATGGGCAAGACCCTCGGTGAGGGCTTCACCGACATGTCGCCGGTCGTCGACGGGCTGGCCGCGCAGGCCCTGCGCCTCGCCGACGCCTCCGAGGACCCGGCGCTCCACTGACTACTTCGACCTGAAGAACTCTTCGGGCGGCGGGTAGCGGCTGGTGTTGCCTGGTGGCGGGCTGGGCTCGGACCGGTTATCCGATGAGGCCGGCGATCTTGGTGAGGTTGTGGGTGAAGGTCCCGTGTCCGGTCCAGGTTCGGGCGCCGGTGAGGGTGTCCGTGTGGGTTCGTCGGCATCCGTAGTCACGTTTGATGCAGTTGATGCGTCCTTCGGCCCCGGTTCGCCATCGGATCATGCGTTGGAAGCTTCGGGAGTGTTCGGTGGCGCGGCGGTTCGCGCCGGGTCGTCCTTTGCGGGGATGCAGACCTGGGTGACGCCGAGCTCTCGGAGGTCGGCTTCGATGGCGGCTTCGCCATAACCGCGGTCGGCGGTCACCGCGCGCGGCGCACGACCGGTGAGCACGCGAACTCGTTGGATCGCGGGCACGAGTTGCGGCGCGTCTGCTGGGTTGCCGATCTCAAGGGACCAGTCGACGATGATGCCGTCGGCGTTGTCGAGGACCTGGGCTTTGTAACCGAACTCGACGGGACGGCCGAGACGTCCCTTGCGGATCGGACGGGCATCGGGGTCATGCAGCGACACGATGCGGGTCGCGCCGGCCGGAGTGACATGCTCCACGACTCGCTGGATGGTCTGGGCGGCGACCGCAGCGACCCGCTCCGCGAGCACCTCGAGACGCTGAACAATCGCCATCGCGCGCCCCGAGGCTTGATCACCAAGCCCGCGCAGCGACCGCCGCGCGTTGCGGACCACGGTCTGAGCTTCTCGCACCGACCGCCGAGCCGACCGAGCCAGCTCCGCGTTGAGGCGAGCCACCTCGACACGAGCCTCATCACCCTTGCGCCGCAACGCGTTAATGACCTGGCGGGCCCGGCGATGCGCTCCTCGGGAACGGTCCCGGACCCGGGTTCGGGTCGCCAGACCCTGGGCCTGCGCCGCTCGAGACAAGCGGGCCAGGCGGGTGATCCCCTTGGCCAACAGGCTCGAGTCGACCGGGTAGGCGACGTTGGCCTCCACCACCGTGGTGTCGGCTCGCACCTTGTGGAGGCGCAACACTTTGGCCTCGGCGGCCTTGATGACCAGCGTCTCATTGAGCTCGCGGACCGTCGCCTCACCACAGCGGGTCGTGATCTTCATCAACGTGGTCGGATGCGGCACCCGCCCACCCAGCGGGATCCGAGCGAACCGCTGCCACGTGATCGAGTCCTGAACCTCGGCGCACACCGACTCGAAACTGATCCGATGCCGATACTTCAGAAACATCAGACGCAGATACGTCTCGATCGGAATCGACGGCCGCCCCAACGTCGCGTGAAAGAACCCCCGATACGGGTCAATGAACCGGGGATCCTCGAGCAGGCGATCCACCCGCTCCAACTCGCCCGGCATCCCCAACACCGCCGACGGCAGGATCGACTCCCACAACGTCGGCGCACCACCGCCTACGGTTCTCAACATCGATGGCCTCGATCCGTTCTTGCCCAACGGGTCGAGGCCATCATCTCTGATCACTCAACAAACGCGAGCACCCACCCGCCGCAAACGCGCAGGTCAACGCCCTAACGACCGCCCATTTTTCAGGTCGAAGTGACTAGACGTGGCGGCTGATGAAGCCGCGCCGGCGGAACGTCGCCAGCATCCGCGTCAGGTACCACACCGAGAGCAGGGCGGCGACCACCGCGCCCGCCGCGGCGATCCCGACCTGGCCCCACGGCAGCGGATGGCCCGCGACGAGGGCCCGCGCCGCGGCGAAGACGTGCGTCGTCGGCAAGGCCAGCGCGACCGGCTGCAGCCCCGCCGGAAGCGCGCTCACCGGGTAGAAGATCCCCGACATCGGCAACAGGAACGCGATGAAGCCCCAGGTGAGGATCTCGGCGCCCTGCCCGACGCGCAGGATCAGCCCGATCACCACGAGCGCGACCGCCCACCCGACGACGAGCAGGATGACGACGAGGGGCACGAGCCCGAGCCCGAGCGACGTGATGTTGAAGGCGAAGAGCGCGAACGCGACGACCGAGACGACGGACACGCCGATCGCGAGCCGGCCGAGCCCGAACAGCACGACGCCCGCGCCGTACTCGAGCTCGGTCAGGGGCGTCACCATCAGGTTCAGCAGGTTGCGCGACCACGTCTCCTCGAGGAACCCGGTCGCGAGGCTGATCTCGGCCTGGAACAGCACGTGGAAGAGCACGATGCCGGCGAGCAGGAACGCCGCGCTCGCCGCCGCCACGCCGTGCTGCTGGCCGAAGTAGACGCCGATCGCGCCGAAGAGGATGGCGTCGACGACCGGCCACACGATCACGTCGAACCAGCGCTGTGGTGCCCGCCGCAGCACGTAGCTCTGGCGGCGGGCGATCGCCCGCACCCGCTGGGCGCGCATCACGACACCGCCCGCGCGTCGCTGATCGGGTCCGCGCCGCCCTCGGCGAGGTGCAGGAACACGCCCTCGAGGTCCTGGCGGCCGAAGTGCGCCGCCACCTGGTCCGGTGGGCCGTCGGCGACCACCCGTCCGCGCGCGAGGAACACGACCCGGGTGCAGAGCCGCTCGACCTCCTGCATGTTGTGGCTCGTGACGAGCAGCGCCGTGCCGTCCTCCGCACAGCTGCGCTCGAGGCCGCCGCGCACCCGGTGCGCCACGTCGGGGTCGAGCGACGCCGTGGGCTCGTCGAGCACGAGCAGCTGCGGTCGGTGCAGCGTCGCCTTCACGATGCCGACGAGCGTCCGCTGGCCCGACGACAGCTCGTTGCCCATCACGTCGGCGAGCGATTCGATGCGAAAGCGCGCCAGGCCGCGCGCGACCGCCTCGGGGCCGTCGGTGAGCCCGTAGAGGTCGGCGAAGAGGCGGAGGAACTCGCGCACCTTGAGCCGTTCCGGGAGCGGGAGGTAGCCCGCGGCGAACCCGACCGACTCCATCGCCTCGCTGCGCTGCCCGGGGAGTCGGCGCCCGACGAGCTCGATCGTGCCCTCGTCGGGGGTGATCACGCCGAGCAGCATCATGAGCGTCGTCGTCTTGCCCGCGCCGTTGGGCCCGAGGAGCGCGACGCGCTCCCCGGCGCCGACGCTCAGGTCGATGCCGTCGACGGCGCGGACGCGGCGGAACTGCTTCACGAGGGCGCGCGCGCGGAGGGCTGCCACAGATTCGGGCATGGCGCCAGTGTCGCAGACTTCGGCCCGGCGACTCCCAGGGGTTTCCCCCGGAGCGCCGCGTCGGCACGCGGCGACGCGGCCGGGCCAAGATCGCGTGCGGAGCCGACAGCGAGGGGGAGCGGCATGGACGTGCTCGACGGGGTGCGGGTCGTGGAGCTGGCCGAGCACGGGTTCGTCCCGTCGTGCGGGGCGATCCTCGGCGACTGGGGCGCCGAGGTGATCAAGGTCGAGCGCCCGACCGGCGACCCGCTGCGCGGCATCATGGCCGCGGGGTTCGCCGTCGACACCGGCGACGTGAACTTCCTGTGGGAGCTCTACAACCGGAACAAGCGCGGGGTCGCCGTCGACCTGCGCGTGGCGGAGGGTCGGGCCGTGTTCGACCGGCTCCTGCTCGACGCCGACGTCCTGCTGACGAGCTTCCTGCCCTCGGCCCGCCGCAAGCTGCACGTCGAGCCGGAGGACTGCTGGGCGGTGAACGACCGGCTCGTGTACGCCCGCGGCCACGGTCAGGGCCAGCGGGGCCGGGAGGCGGACCACGGCGGGTTCGACGCCGTGTCGTTCTGGGCGCGGGGCGGGATCGGCCATGTGCTGACGCCGCCCACCGGGCCGCTCGTGAACCCCCGCGGCGCGTTCGGGGACGCGCCGAGCGGGGCCATGCTCGCCGGCGGCGTCGCCGCCGCGCTGTTCAAGCGTGAGCGCACCGGGAAGGGCGTGCTCGTGGACGTGGCGCTGCTCAACACGGCGGTGTGGCAGCTCAGCATGGACCTCACGGCCACCGCGATCACCGGTGAGAACCCGAGGACCGCGGGTGGCGGCGTGTCGTCGAACCCCCTCGTCGGCCCGTACCGGACGGCCGACGAGCGGTGGCTGCTCCTCAACATGCTCGACGACACCCGCCACTTCGCGCCGACGTGCCGGGCCCTGGGCCTCACCGACCTGCTGGACGACGGCCGCTTCGCCGACACCGCGGGCCGCGCCCAGCACCGCGTCGCGCTCCACGACCGGCTGGTCGAGGCCATCGCCCGCTGCCCCCTCGCGGACCTGCGCGAGCGACTCGACGCGGAGGACACGATCGTGTCGGCGCTGGCGTCGCCGCTCGAGGTCGTGGACGACCCGCAGGTCCTCGCCAACGGCTACTTCGCCGCGCACCCGACGCGGCCGTCGGTGCGGCTCGCGACGGCACCCATGCAGTTCGACGACGAGCAGACCGTGATCCGTCGACCCGCACCCGACATCGGCGAGCACACCGACGAGGTGCTGGCCGAGCTCGGCTACCCCGCCGACGAGATCGCGGCGCTGCGGCGCCTCGGCGCGGTCGCGTGAGGCCACGCCGAGCGCGACCGGGTCCGCTCGTCCGGGCACCGCGAGGGCGACGTAACGTGACTGGATGGCGGACGGCCTCACCTGGGAGCAACCGGCGGCGGCGCTGCGCCGGCCGTTGCTCGTCGCCGGGTTCGAGGGCTGGAACGACGCCGCCGACGCGGCGTCGACCGCCGCGGGGTGGCTGACCCAGCACGGCGAGTCGACGCGCGTCGCGTCGATCGACCCGGAGGAGCACTTCGACTTCCAGTCCCGCCGCCCCCAGGTCGCGCTCGTCGACGGGGTGACCCGCCAGATCACCTGGCCCGAGAACGTGTTCTTCACCGTCGGGTTCGGCGACCGGGACCTCGTCGTGCTGCGCGGCATCGAGCCGAGCTACCGGTGGCGCTCGTTCTGCCGTGCGGTCACCGACGTCGCCCACGAGACCCACTGCGAGATGGTCATCACCCTCGGGGCGCTGCTCGCCGACGTCCCGCATACCCGGGCGGCGCGCATCACCGGCACCGCCACCGACGGCGAGCTCGTGGACCGGCTCGGTCTCACCCAGTCCCGCTACGAGGGCCCGACCGGGATCGTCGGCGTGCTGAACGACTACTGCCGCGCCGAGGGCGTCCCGTCGGTCTCGCTGTGGGCGCCCGTCCCCCACTACCTCGCGGCGCCCCCGAACCCGCCCGCGACGCTGGCCCTGCTCGAGCGCTTCGCCGGCCTCGCGGGCCTCACCGTCGACCTCGACGGGCTGGCGCGCACCGCCCAGTCCTGGCGCGAGAAGGTGGACGAGGTCGCGGCCGGCGACGACGACGTCCGCAACTACGTGTCGACGCTCGAGGAGCGCTTCGACAAGGAGGCGACCGCCGACGGGTCGGTGTCCGACCGGTCCTGGGGGCGGCTGCCGAGCGGCGACGAGCTCGCCCGCGAGGTCGAGCGCTACCTGCGTGAGCAGCGCGACGACACGTGAGCACGGTCCGGGCCCGCGTCGACATCGCGGCCCCGGTCGACGAGGTCTTCGCCTTCTTCGATGACCTCGCCAACGCCGCCGTCCTGGTCCCGAGCCTCGACGAGATCACGGAGGTGACCGCGCTGCCCGACGGCGGGCGGCGCGTCGAGTACACAACCCGCGGGCGGGGCGGCGTCCGCCTCGACGCGAGCAGCGAGCACCTCGTCTACGACCCGCCGCACCGCACGGTGACCACGAGCGTCCAGTCGGGCGTCGAGACGACCGCGACCCGCGCGTTCACGCCCACCGCCACGGGCACCCGCGTCGAGGCGAGCGTGACCTGGTCGGTGCCGGTCCGCTACGTCGCCGGGCTCGTCTCGGCGCCGCTGCGCCGCCCCTACCGGCAGGCGCTCCGCGACGGGCTCGAGGCCGCCCGCGTCGCGCTGGAGGGGTGAGTCAGTCGAGGAGGTCGTGGGCCACGGCTTCCCACAGCTGCTCCGACAGGCCGAGCGACTCGGCGTCGACGCGCTCGTTGTTGCCGTGGAACATGGTGGCGTAGTCCTCGAACGTGAGGCGCTGGGAGAACAGCGCGAAGCCGTAGCCGACCGACCCGGCGCGCCGGAAGAACCGGTTGTCGGTGCCGCCGACCATGAGCAGCGGCACGAGGCCCGAGCCCGGCAGCAGCCGCCCGGTGACCCGAGCCAGACAGTCCCAGAGCGGGCTGTCGATCGGCGACGCGGTCGACGGGTCGTCGTTCGACTCGATCTCGACGCGGTCGGCGAGCTCGCCCAGCACCTCGCGCATCTCGGCGATGACCTCCTCGCCGGTCTGGCCCGGCAGCGTGCGGATGTCCACCTCGAGCTCGACGAGGTCTGGGATCACGTTCGTCTTCGTCCCACCGTGCGCCATCGTCGGCGCGAACGTCGTGTGGGTGCAGGCGTGCACGAAGCGCGACATGCCGAGCGGCAGCTCGGCGAGCACGCCGGGGAGCTCGGCGGGGTCGAGCAGCCCGCGGCGAAGCTCCTCGGGGTAGCCCATCCCCTCGACGAAGCGGCGCCAGACGTCCCCGAGCTGCGCGGCCGGCTGGTAGCTGCTGAGGCGATGCACGACCTCGGCGGCCGTCACGAGCGCGTTGTCGGTGCGGAACGGCTGGGAGCCGTGCCCGGGCGTGCCCCGGACCCGCAGCTTCGACCACAGGGTGCCCTTCTCGGCGGTGAGGACGGGCAGGCGCACACCGTCGGGGGACGGCATCTGGTAGCCGCCGGACTCGGTGAGCACGTAGTCGGCGTAGACCGCGTCGCGCTCGTGCTCGACGAGCCATTTCGCGCCCCAGGTGCCGAGCGCCTCCTCGTCGGCGACCGCGAGGTAGATGAGGGTGCCCCGCGGGGTGAAGCCCGACTCGGCGAGGTGGCGCATCGCCACCGCCTGCGACGCGGTGATGTTCAGCATGTCGACCGCGCCGCGGCCCCACACGAACCCGTCGACGAGCTCGCCCCCGAACGGGTCGCGGCGCCACCCGTCGGCGTTCACCGGCACCACGTCGGTGTGCCCCATCAGCAGCAGGCTCGGCGCGCTCGGGTCGCTGCCCTCGATGCGGGTCACGAGGCTCGTGCGGCCCGGCTGGGGCGCGTAGCGCTGCACGTCGAGCCCGGCGGTCCCGAGATAGGCCTCGAGCGCCTCGACGCTGCGGGTCTCGCCACCCGACTCGACGTGACCGTCGTTCACGCACGCGTTCCGGATGAGGAGCTGCAGCAGGTTCGTCGTCTCGGCTGTGGTGCGATCCGCCGTGCCCGTCACCCGAGCCAGGGTAGCGAGCCTGCCCTGGGCGCGCCCCGGGCGCGCGTCAGGCGGCGCGGTAGAGGAGGCGGCCGTCCTCGCGCCAGCGCTCGGCTACGCCGGTGAGCACCATGTGCTCGAGGTGCGCGAACGTCTCGCTCTCCGCCATCACGCCCCAGTGACGGCGCGGGAAGATCTCGTGGCACAGGTCGACGACGGTGGCCGGCCCGAGCTGGTGGGACGCCTCCACCAGGAGCTGCATGCGCTCCTCGTGGTGGCGCTTGATCGCCTCGACGCGGCCGGGGACGTCGTCGAAGGGGTGGCCGTGCGCGGGGAGGCCGAGCGTGATCCCGTCGAGCGCGGCGACGAGGTCCAGCGTCTGGATGTAGGACTTCAGGGCGTCCGCGCCGTTCCCGACGCCCGAGATGTGCGGTGTGATGCTCGGCAGGACGTGGTCGCCGGACAGCAGGATGCCGCGCTCGGGGTCGTAGAGGCAGAGATGGTCGATCGTGTGCCCCGGCGTGTGGATCGAGACCCAGTCGCGGTCGGCGAGGCGCAGCCGTTGGCCGTGCACGACCCGCTGGGTCGGGGCCGGCGGTGAGAAGAGCGAGCGCAGCGCCTTGATGACGAGGCGGCGTCGCAGCGGCGGCCCGACGTGCTTGCTGCCGCCCCACGGGGTCTCGGCGCCCCAGGGGACGGAGTCGGCCTGGAGCTCCTCGGTCGGGTTGTCGCGCAGCGGGTCCCCGGCGTAGTCGTCGGCGTGGTCGGCGACCGTCGGGATCTCCTCGCCGAGGTCGAGGGCCTGCGCCGCGGCGCCCGCGATCTGCTCGGCCTCCGCGGCCGCCTCCTCGCTCGGGTAGGTCCGCCGGTTCCGCTTCGCCTCGAGCGACCAGGTCGTGAACGCGCGGTGGGTGATGAGCTCGGCGCCGGCCTCCCGCTTGAGGCGTCCCGCACCGCCGAAGTGATCGGGGTGCGAGTGCGTCACGATCACCGTGTGCACGTCGCGGAGCCGGAAGCCGGCACGCTTCAACCGGTCCTTCAGCGCACGCCACGACTGCGGGCCGGGCAGCCCGGGGTCCACGACGGCGAGGCCGCGGTCGTCGAGGAGCCCGTAGGTGTTCACGTGCCCGAGGCCGGGCATCCAGATCGGGAGCTGCATGCGCAGGATCCCCGGCGCGACCTCGGTGACCTCCTCGGACGCCGGCTCCTGCTCCTGCTTGGCTGGCCTGGACGCTCCGCTCGGGGAGTCGCCCGGCCGACGTGCCACGTCGGTCACGGCGGGCAGTGTACGCGGACGTCGCGACGCGTCAGCCGCTCGGGGGCCGTCTCATGTACCAGCAGTGCACGCCGAGGACGTCCTCCTCGGCGGCGACGACGAAGCCGTGGCGCTGGTACAGCGTGACGTTCACCGCCTTGTCGGTCTCGAGGTAGGCGACGAGCCCGAGCTCGTCGACCTGTCGGCAGTACCACGTGAGGACCTGCGTGCCGATCCCTCGGCCTTGGCGAATCCGGTCGACGGCGAACGGGCCGAAGTGAGAGTGCGGCTCGCGCGGGTCGCGCGCCGCCCACGCCCGGAGCCACGTGTTCATGCGCGCCGCGGTGCGCGGCCCGGCGGCTAGGACGCCCGGCACGAACCGGAGCCGTTGCCCGCCCGACGGCTGGCACGTGCCCGGCGGCGCGACGCCCGCGGCGGCGACGAGCGCGCCGCCGTCGTGGGCGACGACCGGCGTCTGGTTCGTCATCGTGCGCAGCAGCGTGGTGACGAGGCGCCGGGTGGCGCGCTCGCGTCGCGCCGGGTCGTCGCCGTACACGGCGACGTTGATCGGGTTGTCCTCCATCGCCCGGGCCACCAGGTCCGCGGTGGCGTCGACGTCGCTGGGGACCAGGGCGCGCACCTCGACCATCGGGGGCGCGTCGCCCTCCCCGCTCAGCCGGGCGCGCCGGTCGGCGTCGGTGCCTGCTTCGGCCAGGGCCGCGCCTCCTCGAGGACGGCCGCGGCGGCGAGGCAATGCCGGTCGTGGTGGCGGTGCGCGACGACCTGCAGCGCGACGGGGAGCCCGGCGACGAAGCCGGCGGGGACGCTGCACGCCGGCTGGCCGGTGAGGTTGAAGGGCATCGTGAACGGCGCCGACAGGCCCGCGAGCGACACCTCCTTCCCGTTCACCGTGCCGTAGAGCCGGCCCTCGGCCTCGAAGGCGGGGGTCGGCGTCGTCGGTGTGAGGAGCAGGTCGACGGCCTCGAACACCGGCGCGGCGGCCGCCACCGCGGCCCGCCGTCCGCGGATGGCGCGCAGCATGAGATCCGGCCGGAGGTGTTCGTAGGAGGTGAGCCCGGCCTGGAGCACGTCGGTGAGCTCCTCCCGGTGCTCGTGCTGCGCCTCGTAGTGCGTCGCGAGCGTGTCGAGCGTCGAGAGGATGCTCCACGACGTGCCGGGCTTCGTGAACTCGACGTCGACGTCGACCAGCGACAGGCCGGCCCGCTCGATGAGGACCGTCGCCGCGTCGTGGGCCGCCGCCTCGACGTCGGGCTCGGCGCTGGCGTAGCCGAGCGTCGACGACCAGCCGACGCGCAGGCCGCGGAGCGCGGCGAGCGCCTCGCCGCTCAGCAGCTCGGCTTCGAGCGAGCCGACCGGTGTAGCCAGCGAGGTGGGGTCCATGAGCGTCGGTCCCGCGATGACGTCGAGGTAGCGCGCCGCGTCGCGGACCGAGCGCACGACGGGCCCCGGCACGGAGGTCATCGAGAACGAGAACGGGCCCGGGCCCGCGCCCGTGCGCCCGTAGGTGCTCTTCATCCCGGGCAGGCCGCAGTACGACGCCGGGATGCGGATCGACCCGCCGCCGTCGCTGCCCGTGCACGCGGGGAACAGCCCGGCCGCGACCGCCGCGGACGACCCGCCCGACGACCCCCCCGGCGTGCGGCTCAGATCCCACGGATTGCGGGTCACGCCGTGCAGCGGCGTGTTCGTGAAGCTGACCGCGCCGAACTCCGACGCCGTCGTGAGCCCGACGAGCACGGCGCCCGCCGCACGAATCCGTGACACCTCGGTGTCGTCGGCCGCGGCGACGGCGTCGCGGTAGACGAGCGACGCGTGCGTGTCCGGCCACCCGGCGACGCTGGCGAGCTCCTTCACGCCCATCGGCACGCCGGCGAGCGGTCCCGGGTAGGCGCCGGCGCGCACCGCGTCGTCGACGGCCTCCGCCGCGACCCGCGCCGCGTCGAGATCGAAGTGGCAGATGGCGTTCAGCGCGGGGTTCGCGGCCTCGATCACCGCGAGGTGCTCGTCAAGGACGGCGCGGGCGCTCACGCGGCCGGCGCGCACGTCGTCGGCGATCGCCCAGGCGTCGCGCCCGACCTGGGTCATGTGCCGGCCGCCAGCTTGTGCAGCTCGCCGAAGCCGTCGTCGATGCCCGCCTCGAGCACGTCGAGGTCGGGCCACTGGTCGCCGTCGGCGAGCAGCCCGACGTGGAGGGAGCCCCAGTACGAGAGGATCGCGACCCCGAGGTTCATGTTCCGGGAGAGCGGCACCATCGGATACGCCTCGAGCATGCGGGCGCCCATGCAGTACAGGGGCACCTGGGGACCCGGGATGTTCGTGCACACGAGGTTGAAGAACGGCTGGTGGTGCGCGAGGCGCGCGCCGAGGCCGAGCAGGGTCGGGGCGGCGTACTCGCCGAGCCCGAGCAGCGCGGCCGCGCCGACGGCCTGCTCGCTGGCCTTCAGCATCGCCGTCGCCTCGCGGATCCGGTCGAGGCGCACCCGCGGGTCGGGCTCGGCGACGGGCAGCGGTACGAAGAGGGCCGAGACCCGGTTGCCGAGCCGGTAGTGCTCGTCGTCGGCGCGCACCGACACCGGGCAGAACACCTTGAGCGTGAGGTCGGGTGTCAGCTCGCCCCGGCTGTCGAGCAGCCGACCGAGCCCGCCCGCGACGCCGGCGAGGATGACGTCGTTGATCGTGCCGCCGAACTCGGCCCGCACGGTCTTCACCTCGTCGAGCGGGACCCGGACGCGGCCGAAGCGCCGGGACCGGCCGGTCGGCCGGTTCAGCGACGTGCGCGGCGCGACGAGCCCGTGGTCCGCGATCGTCGCGACCGAGCGGGCGAGCGTGGTGGCACGCGACGCGCGGGGCTTGGGGTCCTCGGCGGCCCGCTGGGCCCGGCGGGCCAGGTCGCCGGCGCCGACGAGCCGCTCGCGGACGGTGTCGATGAGCAGCCGCCCGGGCGTCGGCGCCGGCTGCGGCGCCCAGTCGGCCGCGCCGGCGGGCGGCGCGGCATCGGGCTCGAAGTCGAGGAGCACGGTCGCGACGTCGACGCCGGACACGCCGTCGACGAGCGCGTGGTGCGTCTTTTGGATCAGCGCGACGTGGCCGGCCTCGAGCCCTTCCACGAACCACAGCTCCCAGAGCGGTCGGCTGCGATCGAGCACCTGGGCCTGGAGCCGCTCGAAGAGGGCGAGCAGCTGCGGCCACTCGCCCGGGCGGGGTAGCGCGGTGAGTCGCACGTGGTACGTGATGTCGAAGCGGTCATCGTCGACCCAGATCGGCGGGCCCGCGTCGAGCGGCACGGTCTGCACGCGTTGACGGAAGCGCGGCAGGGCCTCGAGGCGCGACGCGACGAGGTCGCGGGCGTCGGGCAGCCGGAACCGTCCCGTCGGTGTGAAGAACGGCGCCCCCTCGAACACGGTGAGCGCGCCGACGTGCATCGGCGTCTCCAGGCGCTCGAGGTGGAGAAAACTCGCGTCGAGCGCGCTGAGTCGCTCGTGTGGCACCCCGGCAGGCTACGGGTCGAGGAGCGGTCCAGCCAGCGTCGGAGGCGAATGTGGGGCGCCCCGGAGTCGGCTGGGCAACGACCGGCTCGACGGGGCGCCCCTCGGCCCGGCGAGTTCCCGCAGCGGTGGGGCTGGGCAGTAACCGCTCGGCGCGGGATCCCGTCCGGGCGTTCGTCGGCGACCGTGCCGGGTTCTCGGTCGCCTTGCCGGCGCATCATCGTGGAGCGGCGACGGCTCATGCAAAGCGGTGTCAGCCCGTGAACTGCGGGCCCGGTGCGGCCGGTGGTGGCGGCGGCGGCGCCGTGACGGGTGGCGCGGCGGACACCTGGGGGACGGCGTACGTGTAACAGACCTGCACCGTGGCGGCCACGAACGTGTCGATGATCGCCTGCACGTTGCCGCCGCCGCCGTTGAAGACCTCGCTGATCATGCTCTGCACGTGGAACGGCACGGTCCCGGGGCCCGTGAACGCGGCGAGCACCGAGGGGTCGCTCGAGCTCACCGCGGGGGCCGCGGCGTCGCGGCCGGTGGAGGGCTCGACGACCGCGCTCGGGCCCATGTAGTTCAGCGTCCCGGAGAACGGCGCGAGCGTCGTCGTCGGGATGCGCTGGATCATTCCCGTGAGCGGCGCGGGCGAGGGCAGGCCGCCCGGGCTCGTGAGCGTGAACTGGTACTGCATGTCCTCGGAGAACACGACCGACGACTGCGCGGTGTTCTGGAACTCGGCGTCGGTGTCGAGGTGGACGGTCTGGGTGGGGACGCTGACCGAGACGAGCGTCCCCGTGCTCGGGTTGAACTGCGGGACGGTGACGTCGGTATTCACCTCGGTGCGCTGGCGGGCGAGGGTGCCCGTCTCACAGGTCGTCTGGTCCGCGCCCGCCGGGCCGGGCGTGGCCGCGACGAGGAGACCGCTGCCGAGGAGCAGGGTCGTGAACGCGGCCGCGACGCGACGCGCAAAGGGGCTGGGACGCACGCTGGACCTCCTGGTCGGCGCCGGCGCGCCTCGCGCCCCGGCTCGCCTCCTCGGACACGCGTGGGGCGACGGGGTGACGCCCGTCAGCTCAGGTGGCGCAGTCCTTGAAGTTCAGCTTCGCGGCGATCTTGTTCGCCTGGTCACCGAGGGAGTTGAGCGAGTTCACCTGCGAGGCGCTGCGGGTGAGCAGCGCCTCGTAGGTGTCGCCCGGGCGGGTGCGGTCCGCGAGCCCGTCGAGCTGGTCGGCGTACGAGTCGAGCGACGACACGAACTGCGAGACGTCGCCCTGGAGGTTGGCGGGCGGGACGAGCGTGGCGATGTCGGCGACGCGGGCGCGCAGCGCCTTGGCCGCGGCGTGCATGTAGCCCGACACCTGGGCGCCCTGCGCGCTCGGGTCCTGCGCGGCGACGAGGTCGTTGCCCGCGGTCGCGAGCTTGACGCACTCGGCGTCGACGCGGGTGACGAGCTGCGCGTCGGTGAGCGGCGTGCCGGTCGGGCCGCCGCCACCGCCGCACGCGGCGAGGAGCGCCACCACCATCACCGCTGCGAGCGCGCGTGCGCGCATCCGCCCTCCCGTCGGTCGATCGAGGCACGGTACCCTCAAGGTCGTGCTAGCGGACTACGCGAGCTACGAGGGCGCGGTCGGCCTCGACTGGTACGCGCTCGACCCGAACCTCGCCGGGCTGCTCGACCGGCTGCTCCCCGACCCGGACGACCGGGCGTTCGCGGAGGAGCACGTCGCCGGCTACGGCGTGCTGTGCGGCGGCGCGCTGGCGCGCCGCGCCGAGGAGACGGACAAGCACGGGCCGGTGCTGCGCCGCTACGACCGGTGGGGCCAGGAGGTCGACGTCGTCGAGCACCACGCGACGTGGCTCGAGAGCAAGGCCGACCTCGTGCGGGCCGGCTTCACCGGTCTGCCGTACCACGCGGGCCGGGCCGTGCCCGCGGTGGTCACGGCGTCGCTCGCGTACCTCGTCTGCCAGGCCGAGACGGCGATCTACTGCGGGCTCGGGATGACCGCCGGCGCCGCGGACATGGTGGAGCGCTTCGCACCGGACGAGGTCCGCGACGAGCTGCTGCGCCGCCTGACGAGCGTCGACCCGTCCGAGGCGTGGGAGGGCGGGATGTTCCTCACCGAGCGGCAGGGCGGCAGCGACGTCGGGGCGAACACGACCCGCGCCGTGCCCGACGGCGCCGAGTGGCGCCTCCACGGCGAGAAGTACTTCTGCTCGAACGTCGACGCCGACGTCTTCATCGTCCTGGCGCGCCCGGACGGCGCCCCCGAGGGGGCGCGCGGGCTCGCCACGTTCATCGTCCCCCGCCTCCGACCCGACGGGTCGCCGAACGGGTTCCGGATCAAGCGCCTGAAGCCCAAGCTCGGGACGACCGGCGTGCCGACCGGGGAGGTGACCCTCGACGGGGCGCGCGCGTGGATCGCGCGGCCGCCGAGCGCCGAATCGACGGGCGGCGGGTCGGGTCGCGGCATCAACACGATGATGGAGATGGTCAACGGCAGCCGGTTCGGCGTCGCCCTGATGGGCCTCGGCATCCACCGGCGCTCCTTCCTCGAGGCGGCGATCTACGCGGCGCGTCGCGAGCAGTGGGGCCAGCGCATCGATCGGTACCCCCTCGTGCGCGAGACGCTCGTCGACCTGGTCGTGTCGCTCGAGGCGGCGGCGGCGCTGACGTTCGAGTGCGCGGCCGCGACCCGCGGTCCGGTCGACGAGGACGAGGGCCGCCGGCTGCGCCGCATCCTGGTGCCCCTCGCCAAGGTCCGGGCGACGCGCGAAGCGGTCGGCGCGGCGAGCCGGGCGCTCGAGATCTTCGGCGGGAACGGGTACATGGAGGACTGGCCGATGGCCCGGCAGCTGCGCGACGCGCAGTGCCACACGATCTGGGAGGGCACCGAGAACATCTGCTGCCTCGACGTGCGCCGCGCCGCGACGAACGAGGGGGCGCACGAGGCGCTGCTCGCCCGCATCGACCGGTCGCTGCTCGGCGCCGATCCCGCCCGGGTGCTCGCACCCGCGGTCGACGCCGTCGCCGGCGCCGCCGACGAGGCCCGCCAGGCGCTGGCGCACGTGCTGGGCGCGTCGAACGACGTGCAGCTGCTGCACGCCCGTCGGCTCACCTACCTCCTGGCCGACGTCGCGGAGGGTGCGCTGCTGCTTGACGAGGCGACGTGGGGCCTGGCCCGCGAC
>DATDGU010000029.1:0-39645 GCA_036521915.1 Acidimicrobiia bacterium | reverse complement strand
GCCCGGCCACGGCGGGGGCGCCGGCGACGCGCTCGCGCCGCCCATCGGCGGCGGCGCGGCGGCCGCGACGGGCGGCGGCGGCTGGGTCGAGAGCGCGTCGGTCTCCTGTGAGCCCTGCCGGCTCACGGCGGCCGACCACTGCGCCCCGTCCCAGTAGCGGTACTGGAATCGGCCGGTCGGGTCCGGAAGCCACGCCGCGTCGGCCATGCCCACCCCTCACATCGCGCGTCGGGTCGGCTGACCCTAGCCGGACGCCGTACCGGGCGTCCCGCTACGAGGCTGGTAGGAATGCGCGCGAGACGCGGCGCGTCGAGGATGGCGGATGGACGACTTCGAGCTCGAGCACGTGGAGGGTGACGTCCCCGAGGGCGTCGGCCCCGACGTGTTCCGCGAGCACCTCCAGCGGGTGGCCCGCCACCACGCCGACGACGGCGCAAACATCACGCTGGACGACGAGCGCCTCTATCTCGACGACATCGAGAGCGTCGAGCAGGAGCCGGATCGGAGCCGGTCGCGGGTCCGGCTGCGCAGCGGCGTGATCATCGGTGGGCTTACCGGCGCGGCGATCGTCGCCGCGCTCGCCACCGTCCGGTACCGGCGCCGGCACCGGGGGTAGATGGATCGACCCGCCCCCGCGGCGCTCGTCGTCCGGCCGTACGCGGCGAGCGACCGCGCCGCGGTCCGCGACGTCTGCTACCGCACCGGCTACATGGGCGAGCCGATCGACTGGCAGTGGCGCGACCAGCCGAGCTTCGCCGACATGTTCTGCGGCTACTACACCGACGGCGAGCCCGAGTCGGCGCTCGTGCTCGAGGTCGACGGCACGGTGGCCGGCTACCTCCTCGGCTGCGTCGACACGCGCCGCGCGTGGAACCCGGCGAAGGTCATCGGCCGCCACATCCTGCGGCGCGGGCTGCTGTGGCGACCGGGCACCGCCGGCGTCGTCTGGCGCGGGATCGGCGACGCCGTCGTCGACGTCGCCTCGCGCCGCGTCGACCTGCGGGACCTCGAGTTCCGCGACCCGCGCTGGCCGGCGCACCTCCACATCGACCTGCTCCCCCACGCCCGAGGATTCGGCGCCGGCCGTCAGCTCGTCACCGCGTGGTTCGCCCGCCTGCGCGAGCTCGGGGTCGGGGGCTGTCACCTCCAGACGATGGCCGAGAACGCCCCGGCGATCGCCTTCTTCGAGGCGCTCGGCTTCCGACGCCACGGCGGGGTCCCGGTCGTGCAGGGCCTGCGCACGCGCACCGGCGAGCGCCTCCACCTGCAGGCGATGGTGATCGACCTCGACGGATGAGCCCGCGTCAGCCGAAGCCGACCCGCCCGTAGGTGCTGCAGAGCCCGTAGGCGTTGATGGCGATGAACGCGGCGATGACCAGCAGGATCACGACGCGCTGCCAAGTGGACCGGATCCGCACGGCCCGCCAGGCCGGCATGTACCACGTCGGCAGCGTCCCACCGTCGGGTTGCCCGGCGACGTCCCACAGGCAGACGGCGTCGTCGTCGACCGTCGCGTCGGGGTCGGCCGCCAGCGCGAGCGCGGTGAGCTCCTCGTCGGAGAGGCCGTCCTCGTCCGCGCCGCCGGCCGGCGGATCGAGGGTGCGGGCGCCGGTCACGCTCCTCACGCTACCCATGAGAACGCGCCGCCGCGAGGCGGGCTGGAGCGACGGCGCCACGGCGGCCGGGCCGCGACCGTCACGACGAGGCGCGCGAGCTCGGCGTCCTGGAGCTCGACGGCGACCACAGGCCGGTCGCCGGAGACGGCGGCGTAGACGGCTCGATCGCGGTGGGCGGCGGCACGCGAGACTGCGCCGATGTCGTCGACGACCGAGCCGCTCCGGGTCGGGATCATCGGGTGCGGCTCGATCGCGCGGGCCCACGCGGCGGCGCTGCGGTTCCTCTCCGACGAAGGCCTCGCTGTCGTGACGGCCGCCGCCGACCCCGACGACGCCGGGATCGACACCGTCGCGGCGATCGTCGGCGGCGTCGCGCGCCGGTACGCGGCGGGGGAGGACCTCATCGCCGATCCCGACGTCGACGCCGTGTCGGTCGTGACCCCGACCCGGTTCCACCGCGACCTCATCCTGGCCACCGCCGCGGCCGGCAAGCCGCTCTTCGCCGAGAAGCCGCTCGCCCCGTCGTTCGCGGTCGTGCGCGAGATCGCCGACGGAATCCGGGCCGCCGGGATCCCCACGCAGGTCGGGTTCCAGTCGCGCTTCCATCCGATCATCCGCCAGATCCGGTCCTGGATCACCGACGCCGAGTTCGGGGCGCCGATGGCCTACGTGCTCCGCGACGATCAGTTCTGGCCGACGGGCGCGATCGTCGACGGGCACACGAGCTGGCGCTCCGACCGCTCGGTGGCCGGGGGCGGCGCGCTGCTCGAGCACTCGATCCACTCGTGCGATCTCGCCTGCTGGCTGTTCGGGCCCGTGCAGCGGGTCTCGGCCGTCACCCGCCGGGTGTTCGGCTTCGACGTCGAGGACGTCGCCGTCGCCACGATCGAGCACGCCAGCGGCGTCGTCGGGAGCGTCACCTCGGTGTTCAACGGGGTGCGCGACCGCGAGGAGCGCCGCCTCGAGGTGTTCTTCGAGACCGCCGCGCTCGAGGCGACGACCGACTTCGTCATCGGCGCACCCGAGGACTCGCTGCTCGTCAAGCGCGACCGGGTGCCGGTCGAGCACGTGGACGTGACCGCCCTGCGGCGCGCCACGTTCGCCGCCGACGGGCTCGACCCCGACCGCGAGTACTTCGTCTACCAGTACCTCGCGTACCGGGCCTTCGCCGCGGCGTTGCGGTCGCACACGACACCGAGCCCGACGATCGACGACGCGGTGCACGCCCACGAGGTCGTCGAGGCGGGCTACCGGAGCGCCGAGCGGGGCGCCCCGGTCACGATCGCCAGCCTGAGCGCCTGAGCCGCGGCGGCGCGGTCACGGGTCGCGCGGGAGGCCGAGCACGCGCTCGCCGATGATGTTGCGCTGCACGGCCCAGGTGCCGCCACCGATGGTGAGCGCCGGGGAGAACAGGAACCCGTAGTGCCACACCGGGTCGACGCCCGGCACGAGGTCGGTAGCGACGTTGATCTCGGTCGGTCCGGTCCGGGCGCGCGGCGCCAGGGTGCCGGGCGGTCCCGACCCGGCGAGCATGCCGTCCGTGCCGCTCAGGTCCTTGGCCAGCTCCATGACGTGCTGGCCGTGCTCGTCGGAGAGCACCTTCTGCACCGACGCGTACGGGCCGGGCTCGCGGCCGGCCAGCCGCGACGCGAGCGTCCGCAGCTGGATGAGGCGCAGCACCTCGCCTTCCACGTAGAGGGCCGCGAGGCGCTGGCGCGCCACGGGGTCGGCGAGCCCTCCGCGGGCACGGACGAGGGCCACGAGGTCGCGGGCGGACGGCCCGGCGCCCCACAGCGCCCCGCCGCTCGACAGCGACACCCGCTCGTTGGCGAGGGTGGCGCGCGCCAGGCGCCAGCCGTGATTCTCCTCGCCGACGAGCAGGTCGGCGGGCAGGCGGACGTCGTCGAAGAACACCTCGTTGAAGGAGTGCGCGGTGGTCATGTCGACGACCGGCCGCGTCGTGATCCCCGCGAGGTCCATCGGGCAGATGAAGTAGGAGATGCCGCGGTGCCGCTCGGCGTGCGGGTCGGTGCGGGCGAGGAGGATCCCGAACTGGGAGTGGTGCGCCAGCGTCGTCCAGATCTTCGACCCGTTCACGACGTAGGTGTCGCCGTCCCGCTCGGCGCGGGTCGTGAGGCTGGCGAGGTCCGAACCGGCGTCGGGCTCGCTGAACAGCTGGCACCAGAACTCCTCGCCGGACAGGGCCGGCCAGAGGAACCGGTCCTGCTGGGCGGGTGTGCCGGCGAGCAGGATCGTGGGCGCCGCCCAGCCGATGCCGATCGGGTTGAGCGGTCGGCGCACGCCGGCCGCGGTCAGCTCCTCGTCGAGGAGGAGCTGGTGCTCGGCGTCGGCGTCGAGCCCGTACGGGGCCGGCCAGTGCGGGACGACGTATCCGGCGCGCGCGAGGTCCTGGCCGCTCGGCTCGGGGTGCGCGGCGAGCCACTCGCGCACGGCGAGGCGTCGGGGATCGGTCGTCATCGCGGTCGTGCTCCGTCGAGGGTCCCGTGATCCTCGCACCGGCGCAGGCCGCCCGGCGGCCCGGGCGCCGCGCGCGGGCCGTCGGTAGCGTGACCGCCATGACGACTCGACCGTCCTCGCCGCGCCTCGCGCCGCTCACCGACGCGGAGCGCACCCCCGAGACCACCGAGCTGCTGGGGACCGTGAGCATGCCGGCGGGACCGACGGCCCACATCTTCACGACGCTCGTCCGCCACCCCGGGCTGTTCCGCCGCTGGGTCCCCTTCGCCGGCAAGCTGCTCGCCGGCAAGCTGCCCGCCCGCGACCGGGAGCTCCTGATCCTGCGCACCGGCTGGCGGTGCCGATCGGAGTACGAGTGGGGCCAGCACGTCCTCATCGCCAGGCGGGCCGGGCTGGGCGACGAGGAGATCCAGCGCGTCCGGTCCGGCGCCGACGCGCCCGGCTGGGACGCCTTCGACGCGACGCTGCTGCGCGCCGCCGACGAGCTCCACGACGACAGCTGCGTCACCGACGCCACCTGGCAGCAGCTCGGTGCGCGCTACGACGAGCGCCAGCTGATCGAGGTCGCGATGCTCGTCGGGCACTACCACATGGTCGCGTTCACGCTGAACTCCCTCGGTGTGCAGCGCGAGGACGGCGTCCCGGGGTTCGACGCGTGAGCGATCGGCTGGCCGGCCGACGCGTCCTCGTCGTCGGCGCCGGGACGCAACGCTCCGACGATCCCGACGCGCCGGTCGGCAACGGGCGCGCCATCGCGGTGCTCGCCGCACGCGAGGGCGCCGCGGTCGTGTGCGCCGACCGGGACCCGGCCGCGGCGGAGGAGACGGCCGCGTGGATCGGGCGCGACGGCGGGCAGGCCCGCGTGGTCCTCGCCGACGTCGCCGAGGAGGACGCCTGCGCCCGGCTCGTCGAGGACTCGGGTGATATCGACGGCCTCGTCCTCAACGTCGGGATCGGCTGGGGTGCCGGCCTGGCGGGCACGAGCGCGAGCGACTGGGACACCACCTTCGCCGTCAACCTGCGCGCCCACTTCCTCGTCGCTCGGGCGGCGCTGCCGCGCCTGGCGGAGGGCGCCGCCATCGTGTTCATCAGCTCCGTCGCGGGACTGCAGCCCGGCAGCCGGATCCCGGCGTACGACGCGTCGAAGGCCGGCCTGCTCGGCCTGTGCCGCCACGTCGCGCTGGAGGGTGCGCGCCGCGGCGTGCGGGCCAACGTCGTCGCGCCCGGGCTCATCGACACGCCACTCGGCCGGCTCGCCACCCGGGGACGGCCGGGGCGGGCGCGCACACCGGTGCCGCTCGGCCGCCAGGGCAGCGCGTGGGAGGTCGCGGCGGCGACCGTGTTCCTTCTGTCGGGTGACGCGAGCTACGTCACCGGGCAGGTGCTGGCCGTCGACGGCGGCCTGACGCTGCTCTGAATCAGCTGGTCGCGGTCACCAGCGCCTCGATGCGCTCGAGCGTGTCGGCCATCGCCACCCGGGTGCGCTTGCGGGCCGGGCGCACGATGGCCTTCACCTTCTCCTGGGAGATGTCCCAGGACTCGCGGACGCGGGTGCCGCCGTCGGTCGGCTCGAGCTCGTAGCGCCAGATGCGCCCGCCCGCGACCCGCTTGCCGAGCGGGGTCGGCGGGCGGGTCTGCCAGGCGATGCGACGGTTCTCGTCGAACTCGATGACCTCGCTCTCCATCGAGTATGGGACGCCGAGCTTCATCGCCATCCCGAACTTCGAGCCGAGCACGAGCCGGTCCGGTCCCTCCTTCGCGCGGCGCACCGAGCCGGACCCGTCGATGTCGGGGTGGCGGCGGGGGTCGGCGAGCAGCTCGAAGATCTTCTCGGGCGGCGCGGGGATGACGCGCTCCACCGTCTCGACGTCGTTGGCCATGGCGGCACCGTACCCCGGCGCCCCCCGCGGGGGCCGGTCAGAGCGTGACGACGGAGCGGAGGACCTCGCCGCGCTCCATCCGGTGGAACGCGGCGTCGACCTCGTCGAGCGCGATCGTCTCGGAGACGAACCGGTCGAGATCGAAGCGGCCCTGCAGGTACAGGTCGATGAGGAGCGGGAAGTCACGGCTCGGCAGGCAGTCGCCGTACCACGAGGGTCGGAGCGCGCCGCCGCGACCGAAGAAGTCGATCATCGGGATGTCGGGCAGGGCCATGTCGGGGCTCGGCACGCCGACCTGGACGACCGTGCCGGCGAGGTCGCGGGCGTAGAAGGCCTGGCGGAGCACGTCGGGGTGCCCGACGGCCTCGATGCACACGTCGGCGCCGTGGCCGTCGGTCAGCGCCTGGACGCGCGCCACGGCGTCCTCGGCGCCGCCGTTCACCGTGTGGGTGGCGCCGAACTCCCGGGCCCAGGCGAGCTTGCGCTCGTCGAGGTCGATGCCGATGATTGTGCGCGCGCCGACGAGGCGCGCCGCGGCGATCGCCGCGTTCCCGACGCCGCCGCACCCGAAGACGGCGACGGTGTCGTCCCGTTGCACGGCACCCGTGTTCGCCGCGGCGCCGAAGCCGGCCATGACGCCGCAGCCGAGCAGGCCCGCGGCCTCGGGTCGGGCGCGCGCGTCGACCTTCGTCGCCTGGCCGGCGGCGACGAGCGTGTGGTCGGTGAACGCGCCGATCCCGAGCGCCGGCGAGAGGGGTGTGCCGTCGTCGAGCGTCATCGCCTGGCGGGCGTTGTGGGTGGCGAAGCAGTACCAGGGACGGCCGCGCCGGCACGCCCGGCACTCGCCGCACACGGCGCGCCAGTTGAGGACGACGAAGTCGCCGACGGCGACGCCCGTCACCTCGGGGCCGACCTCCTCGACGACGCCCGCGGCCTCGTGGCCGAGCAGGTACGGGAAGTCGTCGCCGATGTTGCCCTCGCGGTAGTGCAGGTCGGTGTGGCAGACCCCGCACGCCTGGACGGCGACCACCACCTCGCCCGGTCCCGGGTCGGGCACGACGATGTCGTGCACGGCGACCGGCTCGCCGGCCGCACGGGCGACGACACCTCGAGCACGACGGGGCACCCGCGGACCCTAGGACGTCCGGCTCGGCCTCCCGCGTGCAGGAACGCGGACTAGAACACAGTGTGTGGATGCCACGCGACGGCCGGTCGTGGCACCCGTGCAGGGCACGGTCGTCGCGATCGCGGTCGGTGCCGGTGACGTCGTGCGCGCCGAGCAGGAGCTCGTCGTCATCGAGTCGATGAAGCTCGAGCACGCGGTCACCGCCGCGGCACCCGGCGTCGTGCAGGCGGTCACCGTCGAGCTCGGGCAGGTCGTGATGGCGGGCGACGAGCTCGCGGTCGTCGAGGACCGCGCCGCCGGGTCCGCCGACACGGCACCGGTGGACCGCGCCGCGCCGCGGCCCACCGACAGGTTCGCGCTCGACGAGGTCCGGGCGCGCCACGCCGTCGGGCTCGACGCCGGCCGGGCCGAGGCGGTCACGCGCCGTCACGCCACGGGCCGGCGGACGGCCCGCGAGAACGTCGACGACCTCTGCGACGTGGGCTCGTTCGTCGAGTACGGGCCGCTCGTCGTCGCCGCGCAGCGACGCCGGCGCGAGCTCGAGGACCTCGTGCGCCACACGCCGGCCGACGGACTCGTCGGCGGTCTCGGGACGGTGGCGGGCCATCCGACGGTCGTCCTGTCGTACGACTACACGGTGCTGGCCGGCACGCAGGGCTACCAGAACCACCGCAAGAAGGACCGCCTCTTCGAGCTCGCGGCCCGGCGGCGCCTTCCCCTCGTGCTCTTCGCCGAGGGCGGCGGGGGCCGACCCGGTGACACCGACGCGCCGGGGTTCTCGGGCCTCGACTGCCTCGCGTTCGCGCTCTTCGGCGAGCTGTCCGGCCTCGTGCCGCTCGTCGGAGTCGTCGGCGGCCGCTGCTTCGCCGGCAACGCGGCGCTGCTCGGCTGCTGCGACGTCGTCATCGCGACCGAGGACTCGAACATCGGCATGGGCGGCCCGGCGATGATCGAGGGCGGCGGGCTCGGGGTCTACGCGCCCGACGAGATCGGGCCGGCGGCGGTGCAGGCCGCGAACGGCGTCATCGACGTGCTCGTGGCCGACGACGCGGCCGCGGTCGACGCGGCGCGTCGCTACCTCTCCTACTTCGAGGGTGACGTCGAGCCGGGCGCCCACGACCCGGCCCGCCTGCGCGGTCTCGTGCCGGAGAACCGCCGGCGCGCCTACGACATCCGGACCGTCATCCGGGCGCTCGTCGACGCCGGATCGTTCCTGGAGCTGCGCCGCGGGTTCGCCCCCGGCATGGTGACCGGGCTCGCCCGCGTCGAGGGCCGCGCGCTCGGCCTCGTCGCCAACGACCCGACCCACCTCGGCGGCGCCATCGACGTCGACGGGGCCGACAAGGCGGCCCGCTTCATGCAGCTCTGCGACGCGTTCGACCTGCCGCTGCTCTTCCTCTGCGACACCCCCGGCTTCATGGTCGGCCCGGAGATCGAGACCCACGCACACGTCCGCCACGCGGCGCGGCTCTTCGTCGTCGGCGCGAGCCTCACGGTGCCGTTCGGGACGATCCTGCTGCGCAAGGCGTACGGGCTCGGCGCGCAGGCGATGGCCGGCGGGAGCTTCAAGTCGCCCGCGTTCTGCGTGGGCTGGCCGACCGCGGAGCTCGGCGGGATGGGCCTCGAAGGGGCGGTGCGGCTGGGGTTCCGTCGCGAGCTCGAGGCCATCGAGGACCCGGCCGAGCGGGCGACGGCGTTCGACGAGATGGTCGCGCGCGCCTACCGCAACGGTCGGGCGCTCAACGCGGCCACCGGCTTCGAGATCGACGACGTCATCGACCCGGCCGACTCGCGCCGCTGGATCACCTCCGCGTTCGGCGACTGGGTGCCGCCCGCTCGCACGGGCAAGAAGCGGCCGTGCGTGGACACCTGGTGATGCGTGGCCGGTCGGCACCGCCGGCACCACCGTCGCTGGAGGTCACGGACGACGAGGTCGTCCTGCGCCTCGACCGCCTCGAGGACCTCTTCGCCGCGCCCGCGATCCCGGGCTTCGACGGCTCGGCGGATCTCGTGTCGGGGATCGAGCGTCTCGTCGCCAAGCTGCGGGCCCAGCGCGACCCGGCGCGGCGGCGGCCGGTCATCGTCGTGACCGACCGGCCCGTGACCGAGACCCTGGACGGCGAGCTCCGGGTCGCGGTCGCGACCTACTGCGACGCCCGGATGGACGACGTCGACGACCGGCGGGCCGCGCTGCGCCACGACGGCCGGCGCGCCCTCTGGCTCGGGCTGCCGCTGCTGCTGCTCACCGTGCTCGTCACCGCGGCGGTGGCCCGCAGCGGCCTCCCCGACCTGTGGCGCGCCTTCCTCGCCGGCGTGCTGCTCGTCCTGGCGTGGGTCGCGCTCTGGTACCCGCTCGACACCCTCCTCTGGTACGGGCGGCCGTGGCACCAGGAGCGCCGGGTCCTCGGGCACCTGCGCGGCGCCCTCGTCGTGCGCGGGGACGAGCCCTGAGGCGGCGCGTTCCTCTCGCTCCTGCTCGCCGCACCATCTGGTTGAACCGTCAACCAGCTGCGGTAGGCTGCGGTGATGGCGAAGGGGAAGAGTCCGCGCTGGCTCGACAGCGAGGAGCGCCGGGTCTGGCTGGCCTGGGTGTTCGCCACGCGCCTGCTCTGGGAGGAGCTCGAGCGGGACCTCCAGCGTGACGCGGCGATGCCGTTCAGCTATTACGAGGTCCTCGTCATGCTCTCCGAGTCGCCCGACCGGTCGCTGCGCATGAGCGCGCTCGCCGACGCGACCCAGTCGTCCCGCAGCCGGCTCTCCCACGCCATCGCCCGGCTCGAGGAGCTCGGATGGGTGGAGCGCCGCAGTTGTCCCACCGATCGGCGCGGCGCGAACGCCGTGCTCACGCCGGCGGGCTTCGCCGCGCTCGAGGCCGCCGCCCCGTCCCACGTGGAGAGCGTGCGCGAGCACCTCTTCGACCAGCTCTCGCCCGAGCAGCTCGCGCAGCTGCGCGAGATCTGCGACACGCTCCTCGACCACCTCCTGCCGATCGTGAGCTCGCGCGGCGACGCGCGGACCCAGATCATCGAGCGGGCCCGGGCGCGCCTCGACCCCGCCCTCGAGGACGCCCCGGCCGGTTGAGGGGCGAGGTCAGCGGCGGGCGCGAACCTCGTAGGCGCAGTGGCGGGCCCCGGCGACCATGTGGGCGACGCGCTCGACGTCGGCCTCGGGCAGCACCGTGCGGATGAAGTCGAGCTCGCTCGTGCAGGCCTGCCCGTAGCGCTGCGCGACCGCCCAGATCGCGCAGTTGTGCTCGACGATGCGCCAGACGCCGGTCCCGACGCGCTCGTGGGTAGCGAGGTAGCCGTCCTCGTCGAGGATGCGGGTCAGCTCCGCGACCTTCGCGCCGAGACTGCGCTTGGGCTCGAGGCGGGCCCGGGCCGCGGCGACGCGGTTGTCGCGGCGCCGGGCGAAGACGTCGTCGACCAGGTGCTGGTCCGCGTCGGCGACGTAGTCGAGGAGCTCGTTCGTCAGCTCGCCGTAGGCCTTCGGGAACAGCGTGTCGGCGCGCGGGGTGAGCGAGTACACGAGGGGGCGCCGGCCGCGGCCGGTCTTGGTCGCCTCGACCGACTCGACGAGGCGGTCGTCCTGCAGCGCGGTGAGCAGCTGGCGCGCGCCGCTCAACGTCACGCCGAGCTGCTCCGCGAGCTGCTCGGCGGTCGCCTCCCCGCGGCGGCGCAGCGCGTAGAGGAGGCTGCGCCGGCTCTCGGTGATCGTCGGCGGTGCCTGGGCCGCCGGGCGCGTCGTCATCGCGTCCCTCCCGCGAGGAGCAGGTGGCTGTCGCCGAACTCGTGCCACAGATACCCGGCGTCGAGGGCGGCGCGGTAGGCGCGTGCGAGGACGGACCGGCCGGCGATCGCCTCGAGCATCATCAGGTGCGACGCCTCGGGCTCGTGCCACCCGGTCAGCAGCCCCCGCACGGACGGCACGGGCGCCTCGGCGCTGACGACCCGCTCGGTCCATCCGCAGCCCGCGTGGACCGTCCCGTCGGGGTCGGTCACCGTCGCCAGGGCCCGCACGACGGTGGTCCCAAGCGCGATGACGCGGCCGCCGTCGGCGCGGGTGGCGTTGACGGTCGCCGCGGTGCGGCGCGAGACCTCGTAGCGCTCTGGGTAGGGCGCCTCCCCGCCCTCCAGGGACGACACACCGGTGTCGAGGCGAAGCGTCGCGAGGGCGACGCCGCGCCGCGTCAGGTCGGCGAGCACACGACCGGTGAAGGGCCGCGCCGCGCTCGGCATCTCGGCGCTGCCCGGCGCCGCGGAGAAGATGGACTGGTAGAAGCCGATCGGCCAGTCGCGTCCGACGTGGCGGTAGCGGATCGGGCGGCCGAAGCGCGCCGCGTACGCGAGCGGTGAGCCGGGGACGTCGAGGTGCGCGAACCACAGCCGCCGCGAGTCGGCGAACGGCGCGAGGAGACGGATCCGCCCGCCGGGGAACAGGTCGATGTCGACCGCCGCGTCGAGGTGGAGCGGCGCCGTCGCGCCGGCGGCCGGCTCGCGGACCTCGACGAGCCACGACCCGTCGGCCTGGGCGCCGGAGAGGTGCACGACGACGGGCTCGCCGTCGGGCAGGCGGCCGTCCAGCGCCGCCGGGTAGGTCGCCGAGGTGTTCGCCACGACGAGGTCGCCGGGGGCGAGGAACGCGCCGAGGTTGGCGAAGCGGGTGTGGACGGGGTCGGCTTCGCCCGGCGACACCAGCAGCCGCACGGCGTCGCGGCGCAGGCCGCGCGCCTCGGGCGGCTCGTGGGCCTCGTGGGACTCGTCGAGCTCGAAGTCGAGGATGGGTGACGTGACGAGCATGACTGCCTCCCCTCAGACGGTGACGGCCCGGGCCTCGTAGCGGCCGCTCGGCTCGGCGCGGTCCAGGAGGGCCACGATGCCGGGGATGCTCGCCTCCGGCTCGGGCCGATCGGAGATGTCCTCGCCCGGGAACGCGTCCTGGTGCATCTCGGTGCGCATGTCGCCGGGATCGACGACGAGCACGGTGAGGTCGGGCCGCTCGGCGGCGAGGACGCGGCTGATGTGCTCGAGCGCGGCCTTCGACGCGCCGTAGCCGCCCCAGCCCTCGTAGGCCTCGACGCCGGCGTCGGAGGTGACGTTGAGCACCGTCGCGCCGGCGGCGAGGTGCGGGAGCGCGGCCTGGACGAGCGCGACGGGCGCGATCACGTTCGTCTCGAAGACGTCGCGCAGCACGCCGGGGTCGAGCACGTCGACCCGGGGCAGCGGCGAGTGCCCGAGCGTGCTCGCGTTGTTCACCACGAGCGTGAGCGCGCCCAGCTCGGTGGCGGCCCGGACGAGCGCGGCCCGGTGGGCGGGGTCGGTGACGTCGCCCGGGATCGCCGCCACGTCGGTGAGGGCCCGGAGGTCGGCCGCGGCGGCGTCGAGCTCGTGGGCGCGGCGGGCGTCGAGGACCAGGGCCCAGCCCCGCCGAGCCAGCTCGCTGGCGAGGGCTCGACCGAGACCCCGGGAGCCCCCGGTGATGATCGCCACCTGACGCTGCGGCTCGTGCGGCTCACCCATGTCGGCGCCTCCTGCTCGGCTCTCTTTAACAACAAGGTAGTACTTGTTTTAATCCCTGTCGAGAGGTGAGGCACGCGCCGGCGGACCAGCCAGCGGGGGGCGCAGGCTGCCAGCAGCGGACGCCGCCGGTGGTTCAGCGGGCGCTGAGCTCGAGCAGCTGTGGTGCGAGGAGCGGCCAGCGCTCGAACAGCGCGCCCCGACCCTCCCGCGCGGCGTCGCTGCGCTCGTTCCACTCGTCGTCACCCCACGGGGGCTCGACGAGGCGCGACCCGGGGATGAGCTGGTGGAGCCGCTCCGAGGTGGCACGGGTGTGGTGCGGGTCGCGGCGGCCGCTGCGGAAGATCAGCGTCGGCACGGTGACACGCGCGCACGCCTCGTCGCCGAGGCCGGGGACGGTGGCGGCGGGGTCGGGGCAGTACGCGAGCATCCAGCGCTCGAGCGTGGCGATGAACTGCGCCGGGTCGAGCGCGAGGAACCGGTCACGGTTGCGCGGGTTGCGCTCGAGCACCTCGGCCCACTCGGGGAGCTCGACGACGGCCTCCATCCCGCCCCGCCACGCGACGCGGATCGACTCGCCGCAGTAGACGGTGGCGAGGAGCATGAGCCCGTAGACGCCACCCGAGATCCAGACCATCCCGAGGCCGGCGGCGACATCCGGGTGCTGGGCCGCGGTGAGCAGGGAGACCCGGGCGCCCCCCGAGCCGCCGAAGATGACGGCCGGGGCGAGGTCGAGGTGGCGCAGGAGGCCGGCGAGGCGGTCGGCCTGCATCGCCGACTCGGACGAGCCCTCGAAGCACACGTCGGACGCGCCGGTGTTCGGGCGGTCCCAGATGAGGACCTGCCTGTCGTGCTCGGCGAGCCGCGCCGCGAGGTCGCGCACCCCCGGCGTGTCCTTGCTGAAGCGACCGCCCGGCGTGATGACCCACGGCTCGGCGCCGCTCCCGATGAGCTCGTAGCTGAGCTGGGTCCCGTCGATCTCGGCCGTCGCCATCGGCCCACCTCCCTCGTGCCCGGTGGACGGCGGCAATGTAGCGGCACGGGCCGATTGCGGCCCCTCGGCGGCGACGACGAGAATCACCCCATGCCGCCCGACGTGCCGCTCGTCACGCACTGGATCGGGGGGCGGCCCGCGGCCGGCGCGCCGCTGCGCCTCGGCGACGTGTTCGACCCGACGACGGGGCGCGTCGCCAAGCAGGTCGCGTTCGCTGCGCCCGAGGACGTGGACGCGGCGGTCGACGCCGCGACCGCCGCGTTCGCGGGGTGGCGGGTCGCCTCGCTGGCCGAGCGGTCGCGGGTGCTGTTCCGCTTCCGCGAGCTGCTCCACGCCCGTGCCGACGACCTCGCCGCCATCATCACCGCGGAGCACGGCAAGGTGCCGAGCGACGCGCAGGGCGAGGTCGCACGGGGCCTCGAGGTGGTCGAGTTCGCCTGCGGCGCGCCCCACCTCCTGAAGGGCTCGTTCTCCGAGCGGGTGTCGACGGGCATCGACGTGTACTCGGTGCGCCAGCCGCTCGGGGTCGTCGCGATCATCAGCCCGTTCAACTTCCCGGCGATGGTGCCGTGCTGGTTCTTCCCCCTGGCCGTCGCCACCGGGAACGCCGTGATCCTCAAGCCGAGCGAGAAGGACCCGTCGGCCGCGAACTGGTTCGCCGCCCTGTGGCAGGAGGCCGGGCTGCCCGACGGGGTCTTCAACGTGGTGCACGGCGACAAGGTGGCGGTCGACCGGCTGCTCGAGCACCCGGGCGTGCGGGCCGTCTCGTTCGTGGGGTCGACGCCGATCGCCCGGTACGTGTACGAGACGGCGACACGCTTCGGGAAGCGCGTCCAGGCGCTCGGCGGCGCGAAGAACCACATGGTCGTGCTGCCCGACGCCGACCTCGACCTCGCGGCGGATTCGGCGGTGAACGCCGGGTTCGGCTCGGCGGGCGAGCGCTGCATGGCGATCTCCGCCGTGGTCGCGGTCGGCGACGTCGGCGATGCCCTGGTCGCCAAGATCCGCGAGCGGGTCGGGCGCCTCGCGGTCGGGGACGGCCGGGCCGGCGCCGACATGGGCCCGCTCGTGACGCAGGCCCACCGCGACAAGGTGGCCTCCTACCTCGACGCCGGCGTCGCGGCCGGCGCCACGCTGGTCGTCGACGGCCGCGAGCACGCGATCGACGGCGACGAGGCCGGCTTCTGGCTCGGCCCGACCCTCTTCGATCACGTCACGCCGGACATGGCGCTCTACACCGACGAGATCTTCGGTCCCGTTCTCTCCGTCGTGCGCGCGGACACCTACGAGGACGCGCTGGCGCTCGTGAACGCCAACCCGTACGGCAACGGGACGGCGATCTTCACGAACGACGGTGGCGCGGCACGCCGGTTCCACAGCGAGGTCGAGGTGGGGATGGTCGGGATCAACGTCCCGATCCCCGTCCCCGTCGCGTACTACTCCTTCGGCGGCTGGAAGCACTCCCTGTTCGGCGACACGCACGCGCACGGCACCGACGGGATCCACTTCTTCACCCGCGCGAAGGTCGTCACGAGCCGCTGGCTCGACCCGAGCCACGGCGGCGTGAACCTCGGCTTCCCCCGCAACGAGTGACGGCCCGCGGCCTGGGCCCGTAGAGTCGTGGGCGCCGGTCAGTCGGCGACGCGAGGGGACCAGCCATGACGACGACGTTGGATCCGGTGAAGGTCATCGACGCCGACACCCACCTCACCGAGCGCCACGATCTCTGGACGAGCCGCGCCCCGGCCGGGCTCAAGGAGCGCATGCCCCACGTCACCCAGGTCGACGGCCAGGCCACCTGGGTCGTCGAGGGGGAGGTGCTCGGGCGGGCCGGCGCCGGCGGCGTCGTCGACAAGGACGACCACAAGGGTCGCTCGTTCGAGGCGCTCTACGAGTGGGAGATCGACCGCATCCACGAGGCGGCCTACGACCCCGTGGCGCGCGTCGAGCTGATGGACGAGACCGGCATCCACGCCCAGATCATCTTCCCGAACGTCGTCGGGCTCGGAGGCCAGAACATCGCCGAGGCCGTGCACGACGTGCCGTTCCGCCTGCGCTGCCTCCAGATCTACAACGACGCGAACGCCGAGATGCAGGCCGGCGCGCACGACCGCCTGCTGCCGATGGCGATCCTGCCCGCGTGGGACGTCGACGCGTGCGTCACCGAGGCGCAGCGCGCGAAGTCGCTCGGGCTGCGCGGCGTGAACATCACCTCGGACCCCCAGGACCAGGGCGGCCCCGACCTCGCCAACCGGGCATGGGACCCGCTCTGGGAGGTGTGCGCCGACCTCGAGCTCCCCGTGCACTTCCACATCGGGGCGAGCCTCACCACGATGACGTTCTTCGGGAACTATCCGTGGCCGTCCCACGACGACGACACCCAGCTCGCGATCGGCGGGACGCTGCTGTTCATCGGGAACGGGCGGGTCGTCGTGAACGTCATCTGCTCCGGGATGCTCGAGCGGTACCCCACGCTGAAGATCGTCTCGGTCGAGAGCGGCGCCGGCTGGGTGCCGTTCATCCTCGAGGCGCTCGACTACGAGATGGCCGAGAACGCGCCGAAGCTGCGGGAGTCGCTGTCGCTGTCACCGTCGGAGTACTTCAAGCGCCAGATCTACGCCACGATGTGGTTCGAGCGCACCGACCTGCCGTCGCTGGTGCGGGCCGTCGGCGAGGACAACATCATGTTCGAGACCGACTTCCCGCACCCCACGTGCCTGTACCCGAACCCGCTCGGCTCCGCGAACGAGAACATGCGCGAGCTCAGCGCCACCGCCCGGAACAAGATCCTGGGCGGGAACGCCGCCCACCTCTACCACCTGTAGGCCCGGGCATCACTCGATCTGAGTATCGGCTACTCAGGTTCGAGGCGCTCCCCTTCCGTACCGTCGCGTCGCGGGCAGCCACCCGCGCCGAGCGCAGGAGCCGTCGGGCGGCGGGCGACTTCAGGACGGGAGCGCTCCGGCGCCGGCTGAAGTACGCGGGCACCGGTCCCCGGGGGCGGGGCCGGGCCCAACCCCCCTGCTCGCCGCCTCGCCGGGCGTGTGATGATCGGTCCCGGGGAGGGGCCGGTGAGCGACGCAGCGGGGTGGCGAGCGACCCTCGGTGTCGGCACCCCCGCGCTGACCGATCGCTGGTTCTGGCGTCTCGTCGGCATGCTCGGGTTCAGCGTCGTCGTGCAGGGCGCCGGCTACGCCGCCGGCGGCACCGGTGGGCTCCTCGTCGGCGTCTTCGGCTCGGTCTTCTTCGCGACTCTCCTGATCACCTTGTGGAGCCTCGTCGTCTACGCCCGGAGCGCGCAGCGCAAGATCGCCACGCTGGTCGGGGGTGGCGCGATCGCGCACTGGGTGTACACGCCCGCCGACCTGGCGCGCTGGACCGCCCTGGAGGAGCGCTACGTCGCGAAGGTCAGGGACCGCCGAGTGTGGCTGGTGATCGGCGGCGTCGCCATCATCGCCGCCCTCGCCGTGCTCATCTCCAGCGGGTTCTCCCTCGTCACCCTGATCACCATCGCGGTCGTCGCGCTCCTGCTCGTCGGCACCGTTGGCCTCATCCGCGTGACGGCTCGGCGTCAGATCCGGGTGAACGACCTGCCGCATGTCGACCACGGCGCGCCCGAGCTCTACATCGGGCCGGTCGGCCTGTACCAGCCGGGTCCGCGGTCGGCGTTCGCGCCGCTCTCGTGGTTCACGATGAAGCTCGACACGATCGGGACCGAGCGTGACGACCTGCTCGTGATCGTCTTCACCCAGCACTACACGACGGCCAGCCAGCACGGCGCGTACCGCCAGACCAACATCGTCCGGGTCGCGGTCCCCGCCGGCCAGGAGGACGAGGCGGCGCGCATCGTCCAGCAGCTCGCGGCGGTCGCCACCGACGCTCGCTAGCCGTCGACGCGCCGACCGCGCCGATGAGAACGGGGACCGGCCGCCGTCCATCCGGGATGGGGAGGCGTCAGTGCTGGTGCCGCGTCACCGTGCGGGGCCCCGACGGTGCCGTCCTCGGTGGCTTCACGCTCGAGGGCCGCTGCGACCCGGATCTCGCGGCCGTGGACGACGTGGCGCGCGTCGCGCTGCAGGCGGCCCGCCTCGGCGGCAGGATCATCCTGTGCGAGGTGTCACCCGCGATGCGATCCTTGCTCGACCTCGCGGGCCTCGGCGTCGAGATGGAGGGGCAGGCCGAACCGACGGAAGAGGCGCCCGTCGTCGAGCGCGAGGAAGAAGCTCATCCCGACGATCCGGCCAACTGAGATCTCGAGCAGCTGCAGCGCCCAGGGCGCGTACCCGCCGGCGGGGTCCGGCTTGTACTGCGCGAAGGCCGGGCACCCGTTCGCCCCAGTCATCGGGACCAGGCGCGACCCGCGACAGGCGCTCGGTCCCGGCTCGACCATGAACGCTGCGATGTTCTCCGCGCCCTCGATCCACATCGCGAACGGTGGCATCGACTGGATCGCGTCCTCGTGGAGCAGCGTGACCAGGCGGTCGATGTCGTAGCGCTCGAACGCCGCCACGTAGCGCTCGAGCAGCTCGGTGTCGACGTCGTCGAGCGCGTCGGGTTGCGCGTCGGCGGGCAGCGCACCGAGCGTCGCCCGGGCGCGCTGCAGGGCGCTGTTCACCGCGGCGACGCTCGTGTCGAGCAGCTCGGCGACCTCGGCGACCTGCCAGCGCAGGACCTCGCAGAGGATGAGCGCGGCCCGCTGGCGGGCGGGGAGGTGCTGCAGCGCGGTCACGAACGCCAGGCGGATCGACTCGCGGTACTGCGCGACCTCGGCCGGGTCGCTGCGCTCGGGCGCGACCCGGTCGTCGGCGATGGGCGTGATCCAGGTGGCCTCGGGCAGCACCGGCCCGAGGTGGGACTCGACGGGCGGCGACGCCGGGCCGAGCTCCATCGGGCGGGCCCGCCGCTGGACGTGGCGCTGCATGTCGATGCAGACGTTCGTGGCGATCCGGTACAGCCACGACCGCACGCTCGAGCGGCCCTCGAACCCGTCGGCGTGCTGCCACGCCCGGACCAACGTCTCTTGGACGGCGTCCTCGGCCTCGGAGCCCGAGCCCAGCATCCGGTAGCAGTAGCCGGTCAGCTCGCGCCGGTACGGCTCGAGGTCGGCCGGCGCGAGGGGAGCCGGGGCGGTCACGTCATCGGATGCTACTGAGGGGCGCTCGAGGAGCCGGGCGTCGGCCATCGCGGAGAGGACGGCCCAGCCCGACGGAACTCATCGGTCGCCCCCCTTCCGCGGAGGCTCAGCCGCGGACGGCGTAGACCGTCGTGTCACCGGCCCGGGACCGGACCGACAGGTGGAGCCCGCTCAACGCGAGCTGCTCGGGGGTGACCAGGTAGGTCCGTGTGTTCGGTCGCAGCCACACCAGGTACACGGGCTCCCGGGAGCGGCGCACGAGCTGGCGGAACGCGCCGAGCTCGCTGACGGCGCCCGCCGAGCGGTAGGGCACGGCGGCCGGGCTGTCGTTGACGGGCTGACGCCCGGTGGCCCAGTACAGGCCGTCGGCGTAGTTGCTGTACACCCGGGCGTCGCGAGGCAGCCGTCGGTACGCGGCGACGAACGAGGAGTCGACCCAGGACGGCGAGGCGAAGCCCTGGCCCTCCTCGGCGTCCTGGTGTACCCGGGCGGCGGACTCGGCCAACGAGGCGACCAGCCACACGCCGACCATCACCGCGAAGCAGGCGGCCAGCCACCGCTGGTTCCCGCGGACGCTCCCCGCGACGAGGGGGTCGACCGCCAGGAGGAAGAGCACGACCGCTGGGGCATAGACCGGCGAGAGCAGCCGCGTGTCGATCGCGTTGATGTTCGTCACGAGCTCGCTGACGACGAGATAGGCGACGTACCCGCCGACGAGCGCGACCAGCGGTACGAGCGAGATCGCGCCCGGCGCTGCCGGCCGACGGTCGTCCGGCCACGCGGCCGCCACCCCGAGCGCCACGACCGCGACGGCGCCGACCAGCACGACCCAGCCGAGCGCCGACGACACGTCTTGCCCGGCCAGCGTCCAGGACCTGACCGTCACCAGGAGGCTGTGGGCCACGCCGCCGAGCGTCTCGATCGAGGACGCCCGTGGGCCGAAGACCGACGAGCCGTCGGCAAGGTTGCGGCTGATCACCCACGCCGGCAGCACCGCCGCCAGCGCCAGATACGTCAGCGTGCGCGCCACCGCGACGCGCCACCCGACACGCCGGGTCGCCACCCCGATGACGAGCACGGGCAGCGCCAGCAGGGCCAGGCCGGCGTACCGGAACGTGAAGCCGACCGACGCGAGCAGGGCGGCGGCCACGAGCCAGCCGAGGGCACGCTCGCGGTCCGCCAGGAGCTGTTCGAGCACCAGGACGAGCGCGACGGCGAGCACGCAGAACACCGGCTCGGACCAGGCCTCGCTGAACACCCCCATCAGGGGGGCCGCCCAGGCGACCGCCACGGCCGCGCCCACGGCGAGCCACAGGCGCCGGAGGTGGCGCCGGGCCAGCACGAACGTCAGTGCGACCAGGGCGCCGAACGCGAGCGCGTTGAGCCAGCGGGCGCCGTCGCCGGGATCGATCCCGACCTTCGCGCCGAGCGCGAGCGTGGCGGACAAGCCGAACGGGTACTCGGTGATCGGCTGCAGCGCGTAGCTGTCGTAGCCGCGCCCGCCGGCGAGGTTCCTCGCCCCGGACAGGTAGACGACCGAGTCCGGGCTTACCCCCGGCCCGTGGCCGGTCGCGAGGATCGTGAGGGTGATCGCCGTGATCGCGGCGACGCCGACGAGCGACCACGCCCAGATCGGCGTTCGTGCCGAGCCGCCACGCGCCGGTGACGGCGCCGCGCGCTCGACCGCGCGGTCTAGCGCGCGGCCCGCCCCGTCGTGGCCGGGCCGGGAACGTCCGGTGTCAAGTGCGCTTGTCGACGTACGTCTGGACGCTTCCCTCGGCGAGGGCGGTCTCGCCGAGCCGGGTGGCCTTGTACCAGGTGCCGCCTTCACGTCCGGTGGAGCGCGTGATCAGCTCCGCGTGCTCGAGGACCTGGAGCGATTCCCGGATCGGGTCGAGCAGCTCCTTCAGCTCGCTGGCGCCGCGGGGCGTGTCCTTCACCAACGCCATCCCGATCTGCAGCACGTTGATGCCGTAGCTCTGGGACGCTTTCGGACCGCCGGGTCCGAAGGCGGGCATGACCTCGACCGCGAGCTCCGCCGGGGACAGCGTGGCGAGGCGGTCGGCCTCGCCCTTGGCCGCGGCGATGTCCGCCTCCTTCTGCTCGCGGTTCCCGAAGAGCGGTGACATGCCACCACGCTAACCAACGCCACCCAGCGGGCGGGTCCGCGCGTCGCGTGGCCGCTACGTCCGCCAGTCCAGGACGGTGCGACCCGTCGTCGCCCGGTCGGCGAGGCGCGCGAGCTCGGTCGGCAGCGCAGACCACGGTGCCGTGCGGCCGACGACGGTCCGGATCGTCCCGGCGTCGAGCAGCTCAACGAGGTGCGCGTGCACGCGGTCCCCGTCCGCCCGAGAGAAGAGGTTGAACCCGGCGGCACGCTTCACGAGGTCGGGACGCGCGTTGTACGAGAGGAGCACGCCGCACAGGTCGAAGTTGCCGAAGATGATCGGCCGCGGGACGATGCCCTGGTCCTCGGCCTCGACGCCGCCGGAGAAGCCCGCGAGCACGTAGCGGGCCCCGTGCGCGACGCATGGGAAGGTTCGCACCGTCGTCTCGCCGCCGACGAGGTCGCACACGACGTCGACGCCCTTCCCACCGGTGGCGTCGAGCACGCCCGCGACGACGTCGTCGGTGCGGTAGTTGATGGCGAGGGAAGCGCCGAGCTCCCGACAGAGCTCGAGCTTCTCGGGGCTTCCCGCCGTCGCGAACACCCGGGCGCCGAGCGCCACCCCGAGCTGGACCGCCGCGGACCCGACCCCGCCGGCGCCGGCATGGACGAGGATCGTCTGGCCCGGGTGGAGGTGGCCGCGCTCGACGAGGGCGAGGTGCGCGACGTGGAACGGGAAGAAGAAGGCGGCCGCCTCGATGTCGTCGAGGCGTGGGGGCGCCTCGAAGGTCATGGCGGCGTCCGCCACGACCTGCTGCGCGTGGGCTCCGAACGCGCCACTGGCCGTCGACACCACCCGGTGGCCGAGCCAGGCGTCGCATCCCTCGCCGACGCCGACCACCTCCCCGACCACCTCCATCCCGAGCGTGAACGGCAGGGGCGGGTCGACGGTGCGGTACCGGCCGAAACATCCGTCGACCTCGTTGAAGTTCAAGGGCGTCGCCGCCGTGCGCACGACGACCTGGCCGGGCCCGGCGGAGGGCTCGGGGAGCTCGTCAAGGTGCAGCGCGTCGGCCGGCTCGCCATAGCGATGGACGCGCCACGCCCGGATGGTCACCGCCACCAGGTTGGCAGGCGGTCGATCGGTCCGCCGAGCCCGCGCGGGACGTCAGCCGGGTCGCCGCTCAGGAGCTGTTGCTTCGCGGCCGCGCACGGACGGCCTCACAGCACCCGGTAGCGGAGGTGGGTGACCCGCTGGCCCTCGGTCACCTGGGGATCGGTGAGCAGGACGGGCCCGTGCTTGACGTGATCGAAGAACGGGATGCCCTCGCCGAGCAGGACGGGGACCAGGTCGACGTGGATCTCGTGCAGGAGGCCCAGCTCCAGGCACTGTTGGGCGACGTTCGGGCCGTTGACGCCGACGACCTTGTCCCCGGCCGCGGCGCTCGCCTGGGCCACCGCGTCGGCGACGCCGGTGGTCACGAAGGTGAACGACACGTCGGACCGCGGCCAGCCAGCGGGCACCGAGTGCGTCACCACGAAGACGGGCACGTCGAGGGGATGGCTCCCGTTCCAGCCCTCGGTGTAGTCGAACACCCGGCGGCCGGCGACGAGGGCGCCCGCCCCGTCGATCGTCTGGCGCAGGTTCTCGGCGCTCACCGCCGAGGTCCTGGACACCATGTGGCCGGCGCCCGGCCAGTCGACCGTCTCCTCGCCGTTGCCGTACCAGTCGAAGAGCGGGCCGACCGCGCCCGAAGGGTCGGCGATGAACCCGTCGAGGGACATGGACAGACGGGCGACCACGGTGGCCATCGAGGCCTCCTCCTGGCCCGGCACTCGGCGACGGGCCACCACCACGATGACTGCCGACCGCCCGATGTGGAAAACTCGGGCGTCACGCCCAGTCGCGTACCGTCGTCGGCATGACGCCGGAGGAGCTCGCCGACCTCGTGCACCTGCGCCGGGCGCGCGACCTCATCGACCGCGACTACGCCCTACCCCTCGATGTCCCGGCCATGGCGCGTGCCGCGCTCATGTCGCCCGCGCATTTCTCGCGCAAGTTCCGCTCCGCGTATGGCGAGACGCCCTACTCCTATCTCATGACGCGACGCATCGAGCGGGCCAAGTCTCTGCTGCGTCAAGGGGTGTCGGTCACCGACACCTGCCTCGCCGTCGGTTGCACGTCGCTCGGCTCGTTCAGCTCGCGCTTCACCGAGATCGTCGGCGAGGGGCCGTCGCAGTACCGCGTGCGCGATCACCACGAACTCGAAGTCGTTCCGTCGTGCGTGAGCATGGTCGCGATGCGCCCACGGCGGACCAGAGTCACGGTCTGAGCGCTGGCACCCCGCGCCCGACGGGTGGCTCGGAACGGGGCGATGTCGGGCACCGACGTCCCGCCGGCCCCGACACCGAGCAGGATCGGAGAAGCACGCGAGGGTCGGTGCTCCTACAGTCGTCGCATGGCAGTCACCGTCTCCGCAATGTTCATTCCCGTCCACGACCCCGACGACGCGCTGGGCTTCTACCGCGACGCGCTCGGCCTGGAGGTTCGCAACGACGTCGCGGCCCACGGCTTCCGCTGGGTCACCGTCGGCGCCCCGGGACAGGACCTCGACATCGTCCTCTCCCAGCCGCACGGCGGTCGTTCGCAGGCGGAGGGCGACGCCCTCCTGGCGCTCGTGACCCAAGGGTCGCTGCAGGCGGCGATCTTCCGCTCAGACGACCTCGACACCACCTTCGAGAAGGTCCGGGCGTCGGGCGCCGAGGTGCTCCAGGAGCCGACGACCCAACCCTGGGGCGCGCGCGACTGCGCGTTTCGCGACCCCTCGGGAAACCTCGTCCGCATCGCGCAGGCCTGAGCGTCGTCAGCACGCACAGCAGCGCATCGCGCCGTCAGGTTCGCGGGTCGGCTCGACTCACCTAGCATTCGCCGTGTGCCGCGTGACGCGTCTCGGACGCGCGAGAGGCTGCTCGACGCCGCGTCGCGCGCCTTCGCTGATGACGGTGTCTTCAACGCCTCGCTGATCGACATCACTCGGCGGGCCGGGCAACGGAATCGGGGTGCCCTCCACTACCACTTCGGCTCCCGGGACGGCGTGCTCTGCGCGGTGATCGAACGACATACGGCGTTTCTGGCCCGCCGTGAGCGCGAGCTCCTCGAGGTCGCGGCCCGCGCCCCCGACGACGACGTCGGGGTGGTCGTCGAGGCGATTGTGCGGCCCGCGGCGGAGCTCGCGGAGAGCGGGTGGCGGGGCCGTTGCTGCCTGCTCATCATCGCCGAGCTCGCGGGTGAGGACCCGACCCACTACAGCGCTGAACTCGAGGCCGTCCTCGCCCGGACGGGGGGCAACGAGGTGTACGCGCTGCTGGCCGAGCGGATGGCGCCGGTCAGTCCGACCACGGAGATCGAGCGTTTCGCGCTCATCACGTCGTTCATCCTGCGGGCGGTTGCCGACCGCGCACGGCTCTTGGGCCGGCATCGCAAGGGCCGTCCCCAACTCGACTCCGAGCCGTTCGTCCAGAACCTCGTCACGATGGCGTCCGCGGCGATGGCGGCACCCGGTCCACCCTTGACGTAAAGAAGGGTCCTTACTACGGTCCGGACCCTGATGATCCTGCGACGGGGGAACGCGGGGTGACGGTCGGAATCGACGCCGTCCACCGGCGGGCGACATGTCGGGTCTCGCGGGTGTTGCCCCCGAGATCCGGCACGCACGCGCCGTCTGCTGCTGATCCCTCGACGCCGCGGCCCAGCCCAGCGAAGGGGAACACCCGATGAGACACCTGCGTCCGCTTGCCCTGGTGGTCGCCCTCCTGACGGCAAGCGTCGTGGTGGCGACCGCGGCGTCCGCGCAGACCAGCCCGAAGCCGACGGCGACCGAGGTCGGGGTCACCGCGACGACGATCCGCATCGCGGTGGTCGCCGACGTCGACAACTCGATCTCGCCGGGCATCTTCGCCGGCTCGGTCGCTGGGGTGCGGGGCTGGGCGGCGTACACCAACGCGCACGGGGGGCTCGCCGGACGGAAGGTCGTCATCGACTTCATCGACTCGCACCTCAGCGCGTCCGACTCCCGCAACGCCGTCATCCAGGCCTGCACCAACGACTTCGCGCTCGTCGGCACTTCGGCGGTCTTCCTGAACGACGTCTCCGACATCGAGAGCTGCGTCGACCAGGCCGGCGCAGCCACCGGGATGCCCGACCTCGCGCTCGTCGCCACCGAATTGGCCCAGCAGTGCTCCCCCACCACCTACGCGGTCAACCCGTCCCCGATCATCTGCTCGACGCAGAACGACCATCCCCAGACCTACCAGGCGAACATGGGGCGGGCCTTCTACTACGAGTCCAAGTACGGCAAGAACCTCCACGGCCTCTACCTCCTCTCGGGCGACCTCAAATCGACCGAGGATTCGAACCGGGCGTCGATGAACCAGATGCAGACCGCCGGGACCGGCATCAAGTCGGACCTCGAGACCACGATCTCCGCCGCCGCCCCCCAGAGCGCCTACACGCCACTCGTGCTGCAGCTCAAGCAGCACAACTCGACCTACGCCCAGAGCGGCAGCGCAGTGAACACGACCGTGCTGCTCCGCAAGGAGGCGCAGCTGCAGGGGCTCACCGACCCGAACTTCATCTGGGACTGCACCCTCCAGTGCTACGACCAGAGCCTGCTGGCGGCGGGCCCGGTCATGAACGGCACCTACGTGTCGCTGCTCTTCCTGCCGTTCGAGGAGGCCAGCAGCAACTCCACGCTGGCCAACTTCTTGAAGTACACGGGCAAGGACAAGGCCGACGGGTTCGGGATCCAGGCGTATGCCTCGGGCCTGCTCCTGAGCCAGGCCATCAACCAGATCGTCAAGACGGACGGCGTCAACGGCGTCACCCGGAAGGCGGTGTTCCGCCAGCTCTCGACCATCACCAGCTTCAACGCGGGTGGGATGATCGGCACGACCAACATCGCCGGGCGGCGGGTCTCCCCCTGCTACGTCCTGACGAAGGTCGAGAACGGCAAGTTCGTCCGCGTCACCCCGACCACGAAGGGGACGTTCGACTGCAACCCACGCAACGTCAGCCAGATCAAGATCGACATCACCCAGTAGGGGGAACGGCCTCGCCGAGCTGACGGGTGGGGCGACCCGACTCGCGATCCCGAACACCCCGCGGGTCAGGCGTCGACCACCGCGCCGTCCTTACGCGTTCCCAGGATGCGTTGAGCCGTCATGTCGGACCAGAGGACGCGACCCGCCCGCGAGGCGGCCCCAGCCACCGTCCCTGTCCGTCACCAGCCCACGCCGCGACATCACACCTGGGGGCGCGGGCACGCCCCCGGCTCGCGCCCTAGCCGCCGTCGAGCACGACCAGTCCACCGGACAGGTACGACGACGCTTCGCTCGCGAGGAAGAGCGCGGTTCCGACGATCTCGTCTGCTGTGGCGATGCGACGCAAGCCGACGTTGGCTGCCATGCGTTCTTGTACCTCGAGCGGCTTCCCGTGATGGAAGCTGTCGGTATGGAACGTGCCGCACACGATCGCGTTGACCCGGATACCCCGCGGACCGTATTCGGCGGCGGCCGCCTCGGTGAAGGCGTTCAGACCCGCTTTCGCCGCTGAGTAGACCACCGTGAGCGGTGTGGCATGAAGCGAAGCGGTCGAGCTGATGTTGATGATGCTCCCGCCCTCAGGCATGTGCTCGGCCGCGAGAGCGGTGAGTCGCAGCGGACCCTTCAAGTTGACGGCGATCGTCTTGTCGAAGAGCTCGGACGTCACCTCGCGCAGCGAAGGCGGCACCGGAGCGATGCCGGCGTTGTTGACGAGCACGTCGATCCCGCCGAACGCGGCGACGGACGCGTCGATGAGCGCGGCGCACTCGTCCCAGTCACCGACGTGACATCGAAGCGCCAGCGCCTTCCGTCCAAGGCCTCTGATCTCGTCGGCGACGATCTCACAAGCCGCCACGTCCCTGCTCGCGACGACCACGTCGGCACCAGCCTCGGCGAAGCCCAGCGCCATCGCACGGCCCAGACCCTTGCTCGCACCGGTGACGACGACGGTCTTGCCGGTCGCGTCGAGCGTCGGCACCGTCATGGGTGGGTCGCTTCGGCGACGCCGTGACCGATCGCGACAGCACCAGATTGCTCCGCCGCGGCATCTCGAGCGATTCCATCGACCAAGTGCCCGATATGGATCTGGAACAGCGCGTCGCCTTCCGCCGGGTCAACGCCTCCCGCGTCGCCTCCGGGGCGGACTCGACTCGGCCGAAGTGCTGGCCGGGCACCGGACTCGACGGCGACGAACCCGATCGTCGCCCACATGAGCAGGCGACACGCTTGCACCGCCGCGTCGGCCGGGAACCCGTCCTGTCGCATCGCCTCGACGAGTGGCCGCGAGATCTCCACGAACGAATCGCGCCCGAGCGAGAGCACGAGCCGACTCTCACGGGCCGAGCCAAGCTGTGAACGCAGCTCCCACGCCCAGCGGGTCGCGTAGGTGGCCCAGGTGTCGTCATCAGCGCGCGCCGGTGGGAGGTCAGCGAAGAGACGATCGGCGATGGCGTCGATCAGCGCCTCCTTGTTCCCGATCCGGCTGTAGAGGGGGACGGGCGAGACGCCCAGTCGCGTGGCAACGCTGCGCATGCTCACCGCGTCGAGCCCCGACTCGCGAAAGATCTCGACGGCGGCCGTCACGATCGCGTCAGCGTCCAGGTCGAAGTCAGCGGGTCGGCTCACGGACCATCACCATCTTGCCGATCGTGCTGCGGTCGGCCAGTCGCTGCACCGCGCTCGGGAGCTCGTCGAAGGTTGGCGTCGCGGTGACAGCGCTCCGAAGCGCGCCCTCGGCGACGAGACGCGACAGGGCTCGGTGGACCTCGTCGAGCTCGGCTTCGGACAGACCGCCCGCGTAGACGCCGACGAGTGAGGTGTTCGTCAAGACCAGATGGTGCGTCGCCAGTGTGGGCCATCTTCCGCCGGCAAAGCCGACCGCGAGGTGGCGGCCGTTGCGCGCCAGCGCGGTCGCCGCGGATTCGGCCATCGGCCCGCCGACGGGGTCGTAGATCAGGTCGGCCCCGCGGCCGTCGGTCGCCGCTTGCACCAGGGGGGCGAGCGGCCCTTCCCGGTGGTCGATGGCGATCTCGGCACCGAGCTCGCGACAGAACGTCGCCCGCTCCTCATCGCCGACCACGGCGATGACCCTGCCGCCGAGCGCCCGCCCCAGCTGCACCGCAGCGATACCGCTTCCCCCCGCGGCACCGAGGACCGCGACCCATTCACCCGGCGCGAGGTGGCCTCGCTCGACGAGGCCGGTCCATGCCGTGAGGTGCGGGATCCAGAAGCCGGCGGCCTCGGCATCGCTCAGGCCGTCGGGCACCGGCACGGTGCTCGACGACAGCGCGAGGCACTCCTCGGCGAAGGAGCCGTGGCCCTCGTAGAACGCGCTCACGAGCATCACCCGGCTCCCGATCTCGCGCGTCACGCCCTCCCCGACGGCGGTGATCACGCCGCTCGCCTCCTGGCCGGGCGTGAACGGCGAGGCCGGCGTCAACGGGTAGCTCCCGCGGCACATCAACACGTCCGGGAGTCCGATCCCCGCCGCGCTCACACGAACACGGATCTGGCCGGGACCCGGGTCGGGCACCGGGACCTCCACGCAGTGCAGCACGTCGATGGGTTCCCCGGCGTGCTGTGCCTGCCACGCTCGCATGGTGTCTCCGTCGGTCGGGCTCATGTCGTGGCTCCCCGCTCGATGATCCGCTCGGCGCTCTCGAGAAGCAGGTCGGCCTGCCGGCCGAAGAACTCGTGGAGCGGCTTGTCCGACTGTCCTCGAAGGAACTTTGCGTAGCTGCCCTCGAGCGCGATCGCGAGCTTCCACCGAGCGAACACGTCATACCAGCTCATCGAGGCGACATCGCGGCCCGAACTGGACGCGTAGCGCTCGATGAGCTGGCCACGATCGGGCAGTCCCTCCACCGCGAACTTTGGGTCCCTCGACGTGCCGAGATGGATCGTGCCTTCCGGTCCCGGGTGGAAGATGAGCGCCCACGCGAGATCGACCAGCGGGTCGCCGACGCCCGCCATCTCCCAATCGATGACCGCGGCCAGCCTGGGTGTCGACTCCGGGGCGAAGAGCACGTTGTCGAGCTTGTAGTCGCCGTGACACAGCGCACTGGGCTGGTCTGCGGTTGCGTGCGAACGGAGCCAGTCAGCGAGTCGGATGGCGCTCGGAAGCTCGCGGCCGTCATAGGACGAGAGCTGGGCGAGCCACCGCGTGATCTGGTGGGGCAGGTACTCGCCGGTGTGGGCCAGATCGCCGAGACCGCTGGCCCGCCAGTCGACGGCGTGGATGGCAACCAGCGCGTCGATGAGCTCCTCGAGCGCCCGACCCTGTGACGCCGGTGCCGTTGCCCACTCGCTCGGGATATGGCTCAGGATGGCTGACCCGTCGATGCGCTCCATCACGAAGAACGGCGCACCGAACACCGCGGGGTCGGCGCAGGACACGATCGGACGCGCGATCGCGACGGGCGCGTCCTTGATGGCGTCAAGGATCCGGTATTCGCGGAGCACGTCGTGCGCGCTCGCCACGTTGGCGTGACGTGGTGCGCGCCGCAGGACCCAGCGAGCAGTCCCACGATCGATCGCGAAGGCGTCGCAGGACCCCCCACCGGTGAGCGGCGTCACGGCGATCTCCGTGGACCCGCCGAGCGCTTCGTCGAGGAAGCGTCGCAGCGACTCAGTGTTCACCGGGGGTATCCGCGGACTCGGGAACGCCGGACAGGCGGCTCAGCTCCGCCCATTTGGCCTCGGCCGCCGGACGACGACTCGGGATGTGCTCGCTCGGCCATCCGTCGACTGGCCGGTAGCGCTTCAGCACCGTGCGGGCGAGCACCGACTTGTGCAACTCGTCGGGACCGTCGCCGATCGGGCCAAAGCGCGTCGCGCGATACCAGGACTCGACCGGCAGATCGCCCGAGTAGCCGAGGGCGCCGCAGACCTGGATCGTCCGGTCGAGCACAGCCAAGACGACCTTCGACACGTGGGCCTTGACCATCCCCAGGTCGGCCCGCACCGCCGCGGCGCCGTGCTTGTCGATCTTCCAGGCCGTCTGGAAGGTGAGCAGTCGTGCGGCTTGGATCTCGGTGTGGGACAGGGCCACGTAGTCCTGCACCATCTGGTGGCTGGCCAGCAGCTTCCCATGCGAAGACCGGGACACGGCCCGTTCGCACATGATGTCGAGTGACCGTTGGGCTTGGCCGAGCCAGCGCATCGCGTGGTGGATGCGTCCGCCGCCGAGGCGTTGCTGGGCGAGCACGAACCCGTCGCCGGGCTGGCCGATCAGGTGGTCGGCGGGCACGCGGCAGTCGCGGAGCACCAGCTCGGCGTGATTGCCGACCCGTCCGTACTCCACGTCGGGGTGCGCCATCGTGGGGATGTCGCGCTCGATGTCCAGGCCGGGTGTGTCCGTGGGGACGACGAAGACCGACGCATGGCGGTGCGGGCGGCCTTCCGGGTTGGTCTCGGCGAAGACCAGCACGATGTCGGCGACCGAGGCGTTGGTGATGAACCACTTGTGACCGTTGATCACCCATTCGCCGCCATCCTGGTGGGCGGTCGTACCGATCACGGTCGGGTCGGCGCCGGCGAAGAACGGCTCCGTGAGCGCGAACGCGCTCGAGATCTCGCCCCGCAGATTCGGCCAGAGCCACCGCTCTTTCTGGGTCTCGGTGGCGCCGTGGGCCAGCAGCTCCATGTTGCCGCTGTCCGGGGCCTGCACACCGAAGATGGCCATGGAGAACATGCACCGGCCGATGACCTCCGACATCAAGGCCAACTTGAGCTGCCCGAACCCCTGGCCGCCGAGCTGCGGGTCGAGGAAGGCACCCCAGAGCCCCCGCTCCTTGACCTGTCGCTGGAGGTAGGCCTGCACCACGCGCCACTCGTCGCGTGGGAGTCGGTCGTAGATCGGCTCGAGCGGGATGAGCTGGCCGTCGATGAAGTCGCGCATCCACACGAGCTGCTCGGCGAACTCGTCGTCGGTCTCGAAGTCCCAGGCCATGGGTGCGTCCCGTGCCGCCGGTCGCGAGCCCAAGGTCGCGACGTGATTACAGTGTAATCTCGCCCGGTCGGTCTCGCGACGGGAGGGTCGTCGTCATGTCCCAACTAGAGGGTGCGGCGGACCCCGGGCAGGCGGTCATCGGCAACGGACGGGTCGCGGTGGTGACCGGCGCGGCGAGCGGCATCGGCCGCGCCCTCGCCGACGCGTTCGTCGACGCAAGGTCGGCGGTCGTGGTCGCCGACCTGGACAGTCGCGAAGCCGAGGCGGTCGCTGATCGTCTGCGCGGCGCCGGTGGCGACGCGCTCGCCGTGGCGGTGGACGTCGCCGATCCCGCGTCCGTTGACTCGTTGGCGAAGGTGACGCTCGACCGGTTCGGGCGGGTGGATGTGCTGTGCAACAACGCCGGCGTGTCCACGTTCAACCTGATCCAAGACCAGACGCTCGACGATTGGCGGTGGGTGCTCGACGTCAACCTGTGGGGCGTCATCCACGGGCTGACGAGCTTCTTGCCGATCCTGCGCGGCCAGTCGACCCCCTCGCATGTCGTGAACACGGCCTCGATGGGCGGGCTCATGAGTGGGGTGTCGTTCATCGGCCCGTACTGCGCCTCGAAGACCGCGGTCGTGTCGATCTCCGAGACGCTGCGCCAGGAGTGCGCCGCCTACGGACTGCCGATCGGCGTGAGCGTCCTGTGCCCGAGCACGACGGAGACACGGGTGATGGAGTCGGAGCGTGGCCGCCCAGGCGCACGGGGAACCGAGCGCCGGACCGAGGACGCCGAAGCGATGCGCTTGGCGATCAAGAGCATGATGACGGCACCCGACGGTGCGCGGCCGGCCCACGTCGCGGTGTACACGTTGGAGGCGATCCTCGCGGGCAAGTTCTGGATCATCCCCAACGGTGGTGAGCGATCGATCGTCGAGAAACGCTTCGCGGAGGTGCTCGCCAGCTTTCCTCGGTAGGAGCAGCGGTCTGCACGTCGGTGTGACTCGCCGCGACGAACACGACACCTGCACCGCGGAGGCCGCACGCGTCAGCACCTGACAGACGTGCTCCGAGGCGTCCTCGCGGAGGTTGCGATCGACGTGGGCCCGGTGAACACTCGTGACCAGCCGCGGTGCGAGTACACGGCAGCGGATCTCGATGGAGGCTTGCGTGGCGGCTCGAGTGGTGCAGTGGACGACGGGAAACGTCGGCAAGGAATCGGTCAAGGCCATCGTCGCGAACCCGCGCCTGCGGCTGGTGGGCTGCTACGCCTGGTCCGAACGCAAGAACGGTGTCGACGTCGGCGAGCTGGTCGGCATCGACCCGGTCGGGATCGCGGCCACGACCGACGTCGAGGCACTGCTCGGACTCCAGCCCGACTGCGTCGTCTACAACCCGAAGTGGCCGTCGATCGACGAGCTCGTTCGCATCCTCGAGGCCGGTGCCAACGTCGTCACGACCGCCGCGTTCATCAATGGGCGCCGACTCGGTAACGACCGCGATCGGCTGGTCGCGGCCTGTGAGCGCGGGGGCTCCTCGCTGCTGGGGACCGGGGTCAGCCCAGGCTTCGCGGAACTGGTCGCGATCACCGTTGCCGGCATCTGCAGCCGGATCGACAAGGTCACCGTGAGCGAGACGGCCGACACCACCTTCTACGACTCGCCCGAGACCGAGAGGCCGGTCGGGTTCGGGCAGCCGATCGACCATCCCGACCTTCATGACATGGCCCGGGACGGGACGGCGGTCTTCGGTGAGGCGGTGGCGATGGTGGCCGATGCCCTCGATGTCGAGCTCGACGAGATCACCTGCGATGCCGAGTTCGCGAAGACAACCCAGGACGTCGAGATGGCGTCATGGACGATCCCCGCCGGGTGCGTCGCCGGCGTCGCCGCCAGTTGGCAGGGCCGCATCGGTGCTCGCACCGTCGTCGATCTGAACGTCCGCTGGAAGAAGGGATCGACGCTCGAGCCCGACTGGGTCATCGAGCGGGACGGGTGGGTTATCAGGGTCGACGGGCTTCCGACCGTGACGACCACGCTTGACTTCCTCCCACCGCCCGACTTCCAAGCACAGACCATGGAGGAGTTCATGGCCATCGGGCACATCATCACCGCGCTCCCTGCGCTCAATGCCATCCCATCGGCCGTGGCCGCGCCACCGGGCATCGTGACCTACCCGGATCTCGACTTCCCGATGCCCCGGGGTTGGGTGCCGTCCACCTGATCGACGGCACGATCGGCGCGCCGTCGGGGTTCCAGCGCCGCGACTCGGGGGACGGCACCGCGGTGGGGTCCTGCCTCGGCCGAGCCCCCTCGAGCGTCTGGACCGTCGCCTCGTCGAGCATCGAGCTCATCGGTGATCCTCTCGACCGCGTGCACCGTCGAGCAGGTCAACGATCCTCGACGGGCTGAGTGGCTGGTCGGTGATCGTCACGCTGAACGGTGAGAGCGCATCGGCCACGGCGTTGACCACTGCTGGGGGCGCGCCGATGGCGCCGCCCTCGCCGACACCCTTGTATCCACCGGGGCCTGGGCCTGGGGTCTCGACGTGCCCGTGCTCGATCGCGGGAACGTCGGCGGCGGTCGGCAGCAGGTAATCCATGAAGGTCGTGGTGACCGGGTTCCCGTCGTCGTCGTAGATGAGGTGCTCGTAGAGGGCGCCGCCGATGCCCTGGACCGTCCCACCGTCGATCTGCCCCTCGACGACGTTGGGGTTGATCATCGGCCCGCAGTCCTCGCTGACGATGTAGCGCAGCAGCTGCACGTGGCCGGTCGCGACGTCGACCTCGCAGGTGCACACGTGCGTCGCGTTGGTCCACACCTGGGGTGTCGCCGCGGTGTACCGGCCGCTTGCCTCGAGGCCCGCGGGTATACCGGGTGGGAGCTCGTGCGGCGAGAGATACGCGATGCGGGCCAGCTCGGCGTAGGTGACGCCCGCCGATGGGGTCCCTCGCACGCTCGCACGCCCACCGCCGAGCTCCAGGTCTTCGACCGCGGCCTCCAGGCGGTGCGCGGCGATCTGGAGGATCCGGTCGCGCAGCACGGCCGCGGTCTCGGCGACCGCGCCGGCCGTCATGGACGCGCTCCTGCTGCCGCAGGCGCCGGCCCCGAACGGCGTGACGGCCGTGTCGCCTTGGGTCGTCGCCACGTCCTCGATGTCGACGCCGAGCGCGTCGGCAACCAGCTGCACGACCGTGGTCTCGATGCTGTTGCCGGTCGATCCGCCCGCGACGTACACGTTGACCGTGCCCGAGGGCTCGATCCGGATGGTCGCGCCCTCCGTGCCGTACACCCCGAAGCCAGGAGTCGTCGGCTCCACGAACGTGGACGTGCCGATGCCACGGTAACGACCTCGCGTGCGATCCACCGCTTGCTCGCGGCGGAACGCTTCGTAATCGAGCATCGCGAGCGCGTGCTCGAAGGTCTCCAACGGCGTGATGTGGTCGTAGACGAAGCCGGTCGGACTCCGGTACGGCAGGTCGTCACGCCGCAAGAGGTTGCGCCGGCGCAGCTCGATGGGATCGATCTCGAGCCGGCGCGCCGCGATGTCGAGCAGGACCTCGCGGGTGAGGGATTCGAACTGCCAGGGACCCCGATACGCCGACCGCCCGACGGTGTTCGAGAACACCGCCCTGCAGGTGAACGTGGCGTGCGGTATCCGGTACGGCCCCGGGAACAGCATGCCGACGGCCGCTGCGGTGCCCACCGGCCACGGGGTCGGATATGCCCCGGCGTCCTGCACGTAGTCCACCGCGGCGGCCAGGACCGTCCCGTCATGGTCGAAGGCCATGCGCGCGACCGCATGCTCGTGGCGTGACTGTCCCGCCGCCATCAGGTTCTCGCGCCGGTCCTCGATCCATTTGATCGCGAGCGGGACCTTTCGCGCCGCCAGCATGATGCACATCTCCTCGCGCTGGACCATCACCTTCTGGCCGAAGCCACCGCCGGTGTCGCGCATCACGACCCGAATCCGCTGCTCGGGCACGCCGAGGAGACGGGAGCAGAAGAGCCGCACTTCGTGCGGCGCCTGCGTCGCGGCCCAGATCGTCATCTCGCCGCTCGCCGCGGACCACTCGGCGACGAGCCCCCGCGTCTCCATCGGCACCGGGGCGTACGCGTGCTGGCGGAATGTCTCGGTCACGACGTGTGGCGCCGACGCGAGCATCGCCTCGACCTCGGCGGATGGGGGTCCGCCCATCTCGCCGACGACGTTCCCCGGCGTTCCCTGATGGACCGATACCTCGCCACCAATGGCGGTGGCGTAGTCGACGGCGGCCGGCAGCGGGTCGAAGTCGACCACCACGAGATCCGCCGCGTCCTCGGCGACATAGCGGCTCTCAGCCACGACGAGTGCGACGGGATCACCCACGAAGCGAACCTCGTCCTCGGCCAGCGGCGGCCGGGGCACCTCGGGAACGTCCGGACCGATCGCCGTGTGCCATTGCTCCCGGGCGTCGGGGTTCAGGTCGGCGGCGAGGAACACGGCGTGCACGCCCGGCACGGCGAGCGCCTCGCTCGTCTCGATGGCCTCGATGCGGGCCCGAGCGAAGGGGCTGCGCACGAAGCACGCGTGGAGCATCCCGGGCCGCGAGACGTCGTCGACGAAGGTGCCCGTGCCCGTGAGCAGCCGTGCATCCTCGACCCGGCCGATGCGGGCGCCGGCATATCGGGCGGCTGCAGACGGCGCGGACGTCGAGGCCGCCGTGGTCTTCACGCGTCACCCTCCCGTCGTGCGGAACGCCTCACCGCGGGTACGCCGTCGGAGTGAGCTCGAGATGGAGCCGATCCGGATGCTGTTTCCGGAGCGCGGCGTCGTTCTCACGGGCGATGGCCTCGTCGCCGATGCGGATCAGCTCGCGGGCCAGGGGAGTGTCAGAGATGAAAACTGCCATTCTTCCTCATATGTTGTCGGACGGCGCGACGTCGACGGTGTCAGCGGCGCTCGGCGCCTGCGAGTACGAGATCCACCACCTCGTCGGCGACGGCGTCACTGATCGGTTCACCGGTAATGAGCAGTCGGTGGTACAGGGGCCCGACGAGCGTGTCGACGAGCACGGCGGCGTCGACATCCGGCGCGAGTTCGCCGCGTGATGACGCCCGGCGAACCATGGTGACAAGCGCTGCGTGCCTCGGGCCGATCAGCCGTTCCCGGAAGTTCGCGGTCAGCTCGGCGTCTCGGGCCGAGTCACCGACGAGGCCCGCGATCACGGTGCGCGCCCCCGGCGTCCCGAGACCCTCGGCCGTCTGTCGGAGATAGACCCGGCAGTCGGCCCGGAACGACCCGGTGTCGGGGACCGGACGCTCCGCGACCGCGGCTCCGACGGCATCGATCACGAGGTCAAGCTTCGAGTTCCAGGTTCGCTTGATGGACGCGGTGCTGATCCCGGCCTGGCTGGCGACACCATGGAAATTGAGGCTGCAGAACCCGGCCTCAGTCAGGATCTGCAGAGTGGCGTCGAGGACGTCGGCCTTGGGCGCCACGGACTTCGGAAGTGCTTGCGCGCCACGCACGACGAGGTCGCCGAGATCGCCGAGATCCTCGACGTCAGCCCGGGATTTGATCGGGTGCGCCGGTAGGAACAGCAACGCCACCAGCGCTCCGAGCGCGGCCACGACCGCGCCCACAATCACGGTGTTGTCCATCGCGTGCACGAACGCCGTGTTTGAAGCGTCGACGACGGCCATGGTCGTCCCGGCCGGCACCTTGCCCAGGTGCTCGAGTTGACCAAGTTGCTGCGCGACCCGCACGGCGCCACCGATGGAACTCTTCACCGCGTCGGCAGCTTGAGCGCCCTGCGGCCCGGCAGCGCTCAGTTCCTTGACCACTGTCGTCACGCCCACGGCGGCTGTATACGTCGCTGCCAGGATGCTGCCGAGGATGGCGACGCCGAGTGCGCCCCCGACCTCGCGTGTCGTGTCATTGACCGCTGAGCCGACGCCGGCCTTCGCACGCGGCAGCGACCCCATGATCGAGTCGGTGGCCGGAGCCATGGCGAGGCCCATGCCGACACCGAGGAGCAGGAGCACGACGCCGACGAGCGGGTATCCGGATGTCGTGGTCGCGGCAGAGAGCAGCACCAACGAACACGCGACGATCAGAAGCCCGATCGTCACGATGGCCTTGGTGCCGACCCGCGCGACCAAGAAGGAACTGAGAGGTGCGGCGACCATGAGCGCGATCGCGACGGGGAGCAGTCCGAGCCCCGCCTTGAGTGGAGTGAACCCCAGCACGAATTGGATGTACTGGCTCAGAAAGAAGATCGTTCCGAACAGGGCGAAGAACACCAGCATCACCGCGACCGACGCGGCCGAGAACCTCGGATTCTTGAAGAAGCTCACGTCGAGCATCGGCGCCGGTGTGTGAAGCTCCCACAAGATGAAGGCGATGAGCAGTGCCCCGCCACCGATGAACCCGATCAGCACGGGGGTTGCCGTCCAACCCTGGCTCGGACCCTCGATGATCCCGAACAGCAGCCCCGTCAACGCGCCGATCGACAGGATCGTTCCGAGCATGTCGATGGGCTTGGCGTTCGGATCCTTCGAGCTGGGAACGATCGAGACGACAGCGAGGACGGTGACCACAACGACGGGCAGGTTGACCAAGAACACCGAACCCCACCAGAAGTGGTCGAGCAGGTAGCCGCCGACGAGAGGCCCGATCGCGACCCCAAGCCCCGAAACGCCGGCCCAGATCCCGATGGCTCTGCCCCGCTCCTCGTCCGAGAAGACATTGTCCAGAATCGACAGGGTGGACGGCATGATGAACGCGGCGCCTACACCTTGGATCGCCCTGGTCACGATCAGAGCATCGGCCGAGCCGACCAGCGAACCGCCGAGCGACCCCAGCCCGAATACAACGAGACCGAAGAGCAGCGCGCCGCGCCGGCCGAACTTGTCGCCGAGAGTCCCGGCGGTGAGGAGCAGACTCGCGAAGACGAGCGTGTACGCGTCGGGTATCCACTGCAACTGGCTCTGCGACGCGCCGAGCTCGCGGACGAAACTCGGAAGCGCGACGTTGACGATCGTGCCGTCGATCCCGACAATCAGCAACGCCATGCAGAGGACCGCGAGGATCGCCCAACGCCGCCTGTAGACCTCGTCGTCAATTTCGGGCGGCGAACCCTCCGCCCGAACATCGGTGTCGGTCATCGACACCTCCTGGGCGCCCGTCAGTCTGGCCCATACCGGTGCGCGTCATTGACTCCACCTCCGCCTCTGACGACGGCCTCGGCGGTAAGGGTGCGGGATACTGCGCCGGTGGCCGCGGCTCCTCGTGTGCGGGCTCGGAGGGAGTCGAACCTCGTCACCTCGCGGGCGCGTCCGGCGAGCTCGGCCAAGACCTACGCGGCGGGATCCGGTTGGCACCGCACGGCACCGAACTTCCGTCACATACATCAGCGCATTGTCGCCGTAACCCACGACCGGATCGATGGCAAATAGGACGCAGCCGAAGACCATGGGGCATCGTGGCGAAAGGACTTCGAGCTGATCTTCGAACGAGTCGCGGCCTATAGCGCTGACTACGCGACACCGCCGCCGTTCCGCCGCACGCCGCTCCTGACCCTCGCGAGAAACTTCGCGCGCCACGAGCTGCGCACGACCTGATCCGCTATGCGAGTCGGCAGCGCTCACTCACGACGACGGAGCAACTGGGTTCTGAGCGACCGGGTTCTGCTCACGTGCCACGAGCGCGGCAAGTTCCTCTTCGGTCGGCTGACTGTGGGGGTGATGCTTCTTACAGAGAGCATGAACATGACCGTCAGGGTCGGTCCATGACTTCCAGTGCAGGCGATGGCAAGTGCTGATGTGGCACTCGTGGTTGTGGTACAGCACGATCAGCGCGCCGATGATCGTGACCTCGCCGATGTCGCTGCCGATCCCGGACCAGAAGTTGTAGGTCGTACTCGGCATCCGCGGCTCGACGCCCATAACGTGCAGCACATCGGTCTGCGCCCGATGGAAGGTGAGTACGACTACCAGCGCCGCGAGCAGCACCAGCCCAGCCAAGGTGAGGACTCGATTCATAACGGGCGACGATAGCCCGCGCGTCGGCCGCGAGCGCGGCGACGTTCTCGCTCGCCGCCCGGTAGCGGCGCAGCACGTTTCGCGCGTGTGTCGTGGAACGACGACGATGTCGGCCCGGGCCACGATGAGCACTAAGCGGGCCACAAACCTCGACGGCACAGTCGTACCGGCCGGTCCGTTAGAAAATCCGCTAGAAGTTTCGCCTCTCGGTTGGGACAGCGGGACGGTTCGGTACGGCCAGACGTCGGTCGAGAAACCGAAGAGCACCCCGACGTGAACTGTCACCTCAGTCCGTCGGAGGTCGCAGAGTCCGGGTGCGTGGGTGCCATTCTCGGTGCCAAGAAGTGGCACTCGTACGGTGTCTTGCCCGGCACAAGACACCTATCGACTCGTGCTCCTCCGTCCGACGACAATGTGGCCAGACGATCCCCGATCTTGCCTTCCGACAGGACCTAGGCGGAGGACCACCCATCAACTTCTACGACACTCGGGACAAGCTCATCGGAGGACTGCGACCATGGAGATAGTCGAGGAAGTATCCGAGCGCGGTGTTGTCGAGCGACGGGTCGCGCTCAAGGTGGAGGCTGGCGAGACCGTGCCCGGCATCGTCTGGCTGCCGGAGACCGCCACCGGGCCCCGACCGACGATCGTCCTCGGCCACGGAGGTCTGGTCCACAAGCGTGCCCCGGAGGTGCTCGGGCTCGCCCGGCGCCTTGTGCGGCACCGGGGCTATG
>DATDGU010000028.1:0-10312 GCA_036521915.1 Acidimicrobiia bacterium | reverse complement strand
GCGCTCCGGCGCCCGCCGCGATCAGGATCAGGTCCGTCGCGAACCCCGCCAGCAGCCCGAGCAGCACGCCCCACGCGACGAGCTCCTTGTAGCCGAGCTTGCGCGCCACACCGAGGAGCTCGATCACGACGTAGAGGATCGAGCCCGCGGCGAGCGCGAGGAAGCCGAGGAACAGCGTGTCGTTCTGGAACGAGTGGCCGATGAGCGTGCCGACGAACGTCGGACCCCCGCCGATCAGACCCATCAGCACCAGGAACCCCCACGTCGGCGTCTCGGCCTCCGCCGTCATCGGCCCGATGATCCCGAAGCCCTCGGTCGCGTTGTGGAGCCCGAAGCCGATGATGAGCAGCAGCGCGAGGCTCACCTCGCCCTTCGCCGCGGACTGGCCGATGGCCAGCCCCTCGGAGAGGTTGTGGAACCCGATGCCGAGCGCGATGAACAGCGAGAGCCGTTGCGCGTCGCTCAGCCGGGCGATCGGACCGGTCGCCAGCGCGGCCGGCACCGCGGCACCGGGCCCGACGGGCGGGCGGCGCGCCCTCCGAGACAGGAACCGGTCGTAGTACACGAGGCTGAGGAGCCCGACGGCGAGCGCGAGCGCGAAGACGCCCGCCAGGCCGGCGAAGCGGGCCCACGAGCCATCGTGGTGCGCCGCGCTGTTCAGCGCCCGGGTGACGGGTGCGATGCCGTTCGACAAGACGTCCCACAGCAGGAAGAGAAGGATCCCGATGGCCGTGGCGTTGAGGAACGACCGCAAGGGCATCGAGGGGTTCTTCACCCGCCCGATGGGAAGCCCGAGGTAGATCGTGAGCCCGGCGATGGCCCCGAGGACGAGCAGCTCGGCCGTGGACAACGCCGCCTCCCGGCATAAGGGCAGCCTTACTGAAGTAAGGGCGACCTTAGTATTAGTAATGGGTCCCGAGGTCGTCAACCCCTGACGCGAGTCGGGGGCTAGGCGGCGGATTGCGCCGCGGCGACCGGCGGGACGTGGCGCAACACGGTGAGACGCTCGACGGGGACGCCGAGCATCCGGCTGAGCGTCCGGTTCGGCGTGCGGTCGACGATCTCGCCGCCCCACCACGCCGTGATCGCCGTGCCCCGGCGGCCCACGCGCGCGTTGATCTCGCCGTACCAGCTCGTGTGACCGCCGGCGCGGCAGACGTCGTCCACGAAGTCGGCGAGGAGCCGGCCCGGGAGGCGACTCGTGCCGGGCGCCGCGTTGAAGTGCGCGTGCGGGAGGTCGCGCACGGCGCGGACCGGTCGACGCAACGCCCAGCCGTCGCGGAAGCGGCTGCGCACGAACGTCGTCGCGTCGCCGCGGGGCGGGAGCCACGGCGTCGCCCGCGCCACGAACGCCGCGAGGCCTCGCGAGCGGTGCCGTCGCAGGCCCGCGGCGTCGAGGCACACGAGCGCGTAGCCGCGCACCCGGCCCGCGTCGCGCAGCACGCCGACGACGGTCGGGCTGCCCGGCGCGAGGTACGGGTCGAGGCAGAGCCGCTCGTAGGCGGCGAGCAGCGTGGGGGCGCGGTCCGCGAACGGGAGTGGCCGGCCGAGGAGCAGCGTCGAGCGGAACAACGCCCGGACCTCGGGCCCGTCCTCGGGTCGGGCGAGCTCGACGCGCATCAGCTGGCCCGCCGTGCGGCCCCGACGGCGAGGCGCGTGTGCAGGTCAAGGAGCGTGGCGACGGTGCGCGACCACGGATAGCGCTCGGCCCGCCGCCGTGCCGCGGCGCGGCGGGTCTCGACCGGCTCGACGGTGAGCGCGCGCGCCGCGGCGGCGAAGGCCTGACCGTCGCACGCCGTCGCGATGCCGACCGGCGCCCGCCCGAGCAGCTCGGGGCTCGCGCCGGTGTCCGCCACCACGACCGGGGTCCCGCAGGCGAGCGCCTCGAGGGCCGAGAGCCCGAACGTCTCGTGCGGGCCCGGGGCGAGCGCGACGTCGGCCTGGGCGAGGAGCACGGCGATGCCGACGCGCTCGCGCAGGTGGCCCGTGAAGGTGACCGGCAGCCCCCGGGCCGCCTCGACGAGGCGCGGCCGGGACGGGCCGTCGCCCACGAAGGTGAGCCGGGCGGGCACGCCCACGTTCCGCAGGTGCCGCAGCGCGTCGAGCGCGACGTCGGGGCGCTTCTCGCGCGACAGCCGGCCGACGCACACGAGGTGGAGCTCGTCGGTCCCCGAGGTGGGGCGGCCGCCCCGGGCGTCGGGGTGGAAGAGGCTGAGGTCGACCCCGAGCGGGGCCCGCACGACGTTCGTCGCGCCGACGTGGGCGAACTCGCCGGCGGCGAACGCCGACGCGCACACGATCGCGTCGAACGCGCCGGCGAGCCGACGGTTCCACTGGTCGACGGCGCGCCGCAGCGGCAGCCCGCGGGGCACCCGCGGCGACAGCACGGCGTCGAGGCGCTCATGGGAGATCAGCACGGTCGGGACCTCGTGGTCCCTCGCCCAGCTGGTGAGGCGGTGCAGCGTGAGCTTGTCGGAGATCTCCAGCCGGTCCGGCGCCAGCTCGTCGAGCAGCGCGCGGACCGACGTCAGGTCGGTGATGACCCGGTACGGGGCGCCGCCCGGCACCCGTCGCGCCGCCACGGTGAACCGGGTCCCGTCGACGGTCTCGTCCATCGACCACTCCGGGCCCGGCACGATGAGCACGCGCTCGAGGCCCGCGGCCGTGTAGCCGCGCCCGAGCGCGTCGACCGCGGTGCGCAGGCCGCCGGTGGCGGGACCGTAGAAGTTGGCGAGCTGGACGATGCGCACGCCGTCACCGCCGCCGGGCCGCGGCACCGATGAGGGTGCGGTAGGTGCAGGGGGTCGCGTCGTGCTCGAGCGCGTCGTCGATCGCGCCGAGCGTGGCGCGCACCAGCGCCGGGCTCGACAGGTCGGCGGGGTGCAAGGCCAGGCGGAGTGGGCGGCGGGCCCGCACGAGGCGGCGGGCGCCCGCGGTGAGCACCGCGGCGGCGATCGTCTCCGATGCCGCGCCCGGGCGGTGCGAGAACGCCATGGCGTGGATCGCGGCGTCGTGGTGCAGGTCGGTGACCTTCGTGTGCGAGGTCGTGTACCGGTACCCGACGTCGCGGAGCGCCGCGGCGGTGCCGGACGACGCGAGCCAGCCCGGTGGGGTGAACCCGACGGGATCGAACCCGAGGTCCCGGAGGACCTGACGCCCCCAGGTGACGCGCCGCGTCGCCTCCGGGCAGTCCACGCCGACGAACTCCGCGCACCCGCGCGCAGCGATGGCGCTGACCCCGCGCCGCCACCGGGCGGTCCCGGGCACGCGCCGGTGCGTCCACCCGTGCTGGGCCACCTCGTCGCCCGCGTCGACGCGCGCTCGCAGCCAGGCGACGAGGTCGGCGTCGGTGCGCAGCGGCGGACCCTCCCACGGGCCCGGGATGACGAGCAGCGTCGCCGGCACCCCCCGCTCGCTGAGGTGGCGGCTCCAGGTCTGCGTGGCGTCGGTCGTCGACGGGGCGACGTCGTGGATCGACACCACAAGGGGTGCCTTCACGCGGCGCGGACCTGGCGCGGCGCCGGCCCGAGCACGGCGCGGTAGTGGTCGAGGAGCTCGTCACCGAGCGCCGACCAGGACCGGCCGAGCACGCCGTGGCGCGCCGCGACGCCCATCGCGAGACGGCGCACCGGGTCCTTAGTGAGCGCGGCGACCGCCGAGCGCATCGCGGCGGAGTCGTGCGCGGGGAACAAGAAGCCGTTCCCGTCGTGGTGGACAAGGTCGAGCGGGCCGCCGGCTGCCGGCGCCACGACGGGGACGCCCGACGCGAGCGCCTCCTGGACGGCCTGACAGAACGTCTCGTGCTCCCCCGGATGGACGAACACGTCGAAGGAGGCGACGAGCTGTGACAGGTCGTCACCGGTGCGGAACCCGACGAACGCGGCGCGGGGCAGACGGCGCTCGAGATTCGCCCGCTCCGGTCCGTCGCCGACGATGACGAGGCGCGTGCGCGGCAGGTCGGCGAGCGCGCAGAGCCGGTCCACCTGCTTCTCGGCGGCGAGCCGGCCGACGTACCCGATGATGGTCTCCCCGCGGGGCGCGAGGTGTCGGCAGACCGTCTCCGAGCGGTGCTGCGGGTGGAACCGCTTGGCGTCGACGCCGCGGCCCCACCGGGCGACCGGCGCGATCCCGTGACGCTCGAGCTCCCACGCGGTGGCGCTCGACGGGGCGAGCGTCAGGTCGGCGTGGTTGTGGATCCAGCGCAGCCACCGCCACAGCGTGGGCGCGACGACGCCCGCGCCGTACCGGCGCGCGAAGCCCGCGAGGTCCGACTGGAACACGGCGACGCTGCGCAGCCCGAGGCGGTGGGCGGTCGCGGCACCCACGGCGCCGAGCGCGGCCGGGGAGGCGAGGTGCACGATGTCGGGCTGGAACGACCGCAGCGTCGTGGCCAGCCGCGGCGAGGGCAGCCCGACGGGAAACGAGCGGTACACCGGGAGCGCCACCGCGGGGACGCGCACCACGCGTGCGGTGCCGTAGCGGTCGTCGCCCGGACCCGGCGCGATGACCACCGCTTCGTGACCCGTGCGGTCGAAGTGCTCGAGGATGCGGAGCACCGAGTTCGTCACCCCGTTGACCTGGGGGAGGAAGCTCTCGGTCACCACCGCGACCTTCACGTCTCCAGAGTCTGACGGACACGTTCGGTGTTGTCTCGCAGATCCGCCGAACAGCCAGAGAATGTTCGATGCCGAACGTGACGCGCGGGTTACGTCACGGCAAGCAGCGCGTGGCGCGCGCCCCACAGTCCACAACCGGGACCGTGCGTGGTGTCAGGCGGCCACCGCGTCGACGAGCGGGATCGTGGGCCACGTCGCGGGCGAACGGGCCCTGGGCCCGCTCGAGCTCGAGGACCTCGTCCTCGTCCACCGGCGCGAGCGCCCGATCGGCGCGGATGGCGAGGATGTCGCCGTCGACCGAACGATCGACGCGGGCTCGACACCCGGCAGCTCGCAGCTCATCTCGACCGCGTCACCCCGCCGGACCGCGTCGATGGGGATGCGCGCGGCACCTGGTCGGCGAGCAGGCGCTCGAGGAAGTGATCACACTCGTCGAATGGGTCGTAGCCAGCACGGTCGTCCCTCCCTCGGGTCACGCTCTCAACGCCGCCGCGTGCCCGACGGTTCCGCGGCGTACCGCGCACCACGGTCCGTGCTTCGGTTAGCGCCCGGCGAGGGGACCGAGCATCCGCCCGGCACCCGGGCTGTCAGACTCTCGGCCGTGGGTGACGTGAACCTGTCCGGGCGGGTCGGGCTCGTGACCGGCGCGGCGTCGGGCATCGGCCGGGCGACCGCCGAGCGGTTCGCGGCCGAGGGCATGCGGGTCTGCGTCGTCGACTGGGACGAGGCGGCCGGCCGTGCCGTCGCCGATTCGGTCGACGGCCTGTTCGTGGCCGCCGACGTCGGTGACGCCGCCCAGGTCGACGCGGCCTTCGGCCGGTGCGTCGACGAGCTCGGCGGGCTCGCCGTCGCCTATCTGAACGCGGGGATCGCGATCGGCCACGCCGACATCGCCGACCTACCCGACGACGTATACCGCCGCATCATGCGCGTCAACGTTGACGGGGTCGTCTTCGGCGCCCGCGCCGCCGTCCGGCACCTGCGGGCGGGTGGCGGCGGCGCGATCGTCGCGACCGCGTCGCTCGCCGGGCTCATCCCGTTCCCGCCCGACCCGGTCTATGACCTCACGAAGCACGCGGTCGTGGGCTTCATCCGTTCGATCGCGCCGACGCTCGCCCCCGACGGCATCACGGCGAACTGCGTGAACCCGGGGATGACGGACACGGCGATCATCACCGAGGACGCCAAGGCGATGCTCGCCGCCGCCGACTTCCCGCTCATGTCCGCGTCCCAGATCGCCGACGCCGTCGTCACCGCCGCCACGAGCGGCGAGACCGGGCGCTGCTGGGTGTGCCAGCCCGGTCGGGAGGCACTGCGCTACGAGTTCCGCGACGTCCCCGGTCCGCGGAGCGAGGCCGGGCGGGGACGCGTGCCGCCCGGCGTGCGGCCGGGCAGCGGGAACCTCGGCCGGTGGTCCAAAGAGATGCCGGACTGAGCGGCCCGGGTTCCTATCCTGGCTGTGCCCCGAACAACCGGAGACAAGGTGACGAACCCCACCCCTGACGGCGGCGAGAGCCGCGAGCGCGTCCGCCCCGAGGTGGTCGAGCAGGTGCCGGCCCAGGCGGCGGGCGGTCCCGCGCCGGCGGACCAGGGCGAGCAGGTCACCCGGCCGACGAAGCTGATCCGCATCGCGTCGATGGTGCGGACGATGCTCGACGAGGTCCGCCGGGCACCGCTCGACGACGCCGGACGGCGTCGGCTGCGCGAGATCCACGAGCGCTCGGTCAACGAGCTCGAGGAGGTCCTCTCCCCCGACCTCCGTCAGGAGCTGAGCGACGTGGTGCTGCCGTTCAGCTCCGACGCGCCGAGCGAATCGGAGTTGCGCCTCGCGCAGGCCCAGCTGGTGGGCTGGCTCGAGGGCCTGTTCCACGGGATCCAGGCCACCCTCTTCACCCAGCAGGCGACGGCGCAGCAGCAGATGGAGCAGCTGCAGCGCCGCGGCGGCGGCACCCCGCCGGGAATTGCCGGGCCCGAGCAGGGCCTGAGCGGTTACCTGTGAGCTGATGGCCACGGCCGAGCTCTTCGATTCCGGGTGGTCCCCGTCGGCGTGGCGTACGCGCGCCGCGGCGCAGCAGCCGGAGTGGCCCGACGCCGCCGCGCTCACGCGCGCCACCGACGAGCTGCGCGCGCTGCCCCCGCTCGTGTTCGCCGGCGAGGCCCGCACCCTCACCGAGACGCTGGCCAGCGCGCAGGAGGGCCATGCGTTCCTCCTCGTCGCCGGTGACTGCGCCGAGTCGTTCGAGGCGTTCTCGGCTGACGCGATCCGGGACAAGCTGCGCGTGATCCTGCAGATGTCGGTCGTGCTCACCTACGGCAGCGGCGTCCCGACGGTGAAGGTCGGCCGCATGGCCGGACAGTTCGCCAAGCCCCGATCGTCGCCCGTCGAGGTGCGCGACACCGTCGAGCTCCCGTCCTTCCGTGGCCACACCGTGAACGGGGACGCGTTCGACGCCGACGCCCGCCGGCCGGACCCCGCACGGCTGGTGCGCGCCTACCACCAGTCCGCGGCGACGCTGAACCTGCTCCGGGCCTTCGCGAAGGGTGGGTTCGCCGACCTGTCCCGCGTGCACGCCTGGAACCAGGAGTTCGTCGCGGCGAGCCCCGAGGGGCGCCGCTACGACGTGCTCGCCGCCGAGATCGAGCGGGCGCTGCGCTTCATGCGCGCGTGCGGGATCGACCTCAACGCGGAGCTGGCCCTGCACCAGGTGGACGTCTTCACGGCCCACGATGCGCTGCTCCTCGAGTACGAGGAGGCGCTGACCCGCCAGGACAGCATCACCGGCGACTGGTATGACTGCTCCGCCCACCTGCTGTGGGTCGGGGAGCGGACCCGCCAGCCCCGCGGCGCGCACGTGGAGTTCCTCGCCGGGGTGCACAACCCGATCGGCGTGAAGCTCGGCCCCGAGGCGACGCCCGACGACGTCGTGTCCCTGTGTGAGCGGCTCAACCCGCGGCGGCTGCCGGGACGCCTCGTGCTGTTCTCGCGGATGGGCGCCGACCAAGTCGGCGACGTGCTCCCGGCGCTGCTCCAGGCCGTGCGCCGGGGCAACCATCCCGTGCTGTGGGCCTGCGACCCGATGCACGGCAACACGTTCGTGCACGCCAGCGGGTATAAGACGCGCCGCTTCGACGACGTGCTCCGCGAGGTGCGCGGCTTCTTCGCCGCCTGCGAGGCGGCGGACGTGTCGCCCGGCGGGCTGCACGTCGAGCTGACCGGCGACAACGTCACCGAGTGCCTCGGCGGTAGTCAAGAGGTCCTCGACGAACATCTCGAGCGGCGCTACGAGACGATCTGCGACCCTCGTCTGAACGCCCGCCAGTCGCTCGACCTCGCGTTCGAGGTCGCGGGGCTGCTCCGCCGCTAACCCGGAGTTCACCCACCAAAACCCCGTCGTTGCGCGTGCCGGGCGCGAGCATGGCCCGGTGCCGCCGGCGGAGGGAGGGTTAAACGAGGGGCTGCTCGAGGACCTCTACGAGAGCTACCGCGAGAACCCCGCGTCGGTGCCGGAGGGCTGGCGGCGCTACTTCGAATCCGGCGCCACGACCCCCGCCGCGGCGCCGAGCGCGCCCACGCCGCCGCCCGCGGCGCCTCCCGAGCCCGCTGCGCCGAGCGAGCCGGCCGCGCCACCCGCGGCGACGCCGCCACCCGCACCGCCCGTACCCACGCCATCGGCCACCCCGCGCACCTCGACGGCCGGCGAGCCACTGCGCGGGGCCGCGGCGCGCACTGTCGCCAACATGGAGGCCTCGCTGCGGGTCCCGACCGCGACGTCGGTACGCGCCGTGCCCGCGAAGCTGCTCGAGGTCAACCGCCAGATCCTGAACAACCAGCTCGGGCGGGTCGGCCAGGACAAGGTGAGCTTCACCCACCTCATCGCGTTCGCGGTCGTGCAGGCCCTCGCCGACTTCCCCGGGCTGCGCTGCACGTACGAGGCGCAGGACGGCCAACCGACGATCGTGCGCCACGAGCACGTGAACCTCGGGCTCGCCGTCGACGTCACCCGCCACGACGGCACCCGCACGCTGTTCGTGCCCGTGATCCGCCAGGCCGACGAGCTGGACTTCGCCGGGTTCTGGGCGGCGTACGAGGCACTGATCCGCAAGGTCCGGGCCAACCAGCTCTCCCCTGACGACCTGACTGGCGCGACCGGCACGATCACGAACCCGGGGATGATCGGCACGGTCCACTCCGTGCCGCGCCTGCTGCCCGGGCAGGCGTTCATCGTCGGCGTCGGCTCGATCGGCTTTCCCGCGGAGTTCGCCGGCGCCGACCCGCACACGATCGCCGAGCTCGGCGTCAGCCCGATCACCACGCTCACGAACACCTACGACCACCGCATCATCGGCGGCGCCGAGAGCGGGGAGTTCCTCCGCCGGATCCACGGCCTGCTCCTCGGCGACGACGGCTTCTACGACCAGGTGTTCCGCAGCGCCGAGGTCCCGTACGAGCCGGCCCGCTGGCTCGTCGACCAGAACCCGCTCGCGGACGGGAGCGTCAACGACAAGGTCGTGGCGGTCCACGCGCTCATCAACATGTACCGGGTGCGTGGCCACCTGCTCGCCAACCTCGACCCGCTGGGGCGACGCGAGCCGCACACCCATCCCGAGCTCGACATCGCGCACTACGGGCTCTCGATCTGGGACCTCGACCGCGAGTTCCCCATCGGCAGCCTCGGCGCCGGGACGCTGCCCGACGCCCGCATGCCGCTGCGCGACATCTTCGGTGTGCTGCGGGACGCGTACGCCCGCACCATCGGCGTCGAGTACATGCACATCCAGGAGCCCGCGCAGAAGGAGTGGATCCAGCAGCGGGTGGAGACGCCGACCGAGGGATTCGACGCCGCGGTGAAGCGCCGAATCCTCGGGCTGCTGAACGCCGCCGAGGCCTTCGAGCGGTTCCTCGGCACGAAGTACCTGGGCCAGAAGCGCTTCAGCCTCGAGGGCGCCGAGACGCTGATCCCCATGCTCGACGCGGTGTGCAGCGCGGCCGCCGACACGGGGATGACCGAGGTGGTGATGGGCATGGCCCACCGCGGCCGCCTGAACGTCCTCGCGAACGTGCTCGGCAAGTCCTACGCGCAGATCTTCCGCGAGTTCGAGGGCGAGCTCGACCCGTCGAGCACCCACGGCTCGGGCGACGTGAAGTACCACCTCGGCCAGCACGCCACCCATCGCTCCCCCGCCGGGCACGACGTGAGCCTGCGCCTGGCGGCCAACCCGAGCCACCTGGAGGCCGTCGACCCGGTCGTCGAGGGCATGGCCCGGGCCGTCGCCGACCGCGTCGGCGACCCGGTCGGCGCCGCGCTGCCGCTGCTGGTCCACGGCGACGCGGCGTTCGCCGGCCAAGGCGTCGTGGCCGAGACGCTGAACCTCTCCGAGGTCGAGGGCTACGACGTCGGCGGCACGGTGCACATCGTGGTGAACAACCAGCTCGGGTTCACGACCTCTCCCGAGTCCGGCCGCTCCGGCGTGTACGCCACCGACGTGGCCAAGATGGTCCAGGCGCCGATCTTCCACGTGAACGGCGACGACCCGGAGGCGTGCGTCCGGGTCACGCGCCTGGCGTTCGAGTTCCGGGAGGCGTTCCACAAGGACGTCGTCGTCGACCTGGTCTGCTACCGGCGCTTCGGGCACAACGAGGGTGACGAGCCCGCGTTCACCCAGCCCCGCATGTACGCGCTGATCCAGGCTCACCC
>DATDGU010000027.1:0-7713 GCA_036521915.1 Acidimicrobiia bacterium | reverse complement strand
GCCTGGTCGACGATCGGCTCGAAGGCGTGCAGGAGCCCCTGACGGGGGTGGCCGAGCGAGTCGAAGCCGCCCTCCTTGATGAGCGACTCGATCGAGCGCTTGTTCAACGCCGCCGGGTCCACCCGGGCACAGAAGTCGTGGAAGTCGAGGAACGGGCCGCCCTCGTTGCGGGCGGCGACGAGCATCGCCACGACGCCTTCGCCGACGTTGCGGACCGCGGAGAGGCCGAAGCGGATCGACGGTTGCCCGTCGGCGCCGGCATGCACCGAGAAGTCCGAGACGGACTCGTTGACGTCGGGGACGAGCACCTCGATGTGCTGCTGGCGGCACTCCGAGAGGAACACCGCGGTCTGGTCCTTGTTGGTGCGAACACTGGTGAGCAGCGCGGCGAGGTACTCGACCGGGTGGTTCGCCTTGAGATACGCGGTCTGGTACGCGAGGTAGCCGTACCCGACGCTGTGGGACTTGTTGAACGAGTAGTCGGCGAACGGCTCGATCGTGTCGAAGATCCGCTCGCCGAAGGCGCGGTCGTGGCCCTGCGCGACACAGCCGTCGACGAACTTCGACCGTTCCCGACGGATCAGGACTCGGTCCTTCTTGCCCGTCGCCTTCCGGAGGTTGTCGGCTTCCTCGAGGGTGTACCCCGCCAGGCGCTGCGCCACGAGCATGAGCTGCTCCTGGTAGATCATCAGGCCGTACGTCGGGGACAGGATCGGCTCGAGGTCGGGGTGCGGGTAGTCGACGGGCCGGCGACCGTTCTTGCGGTCGGCGTACGCGGTGTGCCAGTTCTGGGCCATCGGGCCCGGCCGGTAGAGCGCGACGAGCGCGGCGATGTCCTCGAAGGTGGTCGGCGCGAGGCGCTGCAAGAGGGCGCGCACCTGGCTGCCCTCGAGCTGGAACACGCCGATCGTGTCGCCCCGGCGTAGGAGCTCGAACGTCTGGTGGTCGTCGAGGGGCACCCGGTCGATGTCGGGCCGCTCCCCGGTGCGCGCCGCGACGAGGTCGAGGGTGATGTCGAGCACGTCGAGGTTGCGCAGCCCGAGGAAGTCCATCTTCAACAGCCCGAGCCGCTCGACACCGTGCATCTCGTACTGGGTGACGATCGGCGCGTCGGCGAGGTCGCGGCCGGGCTCGGGCTTGCGCTGCACGGGCAGGTACTCGGTGAGCGGCTCGCGGGCGATCACCACGGCCGCGGCGTGGATGCCGTCCTGGCGGCGGAGGCCCTCGAGGCCGCGGGCCACGTCGATGACGCGCCGGGCGTCGGGGTCGTCGGCGTAGAGGTCGCGCAGCTCGGAGGCCATCTTGTAGCCGTCCTCGTGCTGGGGGACCGACTCGAGGCAGGCGGCGAGCGGCGTGTCGCGGCCCATGATGAGCGGCGGCATGAGCTTGGCGATCCGGTCCCCCATCCCGTAGGGGTAGCCGAGCACCCGTGACGCGTCCCGCACCGCGGCGCGGGCCTTGATCGTCGAGAACGTGATGATCTGCGCGACGTGGTCGGCGCCGTAGCGCTCCGACGCGTAGCGGATCATCTCGGCGCGAGAGCGCGAGTCGAAGTCCATGTCGATGTCGGGCATCTCGCGTCGGCCTGGGTTCAAGAAGCGCTCGAAGAGCAGCCCGTAGCGGATCGGGTCGATGTCGACGATGCGCAGGCAGTACGCGACGCAGGACCCGGCGGCGCTGCCCCGGCCGGGCCCGACCCGGATGTCGCGCTCGCGGGCGTGACGGACGAGGTCCCAGACGACGAGGAAGTACGCCGAGAACCCCATCGTCTTGATGACGCCGAGCTCGTACTCGATGCGCTCCCCCACCGCGGTCGGGATCGGCTCCCCGTAGCGGTCGGCGGCGCCGCGCAGCGTCAGCTCGCGCAAGTAGGAGTCCTCGTCGTGGCCCTCCGGCGTCGCGAACGACGGGAGCACGGCCTGGTCGGACTCGATGTCGAGGTCGGCGCGCTCGGCGACGAGGAGCGTGTTGTCGCACGCCTCCTCGTAGTCGGCGAACACGGCGCGCATCTCAGCCGCCGACTTCAGGTAGAACTCCTGGCCCTCGAACTTCAGCCGTTTCGGGTCGTCTTGGGTCGAGCCGGTCTGGACGCAGAGCAGCGCGTCGTGGGCCTCGGCGTCCTCGCGGCGGGTGTAGTGGCTGTCGTTCGTGGCGAGCAGCGGGGCGCCCAGCGCGCGGCCGATGCGCACCAGCGCCGGGTTGACCCGGGCCTGGTCGGCGAGGCCGTGGTCCTGCAGCTCGATGAAGAACTGCTCCCGTCCGAGGACGTCCTGGAAGCGCGCCGCGAGCTCGCGCCCGCCCGTCTCGTCCCCGGCGAGGAGCGCCTGGCACACCGCGCTGCCGAGGCAGCCGCTCGTCGCGAGGAGCCCCTCGCCGTAGCGCTCGAGGAGCTCGAAGTCGACGCGCGGCTTGTAGAAGAACCCCTCGAGGTACGCGAGCGACGAGATCCGGATCAGGTTGCGGTAGCCGGCCTCGTTCTCGGCGAGCAGCGTGAGGTGGAAGATGTCGTGCTCGTCGCGGCGCGGCCGGTCGAAGCGGCTCGCGGTGACGAAGTAGGCCTCCATGCCGATGATCGGCTTGATCCCCGCGTCGCGCGCCGCGCTGTAGAACTCGAGGACGCCGTACATGTTCCCGTGGTCGGTGATGCCGACGGCGGGCTGTCCGTCCGCCGCGGCGGTCGCGATCACGTCCCCGACCCGGGCAGCCCCGTCGAGCATCGAGTACTCGGTGTGGAGATGCAGGTGGACGAACGAGCTGGCCACGGTCCCCGCGTTCTGCCGCCTCGCCGGCTCTCCACAGGCCTGTGGAGAACTACAAGCGTGTAACTCCGAACCTACGCCGGGGGCGGCGCCACCGCAAGGCTCGTCAGGCTCGGCCCCGCCCGGCGAGGAGCGGCACCTGGATCTCGGCCGGGGTGAGCGAGCCGTGGGCCGACACAAGCCCCGCCTCACGGGGCAGGGCCGGGTCGACGAACGCGACGGGGCCGCGGGCGGCGAGCACGACGTCGCCGACCCGGCGGCGCGTCGTCGCCGTCGGGGACGGACCGAGCCAGCCCTCGTCGAGCAGCTGGTCGCGGCTGAACACCCAGGCCTCGTCGGCGTAGTGGTCGGTCGCCGCCTCCAGGAGCGCACCGGCCGCGCCGCGCGGCGCGTAGAGATAGCGGAAGCGCCCGTCCCCCGCGCCCCGCTCCATCTGGTCGCCGAGCGCGGCGAGGGGTCGCCAACCCTCGGGGCCGACGTGCACCTGGCCGTGGTCGGAGGTGACGGCGAGGACGGCGCGGTCGGGCAGCGCGTCGCGCAGGTCGCCGATCAGGCGATCGACGGCCCGCAGCTCCGCCTCGTAGAAGCCGTCGTGGAGCCCGTGCGCGTGCGCGACGGCGTCGACCCCGTCGTAGTAGGCGTACACGAGCGGCTCGCCGGCGGCGGCGAGCTGCCGGCAGCGCTCGACGAGGGACGACAGCGTCTTCCAGCCGAGGAACCGGGTGCCGCGCAGGTGCGCCTCCGTGAAGCCGGTCGAGGCGAACTCGGTCTTGGTCACGACCGGGACCGTCCGGCCGAGGAACGGGGGGTGACGCTGGACGACGAAGGGGTCCGGGGGGTGCCGGTCGCTCGACTGCCACGACAGCACGTTCAGCACGGCGTGGTCGATGAGGACCCGGAAGCCCGTCACGCCGTGCTGGGAGGGCGCGAGCCCGGTCGTGATCGACGTGAGCGCGCTCGCGGTCGTCGACGGCGCCACCGTGGTGATGGCGCGTCCCTCCATCGCGGCGAGCTCGGGCCGTTCCTCGGGTCGGCCGGTCGCCGCGTCCCAGCCGAGCCCGTCGAGGACGAGGAGCACGACGGTCGACGCGCCGTCCAGGACCTCGGGGAGCCAGTCCACGGGCCGTGTCCCGAGGAGCGCGGGAACCAGGTTGCTCACCGCCGCGGCGTCGTAGGCGGGACGCAGCGGCTCCACCCGCGCAGGGTAGGGCCTCGGGGTGGGCGACACCGGCGATCCCGTCGACGTGGGACCATGGAGCCCCGATGAAGGTCTCGACCCGCAGCGACTACGCGGCGCGGGCCCTGCTGTCCCTCGCGCTCCACGGCCGCGAGGGCCCGACGTCCGTGAAGGAGATCGCGGAGCGCACCGCGCTCCCCCAGCCCTACCTCGAGCAGATCCTGCTCGCCGCGAAGGGCGCGGGGATCGTGCGCTCGAAGCGGGGTGTCGGCGGCGGCTACGAGCTGGCCCGCCCGCCGGAGGAGATCACGCTCGCGGAGATCTTCAGCGCGGTCGAGGGGCCGCTCGCCACGCCGTTGGGCGAACACGACCACTGCGAGGGGCACTGCGTCCTGCAGGAGGTGTGGGTCGGCGTCTCCGAGGAGATGGGCCGCATCCTCGAGGGCTACACGCTCGCCGACCTCGTGCAGCGCACGCTGGTCGGGCATCCCACGATGCCCGCGGCGCGGAGCGCGGTGCGCTAACCGGTGGAGAGCGCGGCGGTGCTGGTGGCGCCGCCGCACGTCGCGGCGTGGTGGTCAGGCGCTGGCGCGGAGGGCGACGGCCCGGGTCGCGGGCAGCGACACGACGACGGCGAGCCCGCCGCCCGGGGCATCTTCCAGGCGGACGTCGCCGCCGTCGGCGAGCACCAGGCGGCGGACGATCGGCAGGCCGAGGCGAACCCGCCGTCGCTGCGCCGGGTGGTCGGCGACCGCCAGAACCGGTCGAAGGCCCGAGCCCGCTGCTCCGGGGTCATGCCCGGCCCGCGGTCGCGGACCTCCAGCTCGACACACGCACCGAGGGACCGGGCCGAGACCTCGACCGCCGTCCCGCGCGGCGCCACGTCGAGCGCGTTGCTCAGCAGGTTGTCGAACACCTGGTCGAGGCGCCCGGGGTCGCTGCGCACCGCGGCGTGATGGACCGACGCCTCGAGGTGGACCCCACGCTCGGCGGCGACGGCGCGCCACGCGTCGAGGCGGGCCTCGACGAGGGGCGCCAGCGACACGGACACGCTCGGCGCCGGTGCGTCCTCGGCCCGGGTCAGCACGAGGAGGCTCTCGACGAGCGCGGTGAGGCGACGGACCTCGGCCAGCGCGCCGTCGAGGTCCTCGGGTCGGTGGTCGGGACCGTCCGCCTCGACGTTCTCGAGGCGCAGGCGCAGCGCGGCCAGCGGGGTCCGCAGCTGGTGCGAGGCGTCGGCGATGAAGGCGCGCTGCGACGACAGCAGCGATTCGAGGCGTGCCGCCGTCGTGTTGAACGACTGGGCGAGCCGGCGCAGTTCCGGCGGGTCGCTCGGCACGGCGACGCGCACGGCGAGATCGCCGTCGCCGAGCCTGGCGGCGCCGGCGTCGAGGTCGGCGATCGGCCGGGTGAACGAGCGGGCGAGCAGCGTGCGGACGAGGAGCACGATGAGGGCGATCACGCCGGCGAGTCCGCCGAGGATCAGCCAGTTGCGGGTCACCGCGTGGTCGACGACGGCGAGGGACGACGACATCCGCAGCGCGCCGATCGTGCCGCGGCTGCTCAGCACCGGGACGCTCACCGCGAGCGCGTCGCCGCCGCTGATGCTGCGGTGACCCGTCACCGGGTGGCCGTGCTCGGCCGACGCGAGATCCGCGGTCCGGCTGATGCTGCCGACCGGGGGCTCGTCCGCGCCGGCGGTCGCGAGCACGTGGCCGTCGCCGCCCACGACGGCGACGCTGTCGCCGGTGCTCTTCGAGAGCTCGCGCACCACGCGCTGCAGCGTCGTCATGTCTCCCTGCGCGAGCGGGACGTCGACGCGCAGCGCGAGCGCGAACGCGTCGTCCTGGACGCGGCCCGTGAGCTGGCGCTCTTGGCCCTGGCGGTAGGACAGGCCGAGCGGCAGCGCGAGCGCGACGAGCACGAAGCGGGTGATCGAGAGATAGCTGATGAGGAGGCGGCGTCTCACGCGACCGTCTCGGCGACGGCGAGCCGGTACCCCACCCCCCGAACGGTCTCGATCAGCTCGGGGTGCCCGAGCTTGCGGCGGAGGCTGGCCACGTGGACGTCGAGCGTCTTCGTCGGCCCGTACCAGTGCGGGTCCCACACCTCGTCGAGGATCCGCTGGCGACTGCAGACGGCGCCGGGGTCGTCAGCGAGGAGCGCGAGCAGGTCGAACTCCTTCGGCGTGAGCGCGAGCGCCTGGCCGTCGACGAGGGCGCGGCGGGTGCGCCGGTCGACGGCGAGCGGCCCGATCGTCGGGGTGCCGTCGCCGGCGCGGCCCGTGCCGCGTCGCGCGACGGCGCGAATGCGCGCGACGAGCTCCCGGAAGCCGAAGGGCTTCACCACGTGGTCGTCGGCGCCGAGCTCGAGGCCGACGACGCGGTCGACCTCCTCGCCCCGGGCGGTGACCACGATGATCGGGACGCCCGAGTCGTGGCGCAGCTCGCGGCACAGCTCGAAGCCGTCGACGTCCGGCAGCCCGAGGTCGAGCAGCACGACGTCGGGTGGCGCCGCCGCGATGGCCCGGCGGGCGTCGGCGCCCGTTTCGGCGTGCGCGACGGCGAAGCCGTCCCGCTCGAGCCCCCGCACGAGGGGGGAGGCGATCGCGTCGTCGTCCTCGACCAGCAGCACCCTCATCACCAAAGGGTCGGCGCGCTGACGCCCCAACCTTTACCGAATCCTGACCCCCTCCTCGGTTCCCGTTGAGGGGCCTCGGCGTACCGTCATCCCTGGACAGCGTGCCCCGCTGCCCGTCGTGTCCATCCCGGCGACCCAGCCCACCGCCGGCGGCGTCGGCTCACCCCGCCTCGACGTCGCCGGCCCGGGCGGGCCGGTCCTCCCCCACCGGTGCGATCCCCCGGGCCGCCAGCACCACCCGCAGGTCCTCCGGGAGCGCCGCCTCGTACTCGCGCCGGTCCCCGGCGCGCGGGTGGGTGAAGGCGAGCCGGTAGGCGTGGAGGAAGGGCCGCCCGAGCGGCCCCCCGGCGGCGCCGTAGGCGGCGTCGCCGAGCACCGGGTGGCCGATGGCGGCGAGGTGGACCCGGATCTGGTGGGTGCGGCCCGTCTCGAGGCGGCACTCGAGCAGCGCGGCGTCGTCGCCGTCGCGGGCCAGGACCTCGTAGGTCGTGCGGGCCGGCTTCCCCGAGGCGCGCACCGCCATGCGGGTGCGCTGGCGCGTCGAGCGGCCGATCGGCGCGTCCACCGTGGCCCGGACCGCGGCGGGCACGCCCCGGACGAGCGCGAGGTAGCGCCGCTCGACCTCGTGCCCGGCGAGGTCGGCGACGAGCCGGTCGTAGGCCGCCGGCGTGCGTGCCACGACGAGCAGGCCGCTCGTGTCGCGGTCGAGGCGGTGCACGATGCCGGGCCGCCGCGGGTCGCCGACGCCGGCGAGCTCCGGGTAGCGGTCGAGGAGGCCGTGCACGAGCGTCCCGTGCTCGTGCCCGGCACCCGGGTGCACGACGAGCCCGGCCGGCTTGTGGACGACGAGGACGTCGTCGTCGGCGGCGCGCACGTCGACGGGCACGGGCTCCCCGGTCGGGTGGCTGGCCGGCTCGGGCTCGTCGAGCAGCGCGAGCGCCCCGCCGGCGCGCAGCCGGGCACTCTTGGCCGGGACGGCACCGTCGACGAGCACCGCGCCGCGCGCGAGCAGGGCCTGCACTTCGCTGCGGCTCCAGCCGGTCAGCAGGGCGACGGCGCGGTCGACGCGCTCCCCGGCGAGGGCGTCGGGGACGGTGAGCTCCTCCCGCTCGGCGGTCACCGGTCCGGCGCGACGCC
>DATDGU010000026.1:0-2696 GCA_036521915.1 Acidimicrobiia bacterium | reverse complement strand
CGCGCACATCGCCGCCGTTCTGGTCGGCTTCAGTACCTTCGGTGTCAGCCCGCTGCAGCGTACAGAATTGGCCGATCGGGCGCACGCCTGTCGATGCGCCCGCCGGGCGGACGGTCCGCGTCTGTTCGGTCCGGCTGGTGTCATTCACCCACCGGCCGGTCGCGGCGATCTGCTATGAGGTCGAGCCGGTGGACGGCCCGGCGCGGATTACCGTGCAGTCCGAACTGACCGCCAACGAGCAGCTGCCACCGGCCGGCGGAGATCCCCGGGTGGCCGCGGCGCTCGAGGACCCGCTGCGCGGCGAGTACCACGACGCCACCGGAACGGCCGTGGTGCTGGTGCACAAGACCAGGCGAAGCGGGGCTGCGGGTCGGCGCCGCGATGGATCACCTCGTCGACTGCCCGGCCCCGGTGCGGGCTGAGTCCCGGTCGTTCGCAGACGGCGGCCTGGTCACCGCCGCGACGGTGCTGGCGCCGGGCCAGAAGCTGCGGGTGATCAAGTTCGGGGGTTGAAGTCCCTAGGGACACAAGCCCCGGGATTCGGTGGGTGCCTGCGAGCAAGGCCACGCCACCGCGCGCGAGCGCCTCTCGATCCCCGCGCGGGCAATGCGGTCACATCGACGTGGCGAGAATGTCGTCACGATCACCTCGATACAGCCCCGCTCAACCAACTCGGCCAGGGCAATGATGCACAGCGCCCGGGATCTTCAAACCCGGCTCCGCATCGACCTCGCCATCCAGATCGGCAGTGCGATTGAGCCTGTGCCGCACGCCCACGCGCAGGTAACGGCCGATCGGCGTCCTGGCGCAGGTCCGGGTCTGCTGTGCACCCCACAAGAAGCCTCGGTCGTGGACGCGCTCGCCTCGTGCTGTGTGGTGCACGCGGACATGCCCTCGACGCTGGCCAACATCTGGCTCGCCATCCAGGGGCCGACCTGTTCGGAGGGACCTGCCCGCCAGGGTTTCCCCCTGAACCGCCGGGGCCTGAAGAGCCGCGGCGCTGCTACAGGTCGTTATGGCCCGGCGGCCTGCGCCTGGAGCTTGGCCCAGGTGTCCCTGAGGCCGAGGGTGCGGTTGAAGACGAGCCGTCCGGGCGTCGAGTCGGGATCCGGGCAGAAGTAGCCGAGGCGCTCGAACTGCACGGTCTCACCGACCGGCAGTTCCGTGAGCGCAGGCTCGACCAGGCACTCCTGGAGCACCGTCTCCGAGTTGGGGTTGAGGTCGGCGTAGAGGTCGCCGTCAGCGCCGGGATCGGGGCGGGTGAAGAGACGGTCATAGATACGCACTTGGGCGGGCACGGCGTGCTCGGACGAGAGCCAGTGCAGCGTCGCCTTCGGCCGGCGCCCGTCGGGGGCGTCGCCGCCGCGCGTCTCCGGATCGTAGGCGCAGCGGAGCTCGACGATCTCGCCGCTCGCGTCCTTGACCACGTCGGTGCAGGTCACGAAGTAGGCGGAGCGCAAACGCACTTCGCGGCCGGGGGCGAGGCGGAAGAACTTGCTTGGCGGGTCCTCCATGAAGTCGTCGCGTTCGATCCAGAGCTCGCGCGCGAAGGGCGCCTTGCGTGTCCCGGCCGAGGGATCCTCCGGGTTGTTGACGGCCTCCACCTCCTCGACCTGCCCCTCTGGGTAGTTCTCGATCACGAGCCTGAGCGGGCGCAGGACGGCGAAGCGTCGCAGCGCCCTCCGGTTCAGCACGTTCCTGACCTCGTGCTCGAGCATCTCGATTTCGGCGGCGCTCGTGCCCTTGCTTCCCAGCGAGACCATGTTGAGGAAGTTGCGCAGACCCTCGGGTGGGAAGCCGCGCCGGCGCAGGGCCGAGAGGGTGGGCATGCGCGGATCGTCCCAGCCTCGCACGTGGCCGTCGCTCACAAGCCGCCGTAGGAAGCGCTTCGAGAGCACGGTGTACGTGAAGTTGAGGCGGGCGAACTCGTATTGGTGCGGGCGCGAAGGCACCGGCAGGTTCTCGATCAGCCAGTCGTAGAGCGGTCGGTGATCCTCGAACTCGAGCGTGCAGAGGGAGTGGGTGATGCCCTCGATTGCATCCGACTGGCCGTGGGCGAAGTCGTACAGCGGATAGATGCACCACTCGTCGCCGGTCCGCGGGTGGGTTGCGTGCAGGATCCGATAGAGCACCGGGTCGCGCATGTTGATGTTGGGCGAGGCCATGTCGATCTTTGCCCTGAGCACTCTGGCGCCGTCCGGAAACTCCCCCGCGCGCATGCGCTCGAACAGGCTGAGGTTCTCATCGATCGAACGGTCGCGCCAGGGGCTGTTCTTGCCCGGCTCTGTGAGGGTGCCGCGGTGCTCCCGGATCTTGTCGGCGGAGAGGTCGTCGACGTAGGCCTTGCCGGTCTTGATCAGGTGTACGGCCCAGTCATAGAGCTGGTGGAAGTAGCCGGAGGCGAAGTAGAGATGCTCGCCCCAGTCGAAGCCGAGCCAGCGGATGTCTTCTTGAATCGAGTCGATGTACTCCTGCTCTTCCTCGATCGGGTTGGTGTCGTCGAAGCGCAAGTGGCAGCGGCCGCCGAACTCCTGGGCGATCCCGAAGTTGAGCGCGATCGCCTTGGGGTGGCCGAGGTGGAGGTATCCGTTCGGCTCGGGCGGGAAGCGCGTCACGACCTCCGAGACTCTGCCCTCGCGCACGTCGGCGGCGACGATCTCGCGGATGAAATCGCGTCGTTCGGGAGAGGCTGGAGT
>DATDGU010000025.1:0-2437 GCA_036521915.1 Acidimicrobiia bacterium | reverse complement strand
GGTGTGCCGATGCTGCTGAAGGACGCGGTCGCGCACACCGCCGGGGACCCGTACCACTGCGGCATGCGCGCCCTGAAGGAGGCGGGGTGGGTCGAGCGCGAGGACACGTGGCTCGTCGAGCGCTTCCGCGCCGCCGGGTTCGTGATTGTCGGCAAGACGAACACGCCCGAGCTCGCGTCGTCCGCCACCACCGAGCCGCTCGCCTACGGGCCGACGCACAACCCGTGGGACCTCGGCTGCTCGCCGGGCGGGTCGAGCGGCGGGTCCGCCGCCGCGGTGGCGGCCGGGATGGTCGCCGTCGCGCACGGCAACGACATGGGCGGCTCGATCCGGGTGCCCTCGTCGATGTGCGGGCTGGTCGGGCTCAAGCCGAGCCGGGCCCGCGGGACGCTCGGCCCCGACTTCGGCGAGTTCTGGGCGATGACCACCCACGAGCACGTCCTCACCCGCACGGTGCGGGACACCGCGGGCGTGCTCGACGCGATCGCCGGCCCGGGCGTCGGGGACCCCTACACCGCGCCGCCGCCGGCCCGGCCGTTCGCGGCCGAGGTCGGCGCGGACCCGGGACGGCTGCGGATCGGCTTCCGCGCCGAGGCGCCGGGCGTCGGTGCCTTCGCGGCCGGCGAGGAGGCGGTGCGCACGGTCGCCGCGCAGCTCGAGGCGCTCGGGCACCTCGTCGAGCCCGCGCCGCTGCCCGCGCTCGACGCGCCCGGCTACAGCGAGGCGGTCGCGGTGATGATTCCCGTCTGGATCGGCCGGGAGCTCGATCGCTGGGCCCAGCGCCTCGGGCGCACGCTCGGCGGCGACGACGTCGAGCCGTGGAACGCGACGCTCGGTGACGCGGGGCGGGCGATCCCGGCCCCGATGTACATCGACGCGATCGAGCAGGCCCAGCGCTGGGCGCGGGGCGTTGCCGCCTGGTGGGAGGACCACGACCTGCTCCTCACGCCGAGCGTGAGCGCGCCGACGCCGCCGCTCGGGTACCTCGGGCCGACCGCCGAGCTGACCGACCTGTTCAGCCGGATGGGGACGATGGTCGGCTTCTCGATGCAGTTCAACATCACCGGCCAGCCCGCGATCTCGCTGCCGCTCGCCCGGCACGCCGGCGGGCTCCCCCTCGGGGTGCAGCTGGTCGCCGCCTACGGGCGCGAGGACGTCCTGCTCCGGATCGCGAGCCAGCTGGAGGAGGCCCATCCGTGGCGGGACCAGCGCCCGCCGGTCGCCGCCTGACGATCAGCGCGCGGGGCCCCGCTCGATCGGCGAGGTGTCGAGGCCGAGCAGGTCGACCGTCGTCGCGCCGGCGGTGAGCGCGTGGAAGAAGCCCGCCTCCTTGTCGGCGCGCGCCTGTCCCGCCTCGAGGACCGCGTCGAGGCTCGCCGCGCCGATCACGGTCACGCCGTCGGTGTCGCCGACCACCCAGTCGCCGGGCGCGACCTCGACGCCGCCCACGTGCGCGGGGACGCCGACGGTGCCGGGACGCGTCTTCGTCGCGCCCGGCAGCGCGATCCCGACCGCGAACACCGGGAACCGGTGGGCGGCGAGCGCCGCGACGTCGCGCACGCAGCCGTCGATGATCAGGCCGGCGAGGCCGTGCGCCTCGGCGGCGGTGGTGAGCACCTCGCCCCAGTAGCCGAGCTCCGGGACGGAGCCCACGTCGACGACCAGCGCCGACCCGCGGGGCGCGGCGGTGAGCCCGACGTGCACCGCGAGGTTGTCGCCCGGCGTGCAGTGGACCGGGAACGCCGGCGCCGCCAGGCGCGCGCCCGGCCAGACGGCGTGCACGCGGGCCCGCATCGGTCGACCGCCCGACTCGCCGAGCGTCGCCGCGCCGAGCTCGAGCAGCGTGGCGGTGGGGTCAGCGGGGGCCATCGAGGTGTGCGTTGGCGGAGGGAGAGGGATTTGAACCCTCGAGGAGGTTTATCACCCCCTACTCGCTTAGCAGGCGAGCACCTTCGGCCACTCGGTCATCCCTCCAGGAGCCAGTCACTCTAGGGCTGGAGGCCCCGGGACGCGTCGGCCGACGAGGCGGTCGTCCGTGGCGGGCCGGGTGAGCAACTGTTCGGCGAGGTTCGCCGCGACGTGCCGGAGCACCGTGGGGTGATCCAGCGCGGCCCGGATCGTGCGCGGCCCGGCCACGAGGAGCTGCACATCGGTGTCCGTCACCACGGTGACCTCGGCGTCGCCGTGGCCGAGGACCGCGAGGTCGCCGACGCAGCGGCCCGGCCCGAGGTGGCGTGCCGCGCCGTGCTCGTCGGTCGCCGTCGCCGCGCCGTCCACGATGACGATCAGCTCGTGGGTGGTCTGCCCCGCCCGGGCGAGCACCGTCGCCGGGGCGACGCGGACCTCGTCGAAGAGGGTGGCGAGCCGCGCCAGGTCACGGTCGTGCAGCGCCGAGAAGCCGGCCAGCGATCGCAGCGCCGCGGCCTTGCGGGTCGAG
>DATDGU010000024.1:0-5758 GCA_036521915.1 Acidimicrobiia bacterium | reverse complement strand
GAGCTCGACGGGGAGGTCCGGGCCGGCGAGCGCCGCGAGCGCTGCCGCCTCGGCGCGGGCCGCTCGGGCCGAGGCGCCCTCCCGCCCGGACAGCGACCGGGGCAGCCCGACCACGATGCGCGTCGCGTCCACGGCGCGTGCCGCGGCGAGGACGGCGCGGCGGTCGGCGTCCGGGTCGTCACCCCGCTCGACGATCCCGTGCGGCGACGCGAGCGTCCCCGTCGGGTCGGAGACGGCCAGCCCGAGCCGGCGCGTGCCCCAGTCGACGCCGAGCACCCGGGGCAAGGGGACGGTCAGGTGTGCGCCGCCCGGGCCGCGTCGGTGAGCGCGGCCTGGGCATCGTCGAGGGCGTCCGGGTGCTTGCCCCCACCGACCGCGACGTCGGCGCCCTTGCTCGTCCCGCCGCCGAGGCGCGTGGCCGCCACGCGGGCCAGGTCGCTGGCCGACACGCCCGCGTCGACGAGCCCGGGTGAGACGGCGACGACGACGGAGGCGCTCGTCCCGTCGGGGCCCGCGCCCACGAGCCCGACGATGCCCTCCCCGAGCGCGTCGCGCACCGCGAGCGCGAGGTGGCGGAGCGCGTCGGGCGTCAGCCCGTCGCGGCGGGTCACGACGACGCCGTCCGAGGCGGTGGCGGCCAGCGTGCCGGCGTCGGCCACCGCCTGCTTCGTGCGCTGGGCGGTCAGCTCGCCCTGGAGGGCCTTCACCTCCTCGCGGAGCCGGTCGACCCGGCTCGGCAGCTCCTCGGGCTTCACCCGCAGCGCCCCCGCCGCGGCCCGCAGCGCGTGCTCCTCGTCGCGGACGTACCGGAGCGCGTCCGCGCCGGTGAGGGCCTCGATGCGGCGGAGGTTCGCTCCGACGGAGCTCTCGCTCACGATCTTGATCGGGCCGATGAACCCGAGGGCGTGCACGTGGGTGCCGCCGCACAGCTCCAGGGAGTGCTCCCCCGCCTCGAGGACGCGCACGAGGTCGCCGTACTTGTCGCCGAAGAAGGCGATGGCGCCGAGCGAGTCGGCATGGCCCTTCGTCGTCTCGTAGTGGCGGACGGGCGCGTCGGTGATCACCTCGTCGTTGGCCAGCGCCTCGACCCGGTCGAGCTCCTCGGGGGTGACGGCGCGCTCGTGGCTGAAGTCGAAGCGCAGCCGGTCCGGCGCGACGAGGGAGCCGGCCTGCTTCACGTCGGTGCCGAGCACCTCGCGCAGCGCCCAGTGGAGGAGGTGGGTGGCGGTGTGGTTGCGCCGGATCCGGTCGCGGCGCTCGGCGTCGATCGCGGCGACGACCGTCTCCCCGGCGGCGAGCGTGCCCCGGTCGACCGTGGTGTGGTGCACGACGAGGCCGGGGAGCGCGGAGGTCGTGTCGAGGACGCGCACCGTGCCGTGCGGGCCGGTGATCGTCCCGGTGTCGCCGACCTGCCCGCCGGCCTCCGCGTAGAAGGGGGTCCGGTCGAGGACGACGTCGACGCGACCCTCCCGCACCTCGGCGACCTGGGTCTCGTCGACGACGAGCGCGACGACGGCCGCGTCGAGCGTCTCGTACTCGACCCGCCCGGTGAACTCGGTGGGGCCGCTTGCCTCGAGCACGTCGCGGTAGACGCTGGTGTCCGTCGTGACGGCGCCGGCCTTGCGGGCCGCGGCGGCGCGCGCCCGCTGCGCCTGCATCTGGCTCTCGAACCCGCTGACGTCGACGCGGCGGCCTCGCTCCTCGGCGATCTCCCGGGTGAGGTCGATCGGGAAGCCGAGCGTGTCGTGCAGGAAGAAGGCGTCGTCCCCGCCGACGTTGCCCTTGCCGAGCAGGTCGTCGAGCGCGTCGAGGCCCCGCTCGAGGGTCTGGCGGAACCGCTCCTCCTCGCGCTGCACAGTCCGGCGGATGAGGTCCTGGTGCGTGACGATGTCCGGGTACGCCTCACCCATGACGCCGACGGTGGCGTCGACCAGGGCGGGCGTCACCACCTCCTGGGCGCCGAGGAGGAACGCGTGGCGCACGGCGCGGCGGATGATCCGTCGCAGCACGTAGCCCCGCTCCTCGTTCGAGGGCACGACGCCGTCGGCGATGAGGAACGTCATGGTCCGCGCGTGCTCGGCGAGGATCCGCAGCGACACGTCGAGGTCCGCCTTGCGCCCGTAGGTGATGCCGGTGACGCGCTCGGCGGTCTGGACGAGCGGGGCGAACACGTCGATGTCGAAGATCGAGTCGACGGACTGGAGCGCCATGAGGTTGCGCTCGAGGCCGGCGCCCGTGTCGATGCTCGGGTGCGGCAGCGGGACCTGCCCGTCCTCGCGCTGGTCGAACTGCATGAACACGAGGTTCCACAGCTCGATGAACCGGTCGGCGTCGCCCTCGGCGGGCCCCCCGTCGGCGCCGTGGGCGTCGCCGAGGTCCCAGAAGAGCTCGGACGAGAGCCCGCACGGCCCGGTGTCGCCCATCCGCCAGACGTTGTCCTCGTCGAGGCGCTGGATGCGCGCCGTGGGGAGCCCGACCTCGCGCGCCCAGATCCGGGCCGCGTCGTCGTCGGAGGTGTGGACCGTCACCCAGAGCCGCTCGCGGTCGAGGCCGAGCACCTCGGTGAGGAACTCCCACGCCCACGGGATGGCCTCGGCCTTGAAGTAGTCGCCGAAGCTGAAGTTGCCGAGCATCTCGAAGAAGCTGAAGTGCCGGTTCGTGCGGCCGATGTCGTCGAGGTCGTTGTGCTTGCCGCCGGCCCGCACGCACTTCTGGACCGACACCGCACGCGGCCAGGGGGGCGTCTCGTCCCCGACGAAGTACGGCTTGAAGGGCACCATCCCGGCCACGGTGAACAGCACGGTCGGGTCGTGCGGGATGAGGCCCGCAGACGGGACCGGCGTGTGGTTCCGCGCGACGAAGAAGTCGCGGAACGCGACCCGTAGTTCCGCCGCGGTACGCGGTGCCATCGTCGCCAGGCTACTGCCCGGGGGTCGCGTCCCCGTCGACGTTCGGTGCCGCGAACACGCGCCGGAGCCGCGCTTCGCGTCCCTGCATCTCCGCCCGCCCGTCGGCGACGGCGTCCGCGACGTCGCGGCGCAGCCGTTCGGCGAGCCGCGCGGACACGCCGTTCGCCGCGTCGACCTGGCGGCGCGCGCGGGCGGCCGCCGCGATCCCGAGGCCGAACCCGACCGTCAGCCAGAACGCGCGGCGGGTCACGCCGACCGGCCGCGGGCGGCCCGGGTGAGGCGGTGCACGGTGCGGCGGGCGCCGGCGCTCAGCGCGACGGCCTTCACGAGCGGGCCGGTGACGGGCTCGAGCACCACGCGCGGTCCGGCCGGCTCGGCGTCGCCCGCGGCGCGGCGGGCCCGGGCCGCGGCGTCCCGTGCGGTGTCGAGCGCCTGCGCGCTCGTCGTGTCGACGTCGCCGACCCGGGCCTCGAGCGCGTCGACGCGCGCCGCGAGGCGGGCGGCGCGGTGGCGGCTGCGGGCCGCCTCCAGGGCCAGCAGTGTGAGCCCCGCGGCGAGGATGCCGACGATGACCCAGGGCGCGGCGCTCACGGCTCCTGCCTCTGCCCGGGGTCGTCGTCGCCGGGCGGGCGCTCGACGTCGGCGCCGTGGCCGCTCGCCCGGTAGTAGCGATGGTCCTCGGCCTCGGCGGGCCGGTAGGCCTGCTCGACCCAGCCGGTCGGCTCGGCGTGCGGGTACTGGTAGCCCTCGCCGTGTCCGAGGCGCGCCGCGCCCGGGTACGACGCGTCGCGCAGGTGGACGGGGACCCGCGCCGGCGCCCCGTCGCGGATGTCGGCCGTCGCCGCCGCGAGCGCGGTCAGCACGGAGTTCGACTTCGGCGCCCGGGCCAGGTAGAGGACGGCCTGGGCCAGGTTGAGCCGGGCCTCCGGGAGCCCGACGTACTCGACGGCGCGCGCCGCGGCGTCCGCGACGAGGAGGCCCCGCGGGTCGGCGAGCCCGACGTCCTCGGAGGCGAGGATGACGAGCCGGCGCGCCACGAGGCGAGCGTCCTCGCCCGCCTCGAGCATGTGGGCCAGCCAGTACAGGCCGGCGTCGGGGTCCGAGCCGCGGATGCTCTTGATGAACGCGGAGAGGACGTCGTAGTGCTCGTCGTCGCCGTAGCGCAGGGCGCGCAGCGCCATCGCCGCCTCGGTGTCGGCGAGCGTGATGTCGTGGCGGCCGTCCTCCACGGCGAGCGCGGCGGCGACGTCGAGGGAGGTCAGCACGTGGCGGGCGTCGCCGTCGGCGCAGGTCACGAGGTGGGTGCGGGCGTCGTCGTCGAGCTTCAGGTGGTCGTCGCCGAGGCCCCGCGGGTCCTCGAGGGCGCGGGCGACGAGCTCGTCGAGCGCCGCGGCGTCGAGCGGCTCGAGGCGGAAGAGCGTCGAGCGCGAGAGCAGCGGTCCGGTGAGCGAGAAGAACGGGTTCTCCGTCGTCGCGCCGATGAGGACGAGCAGCCCGTCCTCGACGTGGGGCAGCAGCGCGTCCTGCTGGGTCTTGCTGAAGCGGTGCACCTCGTCGAGGAACAGGATCGTGCCCTGCCCGTGCTCGCCGAGCCGGGACTTGGCGCGCGCCGCGACCTCGCGCACCTCCTTCACGCCGGCGTTGACCGCGGAGAGCGGCTCGAAGGCCTTGTCGGTCGCGCCGGCGACGAGGCGGGCGATCGTCGTCTTGCCGGTGCCGGGCGGCCCGTAGAGGACGACGGACGAGAGCCGGTCCCCCTCGATCAGCGCCCGCAGCGGCCGGCCGGGGCCGAGCAGCGCGGCCTGGCCGACGACCTCGTCGAGGGTGCGGGGACGCAGCCGGGCCGCGAGCGGCGCCCGCCGGGCGAGACGCTCCTCGACCGCGCTGCTGAACAGGTCGGCCACCGGCCGAATGCTACGGCGGGTCTCGACGCGTGACGCTCAAGCCCAGGTCGCGCAGCTGCACCGGGTCGAGCGGGGTCGGCGCGCCGGTGAGCGGGTCGGCGCCCGACTGGGTCTTCGGGAAGGCGATGACCTCCCGGATGTTGTCCTCGCCGGCGAGGACGGCGACGAGGCGGTCGATCCCGAGCCCGAACCCGGCGTGCGGCGGGGCGCCGTAGCGGAAGGCGTCGAGGAGGAACCCGAAGCGCGCCTGGGCGGTCTCGTCGGGGATGCCGAGCACCTCGAAGACCCGGGCCTGGAGCGCGGGGTCGTGGATGCGCACGCTCCCGGACGCGAGCTCCCAGCCGTTCAGCACGAAGTCGTAGGAGCGCGACCGCACGGCGAGCAGCTCCTCGCCGTGGCCCCGCTCGAGCAGCGCCCAGTCGTCGGGGTGCGGCGCCGTGAACGGGTGGTGCGCCGGGATGGGTCGGCCGGCGTCGTCGAGCCCTTCGAAGAGCGGGAAGTCGACGATCCACACGGGCGCCAGGGGCGCGTCGGGCGCGGGCGGCGCGACCTCCACACGCAGGCGCCCGAGGACGCTCGCGCACGTGGCCGCGGCGCCCGCCACGAGCAGCAGGAGGTCGCCGGCCTGCGCCCCGAACGCGTCGACGAGCGCCGCCGCTTCGCCGTCGGACAGGAACCGCCGGACCGGCGAGTCGAGCGCGGTGTCGTCGCCGACACGCATCCAGACGAGCCCGGCGGCGCCGAGCGCCTGGGCGCGCTCGATCAGCGCGTCGAGGCGGCTGCGCCCGAGGTCGCCCGCGCCGCGGACGCAGAGGCCCCGGACCGCCTCGGCCTGGAAGGCGCGGAACTCGGTCCCGGCGAGCGCCGCGGTCACGTCGACGATCTCGAGGGCGACGCGCAGGTCGGGCTTCTCCGTCCCGTACCGGGCCATCGCGTCGTGCCACG
>DATDGU010000023.1:0-21994 GCA_036521915.1 Acidimicrobiia bacterium | reverse complement strand
GACGCAACCTTCGGGCTCCCCGAGGTCGACCGGGGGGCGCTCGGCGTCGCCACGCACCTCGCACGGCTCGTCCCGTATCACAAGATGCGCGCCATGTTCCTGACCGGCTCGACCGTCACCGCCGACGAGCTCCTCGCCTTTGGCACCGTCGAGCGCGTCGTGCCACGCGCCGCGCTGCTCGACACGGCGCGCGAGCTGGCGCAGGTCATCGCGGCGAAGAGCCCGCTCGTGATCCGGCGCGCCAAGGAATCGCTCAACGCCATCGACCCGGTCGACGTGAAGCGGTCCTACCGCTTCGAGCAGGGATTCACCTTCGAGCTGAACCTCTGGGGCGACTCGGACGAGCTGCGCGAGGCGTTCGTCGAGAAGCGCGACGCCGACGTCGGCCACCCGCGCGAGGCGGGCGGATGAAGTCCCGGGTCCCGGTCCTCGAGGGGCTGTTCACCGACGACGCCGGGGGCGCGCGCCTGCTCGGTGGGCACTGCTCGCGCTGCGGCGCCTGGTACTTCCCGAAGCAGTGGTCGTTCTGTCGCAACCCGTACTGCGACGGCGGCCAGCTGGACGACGCGCCGCTCTCGTCGCGGGGCCGGCTGTGGTCCTGGACCGACAACCGGTACGCGCCGCCGCCGCCCTACCCGGCGCGTGAGCCCTTCGAGCCCTACGGCGTCGCCGCCGTCGAGCTGCCCAACGAGCAGCTCATCGTCCTCGGCCAGCTCGCGCGCGGCACCGACCTCGGCGCGCTCAGCCTCGGCAAGCCGATGACGCTCGTCGTCGAGACGCTCTACGAGGACGAGGACGCCGAGCACACCGTGTGGAAGTGGCGTCCGGAGGGCAGCGGATGAGCGACGTGCGGATCCTCGGCATCGGCATGCACCCCTGGGGGAAGTGGGGGCGCCCCTTCGCCGAGTACGGCGTCGTCGCCGCGCGGGCGGCGCTCGCCGACGCCGGCCTCGCCATGACCGACGTGGACTATCTCGCGGCGGGCAACACGATGCGCAACGGTTACCCCGGCTACGTCGCCGGGTCGACCTTCGCGCAGGCCCTCGGCTGGTCCGGGCTCCCCGTCTCGTCGAGCTACGCGGCGTGCGCATCCGGCGCGGTCGCGCTCGACACGGCGCGCGCCCGGCTCCTCGCCGGCCAGGCCGACGTCGCGCTCGTCGTCGGGGCGGACACGGCGCCGAAGGGCTTCTTCGGGCCGCTGCCCGGCGAGCGGCCCGACGACCCCGACTGGCTGCGCTTCCACCTGCTCGGCGCGACGAACCCGACCTACTTCGCGCTGTACGCCCGGCGCCGCATGGAGCGCTACGGGGCGACGCCGAAGGACTTCGCCGCCGTGAAGGTGAAGAACAGCCGTCACGGACTCACGAACCCGAACGCGCGCTACCGCAAGGTATTCACCGAGGACGAGATCGCGGAGTCGCCCGTCGTCGCGGATCCACTGCGCCTGGTCGACATCTGCGCGACGAGTGACGGCGCGGCGGCCGTCGTGCTCGCCCGCGACGACGTCGCGGCCCGCCGCGACGAGGGCCGCCAGCTGCGCCTCGCGGCGGTGGCGACGGTCACGCCCACCTACCCGAACACCGACCTCGACCTGCCGGACATCGCGACCGATTCGGGGATCGGCGCGCCGCCGCCCCCGCGGCCGTTCCGCGACGCGATCGCCGCCGCGGCCTACGAGGAGGCGGGCGTGGGCCCCGACGACCTGAGCTGCGCCGAGGTGTACGACCTCTCCACCGCGCTCGAGCTCGACTGGTACGAGAACATCGGGCTCTGCGGCCCCGGCGAAGCCGAGGCGCTGCTCCACTCCGGCGCCACGACGCTCGGCGGCCGCGTCCCCGTGAACCTGAGCGGCGGGCTGGCCTGCTTCGGCGAGGCCATCCCCGCCCAGGCGCTCGCCCAGGTGTGCGAGCTCGCCACCCAGCTCCGCGGCGAGGCCGGCGACCGGCAGGTCGACGGCGCGACGGTCGGCCTGGCGATCAACCAGGGCCTCTTCGGGCACGGCTCCTGCACGATCGTCACGCGCTGAACCCGCGGCGGCGCGCTCAGCCGAGCGGCTCGATGAGGGTGCGGGCCAGCTCGTCGAACGCGCGCCGGTAGGCGTCGGGGTCGGTGTCCCACACGGCGACGACCCACCGGTCCACCCCCAGGTTGCCGTACACGCGGACGCGATCCGGCTTCGTCGACCCGCTGTAGGTCAGCTCGATCGAGTCCGGGTCGCGTCCCCGCTCGCGGGCCGCGGCGCGCATCTCGTCCAGTCGGGTGACGAAGTCGTCGTGTCGCAGCCCGATGGGGAAGTAGCCGTCCCCGAGGCGCCCGGCGCGGCGCGCCGCGGCGGCGCTGTGCCCGCCGACGAGGATGGGGACACCACCCGCCTGGACCGGCTTGGGGTTCGACTTGGCCCGCTCGAAGTGCGTGTAGCGCCCGTGGAACGTCGGCTCCGGCTCGCGCCACAGGACCCGCATCGCCTCGACGTACTCGTCGGTGCGCGCGCCGCGGTCCTCGAAGCGGGTGCCGACCGCCTCGGCCTCCTCGCGCAGCCAGCCCACCCCGATGCCGAGGCGCAGCCGTCCGCTCGACACCCGGTCCACGGTCGCGCACTCCTTCGCGCACAGGACGGGGCTGCGCTGGGGGAGGAGCAGCACGCCGGTGCCGAGCACGAGGCGGGTCGTGACCCCGGCCAGGTACGCGAGCAGGCCGAGCGGGTCGGGGATGTCGGCGTCCTCGATTCCGATCCGCCCCTCGGCGTTGTACGGATACCGCGACTGGTAGTCGGCGGGGATCACCGCATGCTCGAACACCCAGATCGACTCGAAGCCCGCCGCCTCGGCGGCCCGCGCGTAGGGGCCGATTCGGTCCGGGTCCGACAGGAACGACCCCTCGCAGGGGGCCAGGAGCCCAAACCGCACGGCGGCACGCTACGCCCCGCGGGTGGGCCGGTCCGGGCCCCGGTCGATACCGTCGAGGGGTGACCGTGGACGACATGAGCGTCCAGGCCCCCGGGCGGGCGACCCGGTGGGGCAAGGCGACCCAGCGGGTCGTGCTCCTCGTCATCGGGCTCGTCGTCCTGTACCTCTTCGCCCCGACGCTCGGTGAGGTCCTGTCGTCGTGGCCGCGCCTGGCGCACCTCGACCCGGTGTGGATCGCCGTCGCGGTCCTCGCGGAGTCGATGAGCATCGCGTGCGTCTGGTGGCTCATCAAGTTGGCCCTGCGCACCGGTCACTGGTTCGCCATCGCGACCTCCCAGCTCGCGGGCAACGCCTTGAGTCGCGTCGTGCCGGCGGGCGCCGCGGCGGGGGCGACGCTGCAGTACCGGATGCTCTTGGCGTCGGGGATCGACGCGCCGGCCGCCGGCTCAGCGCTCACCGCGGTGGCGCTCATGCAGCTGGCGACGCTCGCCGCCATCCCGGTGGTCGGCCTCGTGCTCTCCCTCTTCGGTGCGCCCCTCAACCCGGGTCTGCAGCAGGCGGCGTGGATCGGGCTCGGCGCGTTTGTGCTCCTCGTGGCGGTCGGCGCGGTCCTCGTGCTGTCCGACACCGCGATCATCAAGATCGGCGGCGTCATCCAGGCCGTGCGCAACCTCGTGCTGCGCCACCACGCGCCGGTGACCGACTTCCCGGAGCGGCTGCGCGCCGAGCGCGACCTCGTCACCCGGTCGCTCGGGAAGCGCTGGTGGGAGGCCCTGCTCGCGTCGGCGGGGAAGTGGGCGTTCGACTACGCCGCGCTCCTCGCCGCCCTCGCCGCGGTCGGCGCCCGCCCCGACCCCGGCGTCGTGCTGCTCGCCTACGCCACCGGCGCGGTGCTCGCCATGATCCCGATCACCCCCGGCGGCCTCGGCTTCGTCGAGGCCGGCCTCACCGGCGTGCTCGCGCTGGCCGGCGTGCCCGCCGGCGACGCCGTCCTGGCGACGCTCACCTACCGGCTCGTGTCGTTCTGGCTCCCGCTGCCCGCCGGGCTCACGGCATACGCGCTGTTCCGGTGGCGGAACCGCCGCTTCCAGGAGGCGTGAGCCAGCGGACCCCGTCGGCGCCCGCGACGACAACCGCGCTCGTCAACCCGAGGAACAGTCCGTGGGCGAGGATCCCGGCCCGCGCCGCGAGCGCCCCGGCGAGGGCGGGCGCATCGTCGATCGGTCCGAAGTCGGCGTCGAGGATCAGGTTGCCCTGATCGGTGCGCACCGGCCGGCCGTCGTTGCCGCGGCGCATCGTGGCGGTGCCGCCGAGCGACGCGACGAAGCGATCCTGGGACGACCAGCCGAGCTCGAGCACCTCGAGCGGCACGGGATGGTGGGTGCCGAGGCGGGGCGACAGCTTCGTGTCGTCCACGACGATGAGCTCCCGGCGTGTCGCCTGCGCGACGAGCTTCTCGCGCAGGTGCGCGCCGCCCCCGCCCTTGATGAGGTTGAGCTCGGGATCGACCTCGTCGGCGCCGTCGATGGTCACGTCGAGGTCACGGGGGAGCTCGTCGGCGAGCATCGGGATGCCAAGCGCCTCCGCCTCGCGCCGGGTCGCGGCCGACGTGGCGAACGCCACGAGGTCGCGCAGCTCGCCGGACCGGAGCAGCGCCCCGATGTGGCGCGTCGCGAAGATCGCGGTGCTGCCCGTCCCCAGGCCGACGGTCATGCCCGAGTGGACCTCGCCCACCGCCGCCTCGGCTGCCTCCCGCTTCCGGTCCGCCAGCGGATCCACGCAGGCGAACCTACCGGCCGGGCCTCCCCGCGCCGCGGGTTCGCACGGGGCCCGCGGCGCGCACCGGGATAGGGTCCGGCGACATGGCGATCCGCACCGAGCGCGCTGTCGCGGGCGTCGCCGAGGTGGTGCTCGACGTCCCCCCGGTGAACGCGCTGCCCTCGGCCGCCTTCCGGGAGCTGGCGCGCGTCGTGCGCGCGGCCGGCGACGACCCCGACACACGGGCGCTCCTGCTGCGCTCGGGCGTGCCCCGGGGATTTGCCGCCGGCGTAGACGTGCGCGAGCTGACCGAGGGCGGCGCGCGTGCCGTGGTCGAGGTCACCCGGGCCTGCGCCGACGCGTACGCCGCCGTCGACGAGTGCGCCGCACCGGTCGTCGCCGCGGTGCACGGCTTCTGTCTCGCCACGGGCGTCGGGCTGGTCGGCGGCGCGGACGTCGTCGTCGCCGCCGACGACGCCACGTTCGGGCTCCCCGAGGTCGACGCGGGCGGCCTCGGCACCGTCACCCAGCTCGCGCGGCTCGTCCCCGAGAAGAAGGCGCGCTGGCTCGCGTACTCCGGGAGCCGGGTCGGCGCCGCGGACGTCGCCCGCTGGGGCGGCGTCGACGCGGTGGTGCCCCGCGACGACCTCCTGGCGACCGCTCGGGAGGTGGCGGCGACCGTGGCGGCGAAGAGCCGACTCGTGCTGCGCCGGGCGCGCGCGTCCTTGCACGCCATCGACCCCGTTGACGCGCGGCGCTCCTTCCGTCGCGAGATGGGCCTGGTCTTCGAGCTGAACCTCACGCCGGCGCCCGACGAGGCGCGCGCCGCGTTCGCCGGAGGGAAGCCATGACGACGGACAAGCGCCTCACCGAGGAGGACGTCGTCGCCGAGCTGCGCGACGGGATGACGATCGGGATCGGCGGCTGGGGCTCGCGGCGCAAGCCCATGTCCATCGTGCGGGCCATCCTGCGCTCGGGCCTCCAGGACCTCACGATCGTCAGCTATGGCGGTCCCGACATCGGGATGCTCTGCGCCACGAGGCAGGCCCGCAAGATCGTGTACGGGTTCGTGTCGCTCGACACGATCCCGCTCGAGCCCCACTTCCGCGCCGCCCGCCAGGCGGGCACGGTCGAGGCGATGGAGCTCGACGAGGGGATGCTCCAGTGGGGCCTTCGCGCCGCGGCGATGCGCGTCTCGTTCCTGCCGTGCCGCGCCGGGCTCGGCTCGGCGATCCTCGAGATCAACCCGACGATGAAGACGGTGACGTCCCCCTACGGTGGCGAGGAGCTCGTCGCCATGCCCGCCCTGCCGCTCGACGTCGCCCTGCTGCACGCCAACCGGGCCGACTGGCGCGGCAACGCCCAGTACCTCGGCGCCGACTGGTACTTCGACGACGTGTTCGCCATGGCCGCGACGCGCACCTTCGTGTCCTGCGAGCGGGTCGTCCAGCCGGGCGCTCTCGTCGAGGAGGGCCCACCCGAGACCGTGAAGGTCGGCCGGCTCTGGACGGACGGGGTCGTCGAGGCCCCGCTCGGCGCGCACTTCACCCACTGCCTGCCCGACTACCCCCGCGACGAGGGCGTGCAGCGCGAGTACGCGGCGTCGGCGAGCGACCCCGACGCGTGGGCGGCATTCCGCGCCCGGTGGGTCGACGTCCCCGAGGCCGACTACCGCCGGCAGGCCGAGGCGGCGCTGACATGAGCGAGGCGACCCGCGCCGACGCGTGCGTGGTGGCGTGCGCCGAGGCGTTCCGCGGCGACGGCGAGATCGTCGCGAGCCCGATCGGCACCATCCCCGTCCTCGGCGCCCGCCTCGCCGCGTGCACCTTCGAGCCCGACCTCGTCTACACCGACGGCGACGCCCTCGCACTCGGCGCGCCCATCCCGCTCGGCGACGACCGCGTACCGACGGTCGTCGAGGGCTGGCTGCCCTTCGGGCACATGTTCGACGTCGTGTGGTCGGGTCGGCGCCACGTGATGATGGGCGCGACCCAGATCGACCAGTTCGGGAACCAGAACATCGCCTGCATCGGTCCGTGGGCGCACCCGAAGGCGCAGCTGCTCGGCGTACGGGGCGCACCGGGCAACACGGTGAACGACCCGACGAGCTACTGGGTGCCGAACCACTCGCCGCGGGTGTTCGTCTCGGCCGTCGACTGCGTCTCGGGCGTGGGCTACGACCGGGCGGCCGCGGCGGGGCCGAGCGCCAGCCGGTTCCACGAGATCCGCCGCGTGGTGTCGAACCTCGGCAGCTTCGACTTCGAGACCGACGACCACCGGATGCGCGTCCGGACGCTCCACCCGGGCGTGACCGTCGAGATGGTCCAGGAGGCGACGGGGTTCCCGCTCGTCGTCCCCGAGCCCGTGGCGACGACGCGCGCGCCGACCGACGAGGAGCTGGCGCTGCTGGGCGACGTGCTCGACCCGGCGGGGCAGCGGGAGCGTGAGGTCCCCGGCTGATGCACCCGACCCTGCACACCGACCTCTGCGACCTCTGCGGGATCCGGGTGCCGGTCGTCCAGACGGGCATGGGATGGGTGGCCGGGCCGCGTCTCGCGTCGGCGACCGCGAACGCCGGCGGCCTGGGGATCCTGGCGTCGGGGACGATGGACTTCGAGCAGCTGCGCGCCGCGATCGCCGAGACGCGCGCCCGCACCGACGCGCCGTTCGGGGTGAACCTGCGCGCCGACGCGCCCGACGCCGCCGACCGGTGCGCGCTCCTCATCGACGAAGGCGTGAAGGTCGCGTCGTTCGCGCTCGCACCCAACCCCGAGCTCATCGCCACGTTGAAGGACGGCGGGGTCGTCGTCATCCCGTCGATCGGCGCGAAGCGTCACGCCGAGAAGGTCGTCGGGTGGGGGGCCGACGCCGTCCTCGTCCAGGGTGGCGAGGGCGGGGGCCACACCGGCCCCGTGCCCACCTCGCTGCTGCTCCCCCAGGTGCTCGACACGGTCGACGTGCCGGTCATCGCGGCCGGCGGGTTCTTCGACGGGCGCGGGCTCGTGGCCGCGCTCGCGTACGGCGCGGCCGGGATCGCGATGGGCACGCGGTTCCTCCTCACCGAGGACAGCCCCGTCGGCCAGGCCGTCAAGGACCTCTACCGGTCCAAGACGGTGACCGACACGATCGTCACGACCCAGGTCGACGGCGTACCCCACCGGGTGCTGCGCACCGACCTGACGGAGCGGCTCGACCGCAGCGGCCCGCTCACCCGGTTCCCGCGGGCGCTGCGCAACGCGGCGCGCTTCAAGGCGCTCTCGGGGCTGCGCTGGCGGGACATGCTCACCGAGGGCCGCGCCATGCGCCGCTCCCAGGACCTCTCCTGGAGCCAGGTGCTGATGGCCGCGAACACGCCGATGCTCCTGAAGACCGCGATGGTCGACGGCCGTCCCGATCTCGGCGTGATGTCGAGCGGCCAGGTCGTCGGCGTGATCGACGACCTCCCGACCGTCGCGGCGCTCATCGACCGGATCGTCGAGGAGGCCGAGGGCGTGCTGAAGCGGCTCGGCGCCTAGGTGACCTGCGGTGCCGGCCCCATCACCCCGCTCGGATCTGGGCGCACGGGAGCGTGACCGACCAGCCGCCCGGGGTGATCGGGACTGCGAGGTGGTCCTGTTTCGTCTCGCGGCATTGGGTGGCGGCGCGTGACAGCGCGACCGTCCACTCGGGTCCACTCGACCTGAAGTTGGCTGCCGGTATCGCGAAGACGACGACCACCAGGTACTGGACGAGAAAGATCGCCGCGAGCGCTGCGCCGACCCTCGGTTTGAGCGTCGGCGCTCCGACCATGATGAAGATCCCGCTCAACAGCAGCAAGGTCGACAGACCGACGTAGCGGGCCGCGGCGGAGAACCCCAAGCCCGCGACGAGTCGCAACCCGACGGTGCCGCGCACCAGGAGCGGCGCGGCGAACACGACGACCGAGTAGCCAAGGGCGATGCCGCCGAGCTCCCGCCGCTCTCCCCGGCTGCGGAGCAGGAGATAGGCGATCAGCACGAGCACCGCGGCCGCCGGTATCTCGAGGACCCCGTACCCGTGTCCTTCGAACAGCGCCCGGGCCCACTGCTCGCCGACCACGGAGCCCGCCAGCACCCGGGCGAGAAACTCCCGGCCCAGCCCGTGCACCGGGCCTCCACTGGCGGGTCCCCCGCTGCCCACCAGGGCCGCGGCCTGCACCGCGAGACCGAGCCCGTAGCCCGCCAGCACCAGGTGTTGGGCGCGAGTGCGTCGCCTCCAGACCGCATAGACGGCCAGCGGGAGGAACAACGCCGCGAGGCCGTTCGAGGCGGTCCCGACGAAGGCGACGGTGGCCGCGAATGCACCCTCCTTGCGATTGGCCGGCGCTCGGAGGAGCGCCAAGAAGCACGCGAAGCACAGTGGCCAGATGACGTTCGTGATGTTCGCCAGGTTCTCGAACGCCATGACCGGGAGCAGCGCCGGTGCTGATGCGAGGATCAGCCGCAACGCGACCGGCTTGATCAGATCGCGGGTGAGGATGAAAACGGCGACCCCGCGAGCGACGTGACGAGCGCGCCGGCGACGGCGAGATAGTCGGCGAGTCGCCCGAGGGGGATGAGCGTCGTCGGCACGGCGAGGAGTCGTGGCACGAGCTGGAAGTATCCGGCCCTGGTATGGAACAGGGCGAGGAGTCCGTCACGGTTGGCCTGCCCGAAGTAGACCCGGCCGTCCTCGGCCCACACCGTTCGCCACGAGCGAGCGCCGTCCTGCACGAACAGCTGGATCACGGTCAGTGCCGCCACAGCGCTCGCGGCGACCGCGGCCCTTGGAAGGTTCGCGACCGGGCGCCGCGGTGAACCTGCAGGTGCGTCGTGCGCTGAGGCGCGGATTCGCTGGCTCACACGAGTGCGGCGCCGTGCAGGCGCCGTCCGGGAGCCGCGACCGTGAGGATCTGGAACCGTAGGCGCCGGGACGCCGGTTGCTCAATCAGCGATCCGCCTGGGCGTCGCCCGGGGAGCGCGTGGCGAGACCTCGGACACGCTCAACTCGCCGACTTCACCCGGATGTTCCAGCCAGTTGACAGGGAAGCTGATGGGCCCGAACCCAGCGGCAGTCGGTCCTAGTGGCTCGGACGGGTGCGGCGACGCGCCACGACCGGTATCAGGCGGGGGCGCGGGCGCCGCTCGAGCGCGGCGGCCGCGGCCACGGCGGCGACCGATGCAGCGAGGGCGGCGACGGCGATGGTCATCACCTAGGTCAACGACGCCCAGCGCCGGGCTGTTCCCGGCGTGGGACGATGACCCGATGGCGCTCTCCCTCGTGCAGGCGCGGGCCGTGTTTGACCGCCGCCGGCGGGCCTGGCTGGCCGGCGACGTCGGCGCGTACCTGGACTGCTGGGTGAATGACCTGGTGCTCCAGACACCCGGGCGGGTGGTGCGCGGTCGGGGCGACTACGAGGCGATGGTGCGCGGCTCCTTCGGCTGGGCGTCGCCCGAGGCCTTCGAGGTGCACCACCTGGCGGTCGACGGCGACGTCGTCCTCGCCGACTGGACGATCACCGTTCGGCGCCGGTCGGACGGCACGCCGGTCACGTGGCGGGGGATGAGCGCCTGCGAGCTCGCCGACGAGCGCATCGTGTGGTGGCGCGAGTACTACCAGGACCCGGTGGGACTCGCGCGCGCCGCCCGTGGCTAGGGTCACCGGCCCGATGGACCTGACGTTCACGCCCGCCGAGGAGGCCTTCCGCGGCGAGTGCCGGGCCTGGCTGGAGGCCAACGTCCCGCGAGGCCTCCCGTCGGGCGACACCCGTGCGGGCTTCGCCGCGCACCTCGACTGGGAGCGCGCGCTCTTCGAAGCGCGCTGGGCGGTCGTGTCCTGGCCCGAGGCGTACGGCGGGCGCGACGCGTCGCCGATGGAGTGGCTCATCTTCGAGGAGGAGTACTACCGGGCGGGCGCACCGCAGCGCGTCACCCAGAACGGGATCTTCCTGCTCGCGCCGACCGTCTTCGAGTTCGGCACGCCGGAGCAGCAGGACCGCATCCTGCCCCGCATGGCCGCCGCCGAGGACCTCTGGTGCCAGGGCTGGTCGGAACCGAACGCCGGGAGCGACCTCGCCGGCATCCAGAGCCGCGCGACGCTCGACGCCGACGGCTGGCGACTCTCCGGCCAGAAGACCTGGACGACCCGCGGCGCGTTCTGCACCCACCTCTTCGGGCTGTTTCGCAGCGACCCCGACGCCGAGCGCCACCGCGGCCTCACGTATTTCCTGGTGCCCCTCGACGCGCCCGGCGTGACGGTGCGCGGGTTCGGGCGCCTCGACGGCGACGAGGGCTTCGCCGACGTGTTCCTCGACGACGTGTTCGTCCCCGACGATGCCGTCCTCGGCGCCGTGCACGACGGCTGGGGCGTCGCGATGGCCACCGCCGGCGCTGAGCGCGGGCTCACGCTGCGCAGCCCGGGCCGCTTCGCCGCGGGCGCGTCGCGGCTGCTCGACCTGTGGCGCGCCCGCGGCGAGACGGCGCCGCCGGGCCTCGCCGACGCGGTCGTGCAGGACTGGATCGACGCCGAGGCCTACCGGTGGCAGACCTTCTGGACCGTCACACGCCTGACCGAGGGCGACCCGATCGGCGCCGAGGCAAGCCTCACGAAGGTGTTCTGGTCGGAGCTCGACGTGCGCCTCCACGAGCACGCCCTCGCCGTCCTCGGGTCGGCAGCCGAGCTCGACGACGACCCCGTGAGCGCCCCGTGGATGAAGGGCTACCAGTTCGCGCTCTCGGGCCCGATCTACGCCGGCACGAACGAGATCCAGCGCAACGTCATCGCCGAGCGCGTGCTCGGCCTCCCGCGTCGCTGACCCGTGCGGTTCGCGTTCACGTCCGACCAACTCGCGTTCCGCGACGCGACCCGCGACCTGCTCGCACGTGAGTGCCCACCGGCCGCGGTCCGGGCCGCCTGGACCAGCGAGACCGGGCGCAGCGTCACCGCGTGGCCGGCGCTCGCGGCGATGGGCGCGCTCGGCGCGCTCGCGCCCGAGGCGGCCGGCGGGCTCGGGCTCGGCTTCGTGGACCTCGTGCTGGTCCTCGAGGAGACCGGCTACGTCGCCCTGCCCGACCCGATCGTGGAGCACGCCGCGGTCGCGATGCCGCTCCTGCTCGCCCCCGCGCTGGCGGCGGCGGGCGAGCGCACCGTGACGGCCGCGCTGGACGGGAGCGGCCTCGCGGTGTGGGCCGACACGGCCGACCTCGTCCTCGTCGACGCCGGCGACGCGCTCGCGGTCGCGGCGCGCGAGGACCTCGCGCTCTCGCCGCGCCACTCGGTGGACGGCGCGCGCCGGCTGTTCGGCGTGGGGCCCGTGCCAGCCGCAGCGGCCCGGGTCGTCGACCCCGCGGCGTTCGAGCGCGGCGCGCTCGGCGCGGCCGCGCAGCTCCTCGGGCTGACGCGTCGCCTCCTCGACCTCACCATCGGCTACGTCCGGGAGCGACGCCAGTTCGGCGTGCCCGTCGGCTCGTTCCAGGCGGTGAAGCACCACCTCGCCGACGCCCGGCTCGCGCTCGAGTTCGCGGCGCCCCTCGTCTACCGCGCCGCCTCGTCCCTCACGACGGGCGACGCCGGTGCGGCGCTGCACGTCTCGATGGCGAAGGCCCAGGCCGGCGACGCGGCGCACCTGACCGGCCGGGCGGCGCTGCAGTGTCACGGCGCGATGGGCTACTCGTTCGAGTACGACCTCCACCTGTACCTGAAGCGCGCCTGGGCGCTCGCCGCCGCGTGGGGCGACGCCGCGTGGCACCGGGCCCGCGTCGGGCGCGCGATCCTGTGAGCACGTCCACCCCGGGAGCCCCCGATGCCTGAGGCCTACATCGTCGACGCCGTGCGCACCCCCGTCGGCAAGCGGGGCGGCGGCCTCGCCGCCGTGCACCCCGCCGACCTCGGCGCGCACGTGCTCCACGCCGTCGTCGAGCGCAGCGACCTCGACCCCGCGGCGGTCGAGGACGTCTACTTCGGGTGCGTCGACGCGCTCGGGCCTCAGGCGGGCGACATCGCCCGCACCGCGTGGCTCGCCGCCGGCTACCCCGAGGAGGTGCCGGGCACGACCATCGACCGCCAGTGCGGCTCCTCGCAGCAGGCCCTGCACTTCGCCGCGCAGGCCGTGATGAGCGGCACGAACGACGTGATCGTCGCCGGCGGCGTCCAGAACATGAGCATGATCCCGATCGCGGCGGCGCTGACCGCCGCGGAGCCGTTCGGGTTCAGCGACCCGTTCTCGGGGTCGCGCGGCTGGGTAGCCCGCTACGGCACCCAGGAGGTATCGCAGTTCCGCGGCGCCGAGCTCATCGCCGACAAGTGGGGGATCACCCGGGACGACATGGAGGCGTTCGCGCTCGAGAGCCACGAGCGGGCCGTCGCCGCCCAGGACGAGGGCCGCTTCGACCGCGAGATCGTGCCCCTCGGCGACGTCGCCGCGGACGAGGGGCCGCGCCGGGGCACCTCCCGCGAGCAGATGGCGAAGCTCCCGACGCTGGTCGACGGCGGACGGCTGACCGCCGCCGTGTCCTCCCAGATCTCCGATGCGGCGAGCGCCGTGCTCGTCATGTCCGAGCGGGCCGTGCGGGACCACGGCCTGACGCCGCGGGCCCGCATCCACCACCTGTCGGTCCGCGGCGCCGACCCGATCTTCATGCTCAGCGCGCCGATCCCCGCGACCGCGTACGCGCTGGAGCGCACCGGGATGCGGCTCGAGGACATCGACCTCGTCGAGATCAACGAGGCGTTCGCGTCCGTGGTGCTCGCCTGGCAGCGTGAGACGGGCGCCGACCTCGCCCGCGTGAACGTGAACGGTGGTGCGATCGCCCTCGGGCACCCGCTCGGCGCGACCGGCACCCGGCTGATGGCGACGCTGCTGAACGAGCTCGAGCGCCGCGGGGGCCGCTACGGGCTGCAGACGATGTGCGAGGGTGGCGGGCAGGCCAACGTGACCATCATCGAGCGGCTGTAAGCCCCGCAGCACGCGCCACGGCCGGCGCGTACCAGTCGAGCACCGAGAGCACGACGTCGCGCGGCGCGCTCGGCACCCGCAGCACGACCTCGTCCATGCCGAGCGACGCGTAGTACTCGAGCTTGCCCTCGTCGGGCACCGTGCCGAACGGCACCACCCGCACGGTCGACGGGTCGCGGCCGACGGCCTCGCACGCGGCCGCGAGCCCCGGGAGCGCGGCGCGGATCCCGGCGCCGCCGATCGGCAGCCACCCGTCCCCGTACTCGGCGACGTGCGCGAACAGGGTCGGGCCGGGCGCCCCGCCGAGCAGCACGGGCGGGCCGCCCGGCTGCACCGGCTTGGGCCACGACCAGCTCGGCTCGAACGAGACGTAGGTGCCGTCGAACCCGGCGACCTCGTCGCGCCACAGCGCCTGCATGGCGAGCACGCGCTCGCGCACCACGTCCCGGCGCACGGCCGCGTCGACGCCGTGGTCGGCGAGCTCCTCGCGGTTCCAGCCGAACCCGATCCCGAACTCGAAGCGCCCGCCCGAGAGGGCGTCGAGCGTCGCGACCGCCTTCGCCGTCACGATCGGCTCGCGCTGGGCGACGAGGCAGATCCCCGTCCCCAACCGGATCGTGTCGGTCACCGTCGCCGCCCCGGCGAGCACCACGAACGGGTCGACCGTGCGCCGGTACTCCTCGGCCAGCTCGGTGTCCCCGGTCGGCGGCGGTGTGCGCCGGCTTACCGGGATGTGCGTGTGCTCGGGCAGGAACAGCGACGTGAACCCGCGCGCCTCCGCCTCGCGGGCCAGGTCGGGCACCGCCATCGAGACGTCGGTCGCGAACATCGTGAGGCCGAGGCGCACGGCGGTACGGTACCGGCCGCCATGGGGATCTGTGAGGGGCGCATCGCGATCGTCACCGGTGCCGCCCGCGGGCTCGGGCGCGCGCACGCCCTCGAGCTCGCCCGGCAGGGCGCGTCGGTCGTCGTGAACGACCTCGGGGTCGCGCTCGACGGCACCGGCCGCGACGTCACGCCCGCGCAGGCCGTCGTCGACGAGATCGTCGCCGCCGGCGGCACCGCCGTCGCCAACGGCGACGACATCGCCGACTGGGACGGCGCCGCGGCGCTCGTCGCGAGCGCGCTCGACACCTACGGGCGACTCGACGTGCTGGTGAACAACGCCGGGTTCACCCGCGACCGCATGGTCGTGAGCGCCACCGAGGACGAATGGGACGCGGTGGTGCGCGTCCACCTGAAGGGCCACTTCGCGCCGAGCCGCCACGCCAGCGGCTACTGGCGGGAGGAATCGAAGGCGGGCCGGCCGGTGGACGCCCGCATCGTCAACACGAGCAGCGGCGCCGGGCTCCTCGGCAGCATCGGGCAGGCCGCCTACAGCGCGGCGAAGGCCGGGATCGCGGCGCTGACCCTGGTCGAGGCGGCGGAGCTCGCCCGGTACGGGGTGACCGCGAACGCCCTCGCGCCGTCGGCGCGGACCCGGATGACCGAGGACGTGTTCGCCGACCAGATGGCCAAGCCGACGACTGGCTTCGACGCCATGGACCCGGCGAACGTCTCGCCGATCGTCGCGTGGCTGGCCAGCCGCGAATCGGCCGACGTGACCGGCCGGGTCTTCGAAGTCGAGGGCGGCCGCCTCAGCGTCGCCGACGGATGGCACCACGGCCCGGCGCGCGGGCACGACGAGCGCTGGGACCCGGCCGCGCTCGGCCCCGTCGTCAGGGACCTCCTCGCCGCGCTGCCCCGCCAGGACCCGATCTACGGGTCCGGGTGACCGCCCGGTCCTAGAGGCGCTCCACGACCATCGCCATGCCCTGCCCGCCACCGACGCACATCGTCTCCAGGCCGTAGCGGCCGCCGCCGTCCTCGAGGCCGTTCAGCAGCGTCGCCATGATGCGGGCACCGGTCATCCCGAACGGATGGCCGAGCGCGATCGCCCCGCCGTGCACGTTCAGCTTCTCCCACGGCACGCCGAGCTGCTTCGCCGACGGGATGACCTGCGCGGCGAACGCCTCGTTGATCTCCACAAGGTCCATCTGGTCGATGCCGAGCCCGGCGCGGCGCAGCGCCTGCCGGCTCGCCCCGATCGGCCCGAGACCCATGATCTCGGGGTCGACCGCGCTGACCCCGGACGCGACGACCCGCGCGATCGGCGTGATGCCGAGCGCGTCGGCGCGGGTGTCGCTCATGACGACGGTCGCCGCCGCGCCGTCGTTCAGCGGGCACGCGTTGCCCGCCGTCACCGTCCCGCCCGGACGGAACGCGGGCTGCAGCGTCGAGAGCTTCTCGAGCGTCGTGTCCGGACGCGGGCCGTCGTCGGCGCTGACGGTCGTGCCGTCCGGCGCGGTCACCGCCGTGATCTCACGCTCGAAGAACCCGTTCTTCTGGGCCTCGACGGCGCGCTGCTGCGAGCGCAGCGCGAACTCGTCCATCTCCTCACGGGTCACGTGCTCGGCCTCGGCGACGTTCTCCGCCGTCTGGCCCATCGCGACGTAGACGTCGGCGAGCCCGGCCTCCGGGGTCCAGGGGGGCTGGCCCCCCGCGGTGCGCGCCGTGGTGCGGGCCTCGGCGTCGGCGAACACCGGGTTGTGGGTGTCGGGCAGCCCGTCGGACATGCCCTTCCTGAAGCGGCTGACCGTCTCGACGCCGCCGGCGACGAACGTGTCGCCCTCGCCCGCCTTGATGGCGTGCGCCGCCATGCGGATCGTCTGCAGCGACGACGAGCAGTAGCGGTTCACCGTGACACCGGGCGCCTGGGGGAGCCCGGCGAGCAGCGTCACGACCCGCGCCACGTTGTAGCCCGACTCCCCGGCGGGCTGGCCGCAGCCCCACAGGACGTCCTCGACCTCGGCCGGGTCGAGCGCCGGCACCCGGGCCAGGGCAGCCTTCACCACGTGGGCGGAGAGGTCGTCGGGTCGACACGCCACCAGCGAGCCCTTGTTGGCCCGCCCGATCGGGGTGCGGGTGGCGGCGACGATCACGGCTTCGGGCATGGCGGGGCCTCCTCGGCGCCTGGGATGCTGCTCTCCTTCCTACATCCAGGCCCGGTGCAGGAGCGAACGAGCGGCGAGGGCCCCCAGCGAGGAGCGATGGTGGCCGAGGTCCACGGGTACCAGCCGATCGAGAACTACGGGGTCATCGGCGACCAGCACACGGTCGCGCTCGTCGGCGTCGACGGCTCCATCGACTTCTGCTGCTTCCCGCGCTGCGACTCGCCGACGATCTTCGCCGCGCTGCTCGACGCTCGCCGGGGCGGGCGCTTCGCCATCCGGCCGGCGCAGGCCGAGATCACGCACCACCAGTTGTACCTGCCGGACACGAACGTGCTCATCACCCGGTTCCTCGCCGACTGCGGCCTCGCCGAGGTGTCGGACTTCATGCCCGTCGGGTTCTTCCCCCACGACCACCCCCGGGTGCTGGTGCGGCGCGTGAAGTGCATCCGTCGCTCGATGGCCTTCGAGCTCGTCTTCGACCCGCGCTTCGACTACGGGCGCGCCGAGCGCAGCGTCGAGGTGGGCGACGGCGAGGTGATCTACGCCTCGAAGGGGCCCGACCGGACCGCGGTCCGCCTCCGCACGCCGGTGCCGCTGCACGTCGACGGCGAGGGCGTGGCGCGCGCCACCTTCGAGCTGGTCGCCGGCGAGAAGGCGGCGTTCGTGATGGAGGAGGTCGGCAGCCACCTCCGCAGCCCGTCCGCGCACCCGGCGTACGTCTCCCAGGCGTTCAAGGACACGGTGAACTTCTGGCGCGAGTGGATCGGCCGGTCGGCCTACACGGGGCGGTGGCGCGAGGTCGTGAACCGGTCCGCGCTCGTGCTGAAGCTGCTCGTGTCCCAGCGGTACGGCTCGCTCGTCGCGGCCCCGACGTTCGGGCTGCCCGAGGAGGTCGGGGGGGAGCGCAACTGGGACTATCGCTACACGTGGATCCGCGACGCGTCGTTCACGCTGTTCGCGCTCATCCGACTCGGCTACACCGACGAGGCCGGGGCGTTCATGCACTGGATCCACGACCGGTGCATGGACCTCAACCCGGACGGGTCGCTCCAGATCATGTACGGCTGCGACGGCCGCAAGGAGCTCCCCGAGGTGGTGCTCGACCACTTCGAGGGCTACCGGGGCTCGTCGCCGGTCCGGGTCGGGAACGGCGCCTACGCCCAGCTCCAGCTCGACATCTACGGCGAGCTGATGGACTCGGTGTACCTGTACAACAAGTACGGGGAGCTGATCCCCTACGAGCTGTGGGTCAACCTCGTGCGCCTCGTCGACTACGTCTGCGACCACTGGCAGCTCCCCGACGAGGGCCTCTGGGAGGTGCGCGGCGACCGCCAGGGCTTCCTCTACTCGCGGCTCATGTGCTGGGTCGCGGTCGACCGCGGCATCCGCCTCGCCGACCGCCGCTCCTTCCCGTACCCGTTCGAGCGGTGGCGCATGGTGCGCGACGCCATCTACGAGGAGATGATGACAAAGTTCTGGAACCCGACGCGCCGCGCGTTCGTGCAGCACCTCGGGTCGAACGCGGTCGACGCGTCGGCGCTGCTCATGCCGCTGATGAAGTTCATCAGCCCGACCGACCCGCGGTTCCTTGGCACGATCCAGGCGGTGACCACCGACCTGGTCGACGATTCGCTCGTCTACCGGTACACGATCGGCGACGCGGCGCATGACGGCCTCATGGGCAACGAGGGCACGTTCAACATGTGCTCGTTCTGGTTCGCCGAGGCCGTCGCCCGCTCGGGCGACGTGCAGCGCGGCCGGTTCCTCTTCGAGAAGACGATCGGCTACGCCAACCACCTCGGGCTCTTCGCCGAGGAGCTCGGCCCGCGGGGCGAGCACCTCGGCAACTTCCCGCAGGCCTTCACCCACCTCGGGCTGATCAGCGCCGCCTACTCGATCGACCGCAAGCTCACGGACGCCGGCTGGGTCGGCTGACGCCCGGTCCCACCGGCGAGGCCGCGGGTGCGCCGTCGGTGCGAGGCCCTACGATGCCCGCGGGAATAGGGGGGAACATGCGCAGATCGTCGCTGGTCGTCGGCGTCGTGGCCGGCCTGCTGATGACGGGCACGCTGGCCGGGGTCGGCGGGGCGCCCGCCGGCGCGGCGAGCGGCCCCACGCACGGTGGCACGCTCACGTTCGCGCTCGGCGCGGAGACCACCGGGGGGTACTGCCTGCCCGGCACCGCGGAGCTCGCGACCCAGGGCATCGAGGTGGCGACGGCCATCTACGACACGCTCACCACGATCAACTCGAAGGGCCAGATCGTCCCGTTCCTCGCGAAGTCGGTGACCCCCGACGCGACCTTCACGCACTGGACGATCCAGCTGCGGTCCGGGATCCAGTTCCAGGACGGCGAGCCGCTCGACGCGAACGCGGTGAAGCTGAACCTCGACACCTACCGCGGGGACAACCCGAACATCTCGTCGCCGCTCAGCCCGTTCAGCCTGAGGCCGATCACGAGCGTCGACGTGACCGGCCCGCTCTCGCTCGAGCTGACGACGAGCGCGCCGTGGCCCGCGCTGCCCTGGTACCTGTACGGCACGGGCCGCACCGGCATCGTCGCCCCGGCCCAGCTGGCCAGCAACGCGGTGTGCCCGACGCGCATGATCGGGACCGGCCCGTTCGAGCTGGTGAGCTGGCAGCCCAACGAGGACCTCATCGTCAAGCGGAACCCGCACTACTGGCGGCCGGGCCTCCCGTACCTCGACGAGATCAAGTTCGACATCGTCACCGACGCGGCGTCGATGCAGAACGGCCTCGTGGCCGGTGACTACGACGTGATCCAGACGGCGGACGCGCTGAGCATCATCGCGCTGCGCCAGCGCAAGGCGTCCGGGCAGTCGAACGAGTACGACACCGACGCCGGCGCGGAGGTCGGCTACGGCCTCCTGAACCTGGCGAAGGCGCCGTTCAACGACATCAACGCGCGCCTGGCGGTCGCGTACGCCGGGGACGCCAACGAGCTGAACCAGATCCGCAACCGCGGGCTCGAGACGATCGCCACCGGCCCCTTCGCGCCCAACACCCCGTACTTCCTGACGCCCGCACAGGCCAAGGCCGCGGGTGCGCCCTACCACAACCTGGCGAAGGCGAAGCACTACGCCGCGCTCTACTCGGCGGCCCACGGCGGTCAGCCGCTCAACTTCGAGTTCCTCACCGCCACCGACCCCGAGCTGCTCGCGCAAGCCGAGGTGGTGAAGGAGCAGGACTCGAAGGCCGGCATCGGCGTGACGATCAAGCAGGTCGACCAGTCGACGCTCATCAGCCTGGCGCTCGCCGGCGACTTCGACGAGTCGGCGTTCCTGAACCATCCCCAGGGCGACCCCGACACGCAGTACGTGTGGTGGCACAGCGGGTCGCCGGTGAACTTCAGCCACATCAACGACCCGGTCATCGACTCCGACCTCGACCAGGCGCGGGTGTCGACGAGCCCGGCGCAGCGCGTCGCGCTGTACCGCAACCTGAACGAGCGCTTCTCCTCCCAGGTGTACGAGCTGTGGGCTTGGTACAACAAGTGGGCGGTCGCATCGCAGACCAACGTCCAGGGCCTCGTCAACAGCCCGCTGCCCGACGGCAACGGCGTCGCGTTCCCCCTCTACGACGGCGTCATCCCGACGGCCACGATCTGGAAGAAATAGGGACAGACGCCCCGAGGGCGCTCAGCCCTCGACGGTGATGGCCTGCTCGGGGCAGTTCGCGGCGCCCCGGCGGGCCTGGTCCTCGAGCTCCGGGGGGACCTCCTCGACGAGGAGGACGCAGTGGCCGTCGTCGTCGGCGCTGAAGACGTCCGGGCTGAGGCTGTAGCAGCGGCCGTGGCCGGTGCAGGCGCTCAGGTCGACGTGGACTCGCATCAGCCCGCAGGGTAGGCGCCAGATCCGGGTGTAATCGGGGTCGGGCACCGCCGTTGTGCTCGATGCATAGCCCTCCGCGGCTCCGTGGTGTTCCCAACAGTGTCGTGCCGTGGTCGGTGGCGCCGCCCGCCCCATCCCTGCCCCCGGCGTCACCGGCCTCGGCCGGCCACTCCTCCGTGTTCGCCGACCGGCGCCGGAGTGGCCAGACTTTTCAGGCGATGGATCCGGCCGAACTGCGCCCGGTCGGCGCCGCCGACGATCCGCCCGACGACGAGCGGGCGCTCGTCGCCGACGCCCAGCAGGACCCCGCGGCGTTCGGTCAGCTGTACCGCCGGTACGTGGAGCGGATCTACGCCTTCGCCTATCGCCGCACCTGGACGCCCGAGGCGGCGGAGGACGTCACGGCGGCGACCTTCGAGCGCGCGCTGCGCCACCTCCCGCGCTTCGACCCGAGCGGTGCGGGGTTCGGTCCGTGGCTCTTCCGCATCGCCGCGAACGAGCTCGTCGACCACTACCGGCGGGAGGGCCGGACGCGCAGTGACCGCGGTCAGCGCGGCCTGCACGTCCTCGCCGCCGACACCGTCGAGGACGACCTCGACGCCGTCGAGCGCGACGACGAGGTGCGCGCCATGGTCGACCGGCTCGGGACGCTCCGGCCCCGCTACCAGACGGCGCTCTCCCTGCGGTACCTCGCCGGCCTCTCCGCCGACGAGGCCGCCGAGGCCATGGGCTGCACCAAGGCCGTGCTCGCCGTGACGCTGCACCGCGCGCTCGGCGCGCTGCGTCGCGCCGTCGAGGCCGGGACCGACGGGGACACGCCGTGACCGCCCGCGCCGAGCTCCGGGCCCGCCTCCGCGCGCTCGGCGCCCGACCGACGGCCGCGCCCTCGGCCGGCTTCGTCGCCGCGCTCGGCCAACGCCTCGCGTCCACCGCCGCGCCCGACGTCGTGCTGACGCAGCGCCTGACCCGTGCCGGGGCGCGCGACGGGCTTCAGCGGCTCGGCCGCGTGCGGGCGCGCCCGGCGCCCACGTTCGTCGCCGCCCTCGAGGACCGTCTCCAGCACGTCGACACGCCCGGCGCCCCGGTCGCCGCCGACCGGCCACGTCACCGGGTCCTGCTGCGGGCGAGCACGGCCGCCGCCGCGAGCGTCGCCGTCGTGCTCATCGCCACGGCGCTGCTCGGCGGCTTCGGGAGCGGCAAGAGCAGCAGTGGCCTGCAGCTCGGTGCCGCCGTGAACACGACCGTCCAGCTGCCGGACGGCCGCACCGTCTCGGGGCGATCGGGGCTCTCGCTGCCGGACGGGAGCATCGTCCGTACCGGGCCGGACGGCCGGGCCAGCATCGGCTCGGTCAACCTGGGGCCCGGGTCGCAGGCCGAGGTGAGCGGCGGCCAGCTCGGGCCGTCGGCCCCGACGGCCCCGACGGTCATCCCAGGCGCGCCGAACGTGCCGGTGACGCCGCCGCCCGCGCCCGCCGCGCCGGTCACCGTGCCGACCGTGCTGCCGAACCTCCCGCAGCTGGTCCCCTCGGCGCAGCC
>DATDGU010000022.1:0-1803 GCA_036521915.1 Acidimicrobiia bacterium | reverse complement strand
GCCAGAAGCCGGTCAGCCTCTCGGAGTTTGCGGACGATCTGCTCGGGTGTGTGTCGCCTGCCCTTCATGAAGCTCACCTCCTGCCCCTCCGGGGCGGTCGTGAACCTCATACCAGCTGGACCGACTTCAGGGGGTCATGTCATGTCGAGCATGTGATTCATCAGCGTCGCTACGTCCCAGTCATTGCATGGCGTCGGGGCGTCGAGCATCCCGGTAGCGCCGGCCACCTTCGACGCCGTCCACGTGCTGGCGCGCTCATACAGGTCGACGAGATCTGGCTCCATCACATTGCCTCCGCTCCGGAAAGACGTTCTCCCAACGGTGTTACCCCCCTATCGCGGCAAAGACTCCAAGGTCTTGGTTCTGGCGAACGAACGCGCTGCCTGGTTCGAGCGTCGTCGCCGATCGTCGCCAACCTGGAACGACCGCACCGACTGGAGTGCTCTCCAAGCGTTCGACCAGGCCGTGAAGCGAGCTGCGCTTCCCGCCTCACGTTCCGCTATGGAGCCACGCCGGGCGAGGGCGAGGGCCGAGGCGTTAGTGGGTTCCGAACCAGCTGAGTTCCGTCAGGCATTCGTTATCGAGCCCGACGGCGACGAGGGCTCGACTTGGTGGTTCCAGAGCCTTGGGCTGCTTCGCTTTCCGTCTTGGTCGGTGGTCCTCGAAGGATCCATCCCACTGCCACTGCGATACCGGCTCCGATGAGGGGCCCGATGACGTAGGCCCAGAAGGCCGTCCAGTGGCCGCCGACGAGAGCTGGTCCAAAGGAGCGTGCCGGGTTCATGGACGCGCCGCTGATGGGGGCAGCCCAGAGACCTGCCAGCGCGATGTACCCGCCGACCGCCAGCGCGGCGTTGGCCCCGATGTTGCGGGCTCCTGAAGCTGTTCCGAGGATCACGCTCACGAGGCCGAAACTCAGCACCGCTTCAAGGACCATGACGGTGAGATCGGCGATCCCACGTTGCGGCTGGGTGGCACCGAGGTCTGCGACGTTGCCGAACATGGTGCGGAGCAGCAGTGCGGCAAGCACGGCGCCGACGAGTTGGGCCGCGATGTAACCGGGCACGCGGCGCCAGGGAAAGTTCCGGCGGAGCGCAAACGCGAGCGTCACGGCGGGGTTCAGATGTGCGCCACTGATTGCGCCCATGAAGTAGATGACGGCCATGACCGTCAGCCCGGGCGCGACGACCTGCGCCGATAGGGAAATCCGTCCGTTGCTCACCGCATTGACGACGGGTCCGCCGGCTGCGGCGAGCACGAGCAGAAAGGTTCCAAGGACCTCGGCGAACAGCCGACGCCACTGGTCTTTCGGATCGTCGAACGCCTTACTGGATGGCGGTTCGAGCGCGACCAGCTGCTGCACCGTCTCGCTGGTGCCCGCTGTCACGCCAGCGCCTCATGGGGTCGCGGTGTGGTTGCTGGCTTAGCCCTCACCGCCATCGTCGCGTTCCTTCCGGCCACTGAGTGCAACCCACTAGGGACCGTTCAAGCGAGCGGCGACGTCACCAGTAGTGGCGGCGTCCGGCGATCTCATGCCCCATCGCTCCTGCGATCCAGAGCGCGATGCCGATTACGAGCAGGACGAGGCCGATCGTCCACAACACCGGGACGTTTAGCAATAGGCCAAGAACCGCCACGATGATTCCGAGCACGATCATTGGGGTGCCTCCGTCCGTAGTCGTTGAGTCGGCGTACCCCCGCTCCGCGTTCAGCAAACGCCAGCGGTTCATCGGTATGAGTTCCGTGCCGGTCCAAGGCAGTTCACCGCGCGCGCATGTGCGATGAGAGCAATTCTGAGCGTTG
>DATDGU010000021.1:0-8354 GCA_036521915.1 Acidimicrobiia bacterium | reverse complement strand
GCCAGAAGCCGGTCAGCCTCTCGGAGTTTGCGGACGATCTGCTCGGGTGTGTGTCGCCTGCCCTTCATGAAGCTCACCTCCTGCCCCTCCGGGGCGGTCGTGAACCTCATACCAGCTGGACCGACTTCAGGGGGTCATGTCGCATCGCGGCCTCAAGTTCGGGTTCGTCACCGAGAAGCGCGGGATCCAGGGCGAGGTCACCGTCGGTCGTGTAGGGGGCAATGGTGATGTCGGCGTCGCCGACCCCGGTACGCAGGTAGACGGCTTGGGCCCCGACGACGATGACGGCCGTACCGTGCGGCGCGAGCGTGACGAGTGCGTCGAGAAGCACACGCCGAGCAGCCACGTACCGTGGATCGAGGTCGCCGCCATCGCTCATGGGGACTTCCCCGGAAGGGCATCGAGACGCCAACGGGATTCATTACTGGCCATCCAGTCGACGAGAGCGTCTCCCTCGGCTGGCATCCGGCCGTTGCCGGTGAGGCAGTCGACCGCAGCCTGCGACACGCCAACGTAGGTGACCCCGTCTCTCGTGGACATCCGATCCCAGATGACTGGGTCGAACGGCGTAAGGAGCGCGACGTTCGCGCCCTGGTCCGCCGGGATCAGTTCAAGCGAAGTCACAAGAGGTTGCGGGTCGTCGGCGTACAGGCAGAGCAGTGTGGGCGCTGCCACGGGAGCGAGCCGGGTCGCGGCGAAGGAGCCGGTGATGGCCGATCGCGCTCGGATTGCGGCGAGCCGCTCGAGCGCGCTCCCGGCACCGCCCGGAGCGAGGAAACGCCGCGTCGGGTTCGAGCGGAAGACGTCATACGTTTGCGCCCACCGACGGAGGAGCCGGGGAACATCGACCGACTCGACGCGTCCTCGTTCAGTCCGGTCGATGAGCGCCTCGTCGTCGAGGGTCTCGAGGACGCGCGAGACGTAACTGATGGCCAACCCGGTCGATGCGGCAAGTTCGCGTACGCCATATGGCGGGCGGACATCGACAAGCATCCTGATCAGTCGGCCCGCCTTGGGTCCCCGCGCCCGGGCCTTGGTCCTCGGGCGCGGCGACGGGTCTTTGACCGCCCCTTCGGTCTCGAGATACAGCGTTGGGTTGTCGACCCGGATGAGCGCGTTGCCGGTGAGGTCGAGGTAGTTGATCCCCTCGCTCGCAAGGAGCTCCCGGGTCCGGCGACTCAGCCAGGGTGCAACCAGGAGGATGGGGATTGGCCCGGCAAGGGTCCGAAGGGTCCTCCCGAGGCCGGTGAGTAGCCGATCTACATCGCGCGGCCCGAAGACCCGCTTCACCTCGACGACGATCGTCGTGTAGGTGCCGCTCGGGCCGCGGACGTCGATGGCCGCGTCGATCCGGCCGTCGGGGGTTTTGAACTCGGCGCGAGCGGTGGGCCCGACCTCCCAGGTCTTGGGTAGACGGGCCCGAAGCCAGGCAACTGCGGCGATCGCCATTTCGTTCTCTGAGGGAGAGGCGTTCGCTGCCATAGTGAACGTCAGGTTACCGGCTGTTGTTCTCTAATTCAATCCGTTCGCTGTGACAAAGAACGGGCTAGATGAGAGAACGCTAGGCAGAGGCGGGCCGGGGCCGGCGGGCTGGGACGCTCCTCCATGGGGTCGACCTCGCTGACCCCGTCGGCTGGTGGCGCACCGGCTGCGCCGACCTGCGAGCAGGCAACCGATCGACCGAGGACTCGCTGAGGACAGCCCAGCGCTCCAGCGACCGGCTTGCCTTGTGCGGCAACGAGATGGCGGCGAGTCGGCCTGTACGCCGGATTCTGTCCGGGCGTCTCTCGACGCCTGGGGCGGCCATCCCTCTCGGCCGGCGGTTGCCCGCCGGCTCTAGCGGCCTACCCGGGGGTGTCTGCGGACGGGCCGTCCTCCCCCTGTCTGGCCTTGCTCCCGGTGGGGTTTGCCGAGCCGCCCGGGTCGCCCCGGACGCTGGTGCGCTCTTACCGCACCGTTTCACCCTTGCCTGTGCGGCGGGTCGCCGCCATCGGCGGTCTGTTCTCTGTGGCACTGTCCTGCGGGTCACCCCGACTGGGTGTTACCCAGCACCGCGCCCTGTGGAGTCCGGACGTTCCTCGGACCGGTCAAGCCGGCACGCGGCCACCCGGCCGACTCGCCACCTCGACCAGTGTCCCACGGCGGGCGTCGCCACGTCGCAGCCTTCGCGTCGCGCCCCTCTACGCTCTGGCGCCGTGGCCCGACCCGACGTCCTCACGCACGCCGAAAGCCAGCTCGTCGACCGGCGAGAGCCGCTGCGCCGCGAGCAGGTGGCGGCGGTCGCCGAGCTGCCGCTCGACGCGCTCCCCGACCTCGTGGCGCTCGCGCATCGCGTGCGGCTCGCCTATTGCGGCCCGGCGGTCGAGCTGGAGAGTCTCCTCAACGCGAAGTCGGGTGCCTGTCCCGAGGACTGCGCCTTCTGCTCGCAGTCGGCCCGGTTCCACACCGACGTCGACGTCTACCCCTTCCTCGACCTCGACGAGGTGCTGGCAGCGGCGCACGCGACCCGCGACGCGGGCGCGACGCAGTTCTGCCTCGTCGTCGCGGTCCGCAACCCCGAGGAGCGCCTGCTCGCCCGGGTGCTGGAGGCAGTGGACGCCGTCCACGAGGAGACCGGGCTCGAGGTCGCGTGCTCGCTCGGGCTGCTGACCGATGGGCAGGCGCGGCGGCTCGCCGACGCGGGCGTGCGCCGGTACAACCACAACCTTGAGACCTGCCGGGCCGTGTTCCCGCGCATCTGCACCAGCCACACCTACGACGACCGGGTCCAGACGGCGCGCCGCGCGACGGCGGCCGGGATGGAGCTGTGCTGCGGTGGGATCCTCGGCCTCGGCGAGACACTCGACCAGCGCGTCGACTTCGCGTTCGAGCTCGCCGACCTCGAGCCGTGTGAGGTCCCGATCAACTTCTTGGACCCGCGCCCGGGCACGCCGCTCGCCGACGAGACGCTCCTGTCACCACGCGAGGCGCTGCAGGCGATCGCGCTGTTCCGGCTGGTGCTGCCCTCGGCCTGGCTGCGGCTGGCCGGCGGCCGGGAGCGGGTGCTCGGCGAGCTCCAGGCGATGGGCGTGCTCGCCGGGGCCAACGCGCTGATCGTCGGGAACTACCTCACGACGGCTGGCCGGGCTCCCGACGAGGACCTGGCCCTCCTCGACGCGCTGGGCATGCCGGTCGCCGACGGGCCCGGCGAGGGCCGGTTCGTCGTCGACGGCGCCGGCGCGCACGCACGACCGGCGCGCGCCCCGATCCCGATTCGCGTCGACTGACCCGTCAGGCGGTGTGCGCCGTCTCGTTGAAGGTCACGAGCACCGGGCCCGTCGGGCCGGGGCCGAGCCGCGAGATCGACGCGAGGTCGAGACGGAGCCGCCACGCGAGCTCATCGGGGAGCCCGAGCGCGCTGAGGATGATCGCCTTGATGGGTGAGACGTGGCTCACCGCGATCACGGTATGGTCCTGATCGAGCAGTTCCCCCGCGCACGGCGCAACGCGTTCGCGCAGCCCCGCGAGGCTCTCCCCGCCGGGCGGGGCGAAGGTCGGGTCGGCACGCCAGCGCGCCGTGACGTCGGCGGGGAGCTCGGCGAGCGGGCGCTCGTCCCACTCGCCATAGTCGAGCTCGATGAGCCGCGGATCGACGATCGGCGTCGTCCGCGTGGCCTCACCGATCGCGGCGGCCGTCTGCCGGGCGCGCGTGAGCGGGCTCGTCACCAGACGCGGTGCGTCGATGGGCGCGAGCACGCCGGCGAGCGCCGTCGCCTGTCGGATGCCGCGGGCGGTGAGCGGCGGGTCGGCCCGCCCGAGCAGCAGCCCGGTCCGGTTGGCCTCGGTCTCGCCGTGGCGAACGAGCACGATCACGCCGGGCTCTCCCGCAGGCGTCCCGACCGCCAGAACTCGCGGCGCGGGTCGGGCAGGTAGAGGTCGTACTGCCCGACGATCCACCACCAGCCGACCAGGCCGACGAGCTCCTCGAGCAGCACCACCCACCAGGGAGGCAGGAGGCCGACGGAGCCGAAGGCACCGAGGAACGGCCAGAGGAACGCGTGGTCCTGGGTGAACGCGCCGGACAGGACGAGGCCGACGAAGACGCCGATCGGGAGGCAGAGCAGGCGGCGGCGCAGCAGCCGTGACCGGCCGGCCGTCGCGACCATCACCGCCGTGAAGAGCGCCACGGCGAGCAGGAGGGTGTGCCCGACGGCGCGGTGCCCGACGGGGAGGTCGAGGAGGAGCGGCACCATGGCGCCGAGCGCGACAAGGCGGTAGTCCATGCCGCTGCTGCGGAAGACGTTCGCGACGAAGAGGATCGACAGCGACGTGTACCAGAGCAGCACGGGTCACGCCTGGTCGAGCGCGGCGTTCACGAGCAGGTCGGCGTCGGTGTTGTCCTCGCGGGGCACGTGGGCGAGGTCGACGACCTCGTAGTCGGCGAGGAGGGCCCGGGCCCGCTCGAAGAGCAGCCGCAGATGCGGCTGCTTGACCCGCCAGGCGCCCTGCAGCTGGCGGATCACGAGCATCGAATCGCAGCGGACCCTGATCGTGCGGGCCGCGTAGGCCCGCGCCGCCTCGAGCGCGGCGATCACGGCGCGGTACTCGGCGACGTTGTTGGTCGTCACGCCGATGCGCTCGCTCACCGTCGCGAGCCGCGTCGGCGGGTCCGTCGTCGGGTCGAGCACGACCGCACCGATTGCCGCCGGGCCCGGATTGCCGCGGGCGCCCCCGTCGCTGTAGATGAGCACCTCGGCGAGGCTCACGGCACGAGGATGCAGCCGCAGTTGTCGCAGTAGGCGAGCTCGCCCTCGCGCTCCCGCCGCAGCCGGTCCACCGCCGTCGCCGGGATCGTCAGGTGACAGCCCTGGCAGGTCGAGCCGACGAGGCGGGCCACGCCCACGCCCCCCGCGTGGTCGCGTCGCCGCTCGTACTCGGCGACGAGCGACCGCTCGACGGTCCCGGCCGCCTCGTCGCGGGCGATCTGCTCGCTGGCGATCGCACCGTCGAGCTCCCGCTCCTTCACGTCGAGCTCACCCTGCGTGGCGGCGCGGTCCGCCTCGAGCGCCGCCCGCTCCTCGTCGAGCACGCCGAGCTCCTGGTCGATGGGCTCGCGCAGCTCCATGACACCGAGCTGCTGGTCCTCCACGGTGCGCTGACGGCGGCGCAGCTGCTCCACGTCGGTCTGCAGCGCCTGCAGCTCGCGCGGCGAGGCGACCTCACCCGAATAGAGACGCTTCTCCGCGGCCTGCCCCTGCTCACCGAGCCGCTGCGCCTCGTCGGCCAGCCGCTGCTCCTGCCCAGCCAGCTCGTCGCGCGCCGCGCCGCGGGCCGCGCGCGTCACGTCGAGCGCCTCGAGGCGTGCGCCGACGCCGGCGACCCGCTCGCGCTCGGGCAGGGTGGCGCGCTGGTGTCGGAGACGATCGAGCGTGAGGTCGCGCTCTTGGACAGCGAGGAGCGACTCCAGCCCGGTCACACGCCGCACCCTACGAGGCGAGCGGCGCGTCTCACCATCGCTACGTGGACGGGGTGGTCGTCACCGGCGACGTCGTCGGCGTCGTGATCGGCAGCGTCGGCGGCGTGATCACGATGCTCGGCGGTGGCGCGACCGGCTGGGGTGTCCCGCCGGCACCTGGCGCACCCGGGAAGACGGCCCCGCTCGCGATGCGACCCTGCGGGGTGATCAGCCCGCCGGGCCGCTGGCAGGCCGGCCCGGGATCCGGGAGCGGCAGCGCGGGTTGGCCCTGCAGCGCCTGATTCAGGAAGTCCCGAGACGCCGACGCCGGGTAGTTGCCGCCGAACCCGGCGCCCGGGACACGGCCGAGCGGGTTGCCGTGCCAGATGAAGTCGGCGATCTGTGCGCCGCCGGTGAACTCGAGGAAGTTGGCGTCGGTCTGGCCGTCGGTGGTGCCCGTCTTGCCCGCGGCGTCGCGCCCGTTCAGCGCCGCGCCGGTGCCGGTGCCGCCGGTGATCACGCCGTGGAGCAAGTCGGTCTCGCAGTCGGCGGTGTCCTTGCTGATCACCTGCTGGCCCGGGAGGGTGTTGGCGTCGAAGATCGTCTGGCCGGCCGGTCCGACGATCTTGCTGACGAACACGGGGCTGTGGTGCATCCCTTCGTCAGCGATCGTGCTGGCCACGGTGGCCATCTCGAGCGCGGTCGACTCGATGGCGCCGAGCGTCAGCGTGAGCACGGGCTTCAGCGTCTGCTGGGTGATGCCCATCGCGTGGGCCGTGTCGATGAGCTTCGGGAAGCCGACGGCGAGCTGGGTCCGGGCGAACGCGCAGTTCACCGAGTTCGCGGTCGCGGCGCGCAGCGTCATGACCCCGCCGCCCGGCTCCGCGTTCTGGGTCATGCCCCACGGGGGCAGCGAGCACGGTGACGTGCCGTCGACCTGGTCGTTCGGCGAGAAGCCCGACTCGAGGGCCGCGGCGAGCGTGATGACCTTCCACGTGGAGCCCGCTTGTCGACCCGGATACTGCGTGGCGATGTTGTACTGGCTCGACTGGAAGCCTGGTCCGCCGACCATCGCCTCGACCTCGCCGTTCTTGGGGTTCATGGCGACGAGCGAGCCGGTGAAGCCCGACGGCGAGCTCAGGTCGTTGTTCACGACGTTCTGGGCTTGGTTCTGCATCGTCGGGTTCTCGGTGGCGTAGATCTGCAGCCCGCCGGTGAGCACCGCGTTCTGGCGCTCCTGCGCGGTGCGGCCCAGCGATGAGTAGACCGGGTCGTTGATGAGGCGGCTCTCGACCTCGGAGACCCAGGCGTTCGTCGGTCGCAGGTCGGGGGGCGGCACGATCGTCGGCAGCGGCGTGTTGTTCCAGTAGTCCGCCTGCGCCTGGGTGATGTAGTGCTCGGCGACCATCCGGTCGAGCGCGACGGCACGCCGGTCCTTCGCACCCTGCGGGTTGCTGAACGGGCTGTCACCCGTCGGGTTGTTGATCAGCCCGGCGAGGAGCGCGGCCTGCCCGATGTTCACCTGGCTGAGCTGGGTTTGGGTGACCCCACCGAACGGCGACGCCGCGTCGGGGACGAGGAAGAACCGCTCGACGGCCGACTTCACGCCGTAGGAGCCCTGCCCGAAGTACACGGTGTTCAGGTACTGCTCGAGGATCTGCGACTTCGTGTACTCCTTGTTCAGGCGCAGCGCGAGGACGATCTCTTTCACCTTGCGGTTCACCGTCCGGGCCGAGTTCAGGATCCGCTGCTTCACGAGCTGCTGGGTGATCGTCGAGCCGCCCTGGAGGACCTGACCGGACGAGGCGTTCGTGACCGCGGCCCGGAAGACACCGTTCAGGTCGATGCCGTCGTTCGTCCAGAACGTGTGGTCCTCCACCGAGATGACCGCGTCCTGGAGGATCTTGGGGACCTGGGCGAGCCGGACGTCCTGGCGGTTCTCGGTTCCGAGCACGCCGATGACGTTCCCGTCGGCGTCGTAGACCGTCGAGCGCTGGTCGAGCTGGCGCAGCTTGCCGATCGCGTTGCTCTGATAGGAGTAGGCCTTCGCGAAGACGGCGGTCCCGGGCAGCAGCGCCGCGAGGCACGCCCCGATGGCGACGCCCCCGACCAGAATCGTGGTGAGCAGCCGGCTCGCGACCGGCCCGAGCCGTGACATGCGGGACCTAGGTTGGCACAGCCGAGGCCCGATTTTCGGTTCGCCCCCTCCATTTGGGCCCCGGGGGCCGTCGTCACAGCCCGTCGGTAGCCTCCAGCGGTGAGCGGTGATGGGCCCGAGGGGGTGGCTGGGTCGGCGCGGCCCCGCGCCTTCGTCACCGAGCTCGGGCTCCCCGCGCGAGAGCTGCTCTGGACGCTCGTCCGCGAGGCGAAGCGTGGCGATCCACTGGCGCCGGTGACCGTCGCGGTCCCGACGCCCTACGCGGGCCTGGCGCTGCGCCGCGACCTCGCCCGCCACCACGGGCTCGTCAACGTCGGGTTCGTCGCGCTCGCCCGGATCGCCGAGCTCGTCGGCGCGCCCGCCCTGGCCGCCGCCGGCCGCGTCCCGCTCACCGCCATCCGCCGCGTCGAGGCCGTGCACGCCGTGCTGCACGCCGACCCCGGTCCGTTCGCGGCCGTCGCCGACCACCGCGGCACCGAGATCGGCCTGGCCGCCACCTTCGCCGACCTGCGTCGGGCGCCCGACTCGGCCCTCACCACCTTGGCCGCCCGGGGCGGCCATGCGGCCGCCGTCGCGACGCTGTACACCCGCTACGTCGACGCGACGCGCGACGGCTACGACGAGGAGGACCTCGCCCACGCCGCCGCCCACGGGATCGCGCACGGCGCCGGGCTCGACGAGCTCGGCACCGTCATCGCGTTCCTTCCACGCCGGCGCTCCCCCGCCGAGGCGGGCCTGCTCGCGGCGCTCGCGACACGAGGC
>DATDGU010000020.1:0-7131 GCA_036521915.1 Acidimicrobiia bacterium | reverse complement strand
CCGGACGCGCCGGCCTGGACGTTCGTGCCGCCGCCGACCGTCGCGTTCTGGCAGCGACGCCAGGCCCACGAGACGGCGATGCACCGGGTCGACGCCGAGCTCGCCGGCGGCGCCGCGACGCCGATCGACGGCGCGCTCGCCGCCGATGGCATCGACGAGTGGCTGACCATCCTCCTGGTCCGGCCGGGCAAGGCCCCGCCGACGGGCTCCGGGGAGACCGTCCACCTGCACTGCACGGACCGCCCCGGTGAGTGGCTGCTCCGCCGCACACCGGAGCGCCTCGAGGTCGAGCGGACACACGCCAAGGGCGACGTCGCCGTGCGCGGCCCGGCGTCGAACCTGCTGCTCGTGCTGCTGCACCGTGCCCCGACCGACACGGTCGAGGTGCTCGGCGATCGGCCCACCCTGGACGCCTTCCTGGCCGAGACGACCTTCTGAGCGCTGTTCACCCCGGAGTCGCCGTCCCGACACCTCACCCGGCTACGTTGAGCGCGTGCACGTTTTGCTGGGCATCATCGTCGGACTCGTTCTGTCTCAGGTGGCGATCCTCGTCACCACCGTCTATCTCCACCGCGGCATCACGCACCGCGCGCTCACCCTCAACCCGGTGGTCACGCAGGTGTGCCGCTTCGTCATCTGGATCCTCACCGGGATGAAGCCGCGCGAGTGGGCCGCGGTGCACCGCCGCCACCACGCCGCGACGGACACGGCCGACGATCCGCACTCGCCGCTCGTGCTCGGGTTCTGGCGCGTCCAGCTCGCGAACGCCGCGCTCTACCGGCGCACGGCGCGCGACGGCGTCACCGTCGACCGCTACGCCAAGGACCTCCAGCCCGACTGGCTGGACCGGTGGTTCTACGACAAGGCGTGGCTCGGCCTCGGCCTCGGCGTCACCGCGCTGTGCCTCATCCTCGGCTGGCAGACCGGCCTCCTCGCTGCCGTCGTGCACATGGTCAGCTACCTCGGCCTGTCCGGCTCGGTCAACGCCGTCGGGCACACGATGGGCCGGCGGCCGCACGACAACTCAGCGACGAACGGGCGGCTCCTCGCGCTCATCACGGCGGGGGAGGGGCTGCACAACAACCACCACGACGCCCCGACGTCGGCCCGGTTCGCGCGGGCGCCCGGCGAGATCGACCCCGGCTGGTGGGCGGTGCGGACCCTGTCGTGGTTCCGCCTGGCGCGGATCCGCCACCGGGTCCTGCCCGTCCGGGTCGGCTAGCGCCCGCTCAGCGCGCCGTCGGAGCGAGGTCCCGCAGTGCCTCGCGCAGGTGGTCCGCGCCCAGGCCGAGGATCGCGGGCGCGGGCGTCGTGACCCCGTTCGCCGCGTAGCGCGCGAGGTGCTCGCGGCACTCGGCGCCCGAGCCGTGCACGATCAGCTCGTCGACGAGCGAGTCCGGGATCGCCTCGACGGCGGCCGCCCGGTCGCCCGCCCTCCAGGCCGACCACATCGGCGCGAGCTGCTCGCCGCGGCCGAGCCACTCGTGGAACGCGGCGTAGACGGGGACGTTGAGGTAGGCGGCGATCGCCCGCTTGCCGACCAGGCGCACGACGTCGAGATCCTCGGTCGGCAGGACGAAGATCCGGGCCACGATCTCCTTGTCCTCGCCGACGTAGGGCACGACGGTCTTCACGTCCTCGGCCGACAGCCAGTTGATGATGGCGCCGTCACCCTCCCGGCCGGCGAGGCGCAGCATGCCGGCACGCAGCGCGGCGACGAGGATCGGCGGCGGCTCGTCGACCGGCACCTCGAGCCGGAACCCGCGCACGGCGAACGTGTCGTAGGTCTCGCTCACCTTCTCCCCGGCGAGCGCGGCGCGAAGGAACCGGATCGTGTCCCGCACCCGGTGGTACGGGCGCTCGAAGGCCATCCCGTTCCAGCGCTCGACGATCACGTCGGAGGACGTCCCGAGGCCGAGGGCGAAGCGGCCCGGCGCGGCCTGGCACATGGCGGCGACGCTCTGGGCCAGGGTCGCGGCGCCCCGCGTGTACACCGGCACGATCGCCGTGCCGAGCCGCAGCTGTGGCGTCCACGCCGCGGCGAGCGCCAGCGGGGTGAACGCGTCGGTCGCGCCCGCCTCCGCGGACCACACGTCCGTGTAGCCGAGGGCGACGACCTCCTCATACCAGCCGCGGTGCTCGTGCAGCGGGACACCGGTGAACGGCACGGTGATGCCGTGACGGGCGGGGACAGTCATCGCCTCACCTCCGTGGACGTCGGCCGGGTCTCGGCGCGGTCGCGCCACTCGCGCACGACCGCGGACTGGCTCGCCGTGGCGAGCAGGGTGCCGTCCTCGGCCCACAGGTGGACGACGCCGTGGCCGAAGCCGTCCGCGACGGCCTGGACGCGGACGTCCGCGAGCACCCACTCGGTCGGGTGCGTCTCGGTGGGTCGGACCATCCGCAGGGTGTTGTCGAGGCTGTTCGCCCCGGTCCGGCGGCCGAGCGCCTGCGCGATCCCGAAGGGGACGTAGTCGGCGACGATGGCGAGCGCCGAGGCCGTCGCGGGGATGTCGGGGAGCCGGGCCCAGAGGGCGGCGCGCCCGTCGCCGGGGATCCCGTCGAGCGTCTCCATCGGGCGGGCGTTCGCCACGCGGAGGTCGAGGCGCTCCCCGATCGTGCCCCGGTGCTGCGCGGCGAACGGGCGCACCGGGCTCGCCGCGACGGAGGGCACCTCGGGTCGGAGCGCCCACGACCCGGACCACCGGAGCTCACGCTGGCCGAGGGCGGCGACGACGGTGAAGATCTCGCGGCCGTCGACGCGGGCGAGCACGCGGGCCTGCGACGAGTGATGCCCGCGGGCGACCTCGCACACCTCCAGCTCCACGACGTCGGGCGGACGCGCGAACGCGAGGTACTGCGCGGTGGCCCACACGAGGGGGCGACCGGTCACCCGCTCGAGGGCTTCGATCGACGAGCCGAGCGCCGCGCCGCCGAACAGGCTGCCGTGGCCCGAGCACAAGCTGGGCACGACGGGCAGGCGCCAGCGTCGCGGGTCCTCCGACGGGAGGAGACCGTAGAACTCGAGCGCGTCCACTGGCCCGGACGCTAACCGCTGCGCGGCCGAACGACGTCGCCGGTGCCGCGCGTGCAGCGTGGGAGACTGCCGGGATGCCGGGCGCCGCCGCACCCGCGGTCGAGGTCGACAGCCTTGTGAAGCGCTTCGGCGACTTCGCGGCCGTCGACGACGTGTCCTTCGAGGTCCAGCCGGGCGAGCTCTTCGGTTTCCTCGGCCCGAACGGCGCGGGGAAGACGACGACGATCTCGATCCTGTGCACGCTGCTGATGCCGACGACCGGTGTCGCGCGGGTCGCCGGTCACGACGTGGCGCTTGAGCAGGCCGCCGTGCGGGAGAGCATCGGGCTGGTGTTCCAGGAGGTCACGCTCGACGACTATCTGACGGGCGCGGAGAACCTGCGGTTCCACGCCGTGCTCTACGGCGTCCCGCCGTCGGAGGTGCGCGAGCGTGCCCGCCCGCTCCTCGAGATGGTGGGGCTGAGCGAGCGGGCCGACCAGCAGGTCCGCTTCTACTCGGGCGGCATGAAGCGGCGCCTCGAGATCGCCCGGGGCCTCCTGCACGCGCCCCGCGTGCTGTTCCTCGACGAGCCGACCATCGGGCTCGACCCCCAGACCCGCCTGCACATCTGGAACTACGTGGACAGCCTGCGGACCCGCGAGTCCACGACCATGTTCCTCACGACCCACTACATGGACGAGGCCGAGCGGTGCGACCGCATCGCGATCATCGACCAGGGTCGCATCGTCGCGATCGACACCCCCGACGCGCTGAAGGCGTCGATCGGCAAGGACACGGTCACGGTGTCGACGGCGGACGACGGCGCGGCGCGCGACGCCCTCGCCGACGGCTTCGGGCTCGAGGTCGAGCTGACCGAGGACGGCGCCCGGTTCCGCGTGACCGACGGGGAGGCGTTCGTCCCCCGGATGTTCGAGCGCCTGCGCATCGGCGTGCGCAGCGTGAACGTGCGTCGACCCAGCCTCGACGACGTGTTCATGGAGTACACCGGTCACGAGCTCCGCGACGCCGACGCAGGCGCTGGCGAACAGTTCCGGGCGAACGCGATGGTCCGCGGGTTCCGGCGAGGCTGATGGCCGACGCCGCGCTCGCCACGCCGCTGCCCGCAACCGCGCCCATCCGGCGGCGCGAGGGCGCGATGGTCCGCAACCTGCGGGCCGTGATGATGGTGTGGACCCGCGACCTCATCCGGCTCAAGCGCACGCCGACCCGGATCGTCACCGGTGTTGCGCAGCCGCTGCTGTTCCTCTTCGTCCTCGGGGCCGGCCTGTCGCACCTCATCGGGAAGCAGGGCGCCGGCGGCGTCAACTACCAGCAGTACCTGTTCCCCGGCATCCTCGCCATGTCGGTGCTCACGTCGTCGCTCTTCTCGGCGATCGCCATCGTGTGGGACCGCGAGTTCGGGTTCATGCGCGAGATGCTCGTCGCGCCGGTGTCGCGGTCGTCGCTCGTGTTCGGCAAGGCCCTCGGCGGCGGGTCGGTCGCGGTCGTCCAGGGCCTGATCCTCGTCTTCGCCGCGCCGTTCGTCGGCGTCAGCCTGACCGTCGGGAGCTTCTTCGCGATGGTGGGCTTCCTGCTCCTGCTCGCGTTCGCGCTCACGTCGTTCGGCATTGTGGTCGCCAGCCGCATGCAGCGCATGGAGAGCTTCCAGATGGTCATGGCGCTCGTGCTCCAGCCCATGATCTTCCTGTCGGGCGCGATCTTCCCGCTCGCCGAGCTGCCGCCGTGGCTGGCCGTCGTGACCCGGCTGAACCCGGCAACCTACGGGATCGACGCGATCCGTCGGGTGCTGCTGCCGCAGATCGCGCCGCTCACCATCTTCGGCTGGGTCGTGCCGCTCTGGGCCGACGCCCTCATCACGCTGGCGTTCGGTACGGCGATGTTGACGCTGGCCGTGCGGCTGTTCGCCAAGACCGAGTAGACATCCGCGCATGACCGTGAACCGTCAGCTGCGCCTGGCGCGTCGACCCGTCGGGCCGGTCGACGACGAGACGTTCGAGCTCCACGAGGAGCCGCTCCCCGACCTCGACGAGGGGCAGTACCGGGTGCGGGTCGCCTACCTGTCGCTCGACCCGACGAACCGAATCTGGATCCGCGACGAGGCGAGCTACATGCCGCCGGTCGGCATCGGCGAGGTCATGCGCGGCTCGGCGATCGGCGAGGTCGTCGAATCGCGCCACGACGGGTACCCCGTCGGGACGCCCGTCGCCGGGCTGCTCGGCTGGCAGGAGTACGCGACCGGCGGGGCCGACGTCCAGGCCCGAGCCGTCCCGGCCGGCGTCCCGCTCCCGCACCTGCTCAGCATCTACGGCGGGACCGGCGTCACCGCCTACTTCGGCATGCTCGACGTCGGCCGACCCATCGCGGGCGACACCGTCGTCGTCTCGGGCGCGGCGGGCGCGACGGGGTCCGTCGCCGGTCAGATCGCCCGCATTCAGGGCGCACGCGTGATCGGGATCGCCGGGACCGACGAGAAGTGCCGCTGGATCACCGAGGACCTCGGGTTCGACGCGGCGATCAACTACCGCACCGAGGACGTCGGACAGCGGCTGCGCGAGCTCTGCCCCCACGGTGTCAACGTGTTCTTCGACAACGTCGGCGGCACGATCCTCGACACCGTGCTCGGCCGCCTCGCGATCGGCGCGCGCGTCGCGCTCTGCGGTGCCATCTCGAACTACAACACGGCCGACGACCCGACGCCGATCCGCAACTACATGAACCTCGTCGTGGCCCGGGCCTGCATCCAGGGGTTTCTCGTCTTCGACTACCTCGACCGGGCGGCCGAGGCCGTGCTCCAGCTCGTCCAGTGGGTCGGCGAGGGCAAGATCACGTGGCGCGACCACATCGTCGACGGCCTCGAGGCGACGCCGCGCGCGCTCAACATGCTGTTCACCGGGGAGAACACCGGGAAGCTCATGGTGCGCGTCGATCCGAGCCGATAGCCGGCGCCCGATATCCTCTGACGACCCGTCAGGTCGGGCCGCTGGTGCCACGACGACGGTTGGGAGGTGGCGTGCCCTCGACGGAGACCCCGACGATCCCGATGATCGTCAGCGTCGACGACCACGTCGTCGAGCCGGCGCACGTCTGGCACACCTGGCTGCCCGAGCGCTACCGCGACCGGGGCCCCCGCGTCGAGCGGCGTGGCCTCGCCGGGCTGCGCATGGTCGGCCCGGCGATCTACGAGCACGAGTTCGACGACGCCGCGCCGCCCTGCGACATCTGGTTCTACGAGGACCTCATCGTCCCGCTGAAGCGCCATATCGCCGCCGTCGGCTTCGACCGGGACGACATGACGCTGTCGCCGATCACCTACGACGAGATGCGCGACGGCTGCTACGACCCGACGGCCCGGGTCGAGGACATGCTCGTGAACCACGTCGAGCAGTCCCTGTGCTTCCCGACGTTCCCGCGGTTCTGCGGCCAGACGTTCCTCGAGGCGAAGGACAAGGAGCTCGCCGCGGCCTGCGTCACCGCGTACAACGACTGGATGGTCGAGGAATGGTGCGGCCACAGCGACGGGCACCTCATCCCGCTCACGCTCGTGCCGCTCTGGGACGTCGAGGGCTGCGCGGCCGAGGTCCGTCGCAACGCCGCCCGAGGGGTGCACGCCGTCTGCTTCAGCGAGATCCCGCCCCACCTCGGGCTGCCGAGCATCCACACCGGTGCGTGGGATCCGTTCCTCCAGGCGTGCGCCGAGACGGGCACCGTCGTCTGCATGCACATCGGCTCCTCGTCGAAGATGCCGGCCACGTCGGCGGACGCCCCGCCCGCGGTGCAGGCGACGCTGTCGTTCGGCAACGCGATGTCGTCGATGACCGACTTCTTGTTCTCGGGGGTGCTCGTCCGCTTTCCCGAGCTGCGGCTCGCGTACTCGGAGGGCCAGATCGGCTGGATCCCGTACATCCTCGAGCGCGCCGACGACGTGTGGCAGGAGCACCGGGCGTGGGGCGGCATCCGCGACCGGGTGCCGGAACCGCCGTCCACCTACTACTTCCGGCAGATCTACGGCTGCTTCTTCCGTGACCGGCACGGCCTGGCGTCACTCGGCGACGTCGGTGTCGACAACATCACCTTCGAGACCGACTATCCACACA
>DATDGU010000019.1:0-4020 GCA_036521915.1 Acidimicrobiia bacterium | reverse complement strand
CTCGGCCGTGACGACCGCGCCGAGCCGCGCCGTGCGGGCGGCCACGTCGGCGCGTGCCGCGGCGACCGCCTCGTCGAGGAACCCCGGGCCGGCCCCGGCCCGGCGGGCGAGCGCCTCGTCGAGCACGACGGTCCCGTCCGGGCCGACCGCGCCGAGCGCGAGCTCCGGGCGGCCGGGGGCGCCCACCTTGCGGGCCACCACGGCGCGCAGCGGCGCGCCGAGCGCCGCGGCGACCTCCGCGGCGACGACGACGCCGCCCCGCGGGATCCCGGCCACGAGCGGCGCGGCGGGCGTGCGGGCCGCCAGCGCGGCGCCGAGGCGCCGGCCGGCGTCCACCCGGTCGGCGAAGCCGCCCCGGCGGTCCACCGCTACGATCCCGTGCCGGCGACAAGGGGGATCGGCATGGCCATCACCGCGTACGTGCTCATCCAGACCGAGGTCGGCAAGGCAGCCCGGGTCGCCGACGCCGTGCGGGGCATCGGCGGGGTCGTCGCCGCCGACGACGTCACCGGCCCGTACGACGTGATCGTGCGCACCGAGGCGCCGAGCCTCGACGACCTCGGGCGCCTCGTCGTCTCCCAGATCCAGGCCGTCGAGGGGATCACGCGCACGTTCACCTGCCCGGTCGTCAACCTCTGAGCGGCCCCGCCTCGCGCTGGCGGCCCGCCCGGCGCGCCCGGCGGTCGTGGCGCGCGATCGCCAGGTCGATGAGCCGGTCGAGCAGCGCCGCGTAGTCCACGCCGCTCGCGGCCCACATCCGCGGGTACTGCGAGGCCGGCGTGAACCCGGGGATGGTGTTCACCTCGTTCACGACGAAGCCGCGGTCCTCGCTCAGGAAGAAGTCGACGCGGGCCATCGCCTCGCCGCAGCAGGCCTCGAAGGCCCGCACGGCGAGGGCGCGCACCTCGTCGGCCTGCGCGCCGGTGAGCGGCGCCGGCGTGAGGAGCTGCACCGCGTCGTCCTCGTACTTGTCGGCGTACGTGTAGAACTCGGCGCCGGGCACCACCTCGCCGGGGACCGACGCCGCCGGCGGGTCGTCGCCGAGGATGCCGACCTCGATCTCGCGTCCGACGATCGCCTCCTCGGCGAGGATCCACTCGTCGTAGGCGAGCGCGGTCGCGATCGCGGCGTCGAGCTCGGCGCGGTCGTGGGCCTTCGACACGCCGACCGACGAGCCCATGTTCGCCGGCTTCACGAAGCATGGGAGCCCGAGCTCGGTGGCGACGCGGTCGGCGAAGCCGGCGGCGTCGTGGCCGTCGCGGAACGCGGCGGAGCGGGCGATCGGCAGCCCGGCCGCCGTGAACGCCGCCTTCATCGCCCGCTTGTCCATCGCCAGCGCCGAGCCGAGCACCCCGGCGCCGACGTAGGGGAGGTCGGCGAGCTCGAAGAGCCCCTGCACCGTCCCGTCCTCCCCGTAGGGGCCGTGCAGGAGGGGCAGCACCACGTCGACGTCCGTCGGCGCGGGCGCGTCCGGGCCGCGGTCGAGCGGCACGAGCGCCGGCTCGGCGGGGTCGGGGGCCTCGGTGACGGGCACGCCCTCGACGCGGAACGCGTCCGGCAGCGCGTCGCGGCCGGCGTCGAGGGCGGCGCGCGCCTCCGACGCGAGCAGCCAGCGGCCCTCGGTCGTGATCGCCACGGGCACGATCTCGTAGCGGTCCGGGTCGAGCGCGCCCGCGACCGCGGCGGCGGTGTCGCGCGACACGTCGTGCTCCGCGGAGCGGCCGCCGAAGAGCAGCAGCACCCGCCGCTTGGGCGTCAACCGTGGACCTGGAGCACCGCCCGGATGCCGAGCCCCATGATGAAGAGCCCGAGCAGCCCGCAGTACAGCTCCTGGCGGCTACGCAGCTGCCGGCGGTACTGGTACGCGAAGCCGATGGTGAGGAACACGAGGAAGCCGTAGAAGATGTGGAAGCCGGGCGCCTTGTAGTCCTTGCTCGCCTGCAAGGTGACGCCGACGAAGACCTGCAGGAGGATCGCGGCCTCGGCGACGATCGTGGCGATCCAGACCCAGCGCCCGCGCAGCTTCGGGACCCGCCACGCGACGAGCGCGCCGACGCCGACGAGCCCGTTCGCCACGATGGCGACGTAGGCCCAGGTCTTGTGGAAGTCGAAGAGGGCGTGCACGGCGGGACGGGCCGCTAGCCCGCGGCCTCGTGCTGCACGACGTCGAAGGACCACAGCGAGCTGTCGGTGCCCACCGGCCCCTGGGTGCTGTGCTGGCGGTGCCCGTGCTGGAACGCCGGGCTCGCCGCCCAGGCCTGGAAGTCCTCGTCGCTTCGCCAGCGCGTGTAGACGAGGTAGACGCCACGGTCGTCGGTCGGGCGCAGCAGCTCGAACGCCTCGAACCCGGGCGACTTCGACACCATCCCGGCCCGGGCGGCGAAGCGCCCCTCGAACTCCTCGGCCCGCTCGGGCGGGACGGTGATCGCGTTGATGCGTACGACGCTCATGGGCGCTGTTCTACCCGCGGGCCGCCCCGGCCCGCGCACCGGCGCTACTGGTCGCGGAGGAACTGCTCGATCTCGGCGGCGAGGTCGTCGCCGCTCACCTCGCCCCGCTCCTGCTCCTCGATGGCGGTGACGAGCTGCGCGACGTCGGGCCGGTCGGCGAGGCCCTCGTCCACCCGGGCGGTGTACTCGTGCACCTGCGCGTCGAGCGACGACAGGTCGAGCGAAATGCCCGCCAGGTCGCGGAGGCGGTCGAGCAGGGCCCGCACCGCGGGGGGCGACGGGGTCGCCGACACGTAGTGGGGCACCTGGGCCCAGAGGCCGAGCGCGGGGATGCCGGCCTCGCCGAGCGCGACCTGCAGGACGGTCTGGAGCCCGGTGACGCCGTGGTAGTCGGCGCGCATCGCGCCGGCCTCCTCGGCGAGCGCCGGGTTCGTCACCGTGGCGAGGATCGGGACGGGCTGGCGGTGCGACACGACCGCCGGCATGCCGCCCAGGCCGACGGCGAGCTCGACCCCGAGCTGGCGGGCGAGGTCGACGAGCTCGCGGGTGACGGTCGGCCAGCGCAGCGACGGCTCCGGCCCGATGCAGCACACGACGTCGCGCCCGGCGCGGCCGGCGACGAACTCGAGGGTCGGCCACGCGACGCGCCGTCCGCCGCCGTCGACGAGGGAGACCGTCGGCCGGGTCTGCTGGAGGTCGACGAGGTCCTCGAGCTCGTAGCGCGCGAAGACGCGGCCGCCGTCGAGCTGGGTGCCGAGCCCGGCGGCGGCGCGCGCCCCGGACTCGCCGGCGTCGACCCATCCGACGATGGCGAGCACCAGGACCGGCCGGCGCAGCCGCGGCATCGCGTCGATGTGCAGCACGCCCTTCACGGTATCGGTCTGGGTAGGGTGCGGGCCGTGCGCTTCGGCGTCCACACGGGGCTGCAGAACACGACCACCGACGAGCTCCGCTCGCTGTGGCGGCGGATCGAGACGTCCGGCTTCGAGTGGATCTCGATCTGGGACCACTTCTACTCGGCCGACGCGACCGTCACCGAGGAGGGCACCACCTCCGGGCCGGTGTGCCATGAGGCCGTGGCCGCGCACACCGCGCTCGCGCTCGAGACCCGCCGGGTGCGCTGCGGCAGCCTCGTCTACTGCGTCGCGTACCGCCACCCCGCCGTGCTCGCGAACGCCATGGCCACGATCGACCATCTCTCCGGCGGGCGCGTGACGCTCGGGCTCGGCGCCGGCTGGCACCAGGGCGAGTTCGCGGCGTACGGGATCCCGTTCCCGCCCGCGCCGGTGCGCCTCCGCATGCTCGACGAGGCGATCCAGTGCATCCGGGCGCTCACGACGCTCGAGGTCGCGGACTTCGACGGCGAGTTCTTCACGCTGCGGGACGCGCGCTGCGAGCCCAAGCCCGTGCAGCGGCGTCTGCCGCTGTGGATCGGGGGCGGCGGTGAGCGCGTGACGCTGCGCCTTGCGGCCCGACACGCCGACGGCTGGAACATCCCGTTCATCACCCCGGAGGCGTACCGCCACAAGGTCGACGTGCTCGAGGCCCACTGCGAGCGGGAGGGGCGCGA
>DATDGU010000018.1:0-2272 GCA_036521915.1 Acidimicrobiia bacterium | reverse complement strand
GGAGTGGACCGCCGGCCCGTCCCACGCAGCGCTGCCCGGCATCACGGCCCTCGAACTGGACACCGACGGGCTGGTGACCCGGGTCACCTCGGTGTACGACGGTCGTCAACTGCGTCCCGACCGCAAGGCTGAATTGGTTGCGGCGGCGATCGCTCCCTGAACCCTTAAATGCGGCGACCCACACTCGGACCGGATAACGAGAGGGTGTCCCAGAACATTCAATGTGTGAGGACCTCCTCGACGCTCGCGCGGGCAACCTTGCGGTTGTGGAAATGCCCAAGTAAGCGCAAGGAGGTCCCTAATGAGCATGGTAGGTGGGCTCGATCTGCACCGACGTCAGATCACCTACGACGTCTTGGACGTCGATTCGGGCGAGATCTGGCGAGGAAGGCTGTGGCAACCGGACCGGCAACGGTTCCGCCGCTGGCTCGAGACCGAGGTAGCCACCCGGTCTCGAGGCGACTCGGTCGCCCTCGCGGTCGAAGGCTGTACCGGCTGGCGTTACGTGGTCGAGGAGGTGTCCGCCGCGGGCTTCGAGCCATTCTTGGCCGAGCCGGCCGACACGCAGGCGGCGAGGGGCAAGAAGCGTCGGGCCAAGACCGACCGCACCGACGCCCAGCTCCTGCGCGAGCTGCTGGAGGCGGGCGAGCTCCCCGAGAGCTGGATCCCACCCGTCGAAGTCCTCGAGTGGCGCGAGCGCGTCCGGCTCTACAAGTCCCTCGTCGACCAGCGCACACTGTGGTGCCAGCGGATCCACGCCGTGCTCTATCACCACGGGGTCGCCGTGGTCGAGGGAGCGATCCGCACCGAAAAGACCCGCGCCCTGATCACGAGCGACAAGGTGCAGCTCTCTGCCGCTGGACGCGAGCGCATCGCGGCGGGTTACAAGATGATCGACGCCGCGGACAGAGAGGCATTGCCGCTCAAGGCCGACCTGCAGCGATTCGGCGCACGCCAGCCGGCGTGCCGGGCTCTCGTCGACGCCCAGTACGGGATCGGCGGGTTGCTCGCGGTGGTGCTCTGGACAGAGCTCGGCGACTGCCGGCGCTTCCATCGCTCCGAGCAAGTCGTGCGCCACAGTGGTCTCGATGTGACCGTCGACGCCTCCGACCGTCGCCGTTCCGGTGGACATCTGTCGCGCCAGGGGCCCGAGACGCTTCGCTGGGCGCTCTACGAGGCGGCGAAGAACTCCTCGCACGGGCGAAGTCCCGACCACAGCTACTACGCAAAGGTGAAGGATCGTCACGACGGCAAGATCGCAGCGATCTCGGTCGCCCGACAGCTGGCCCGACGGAGCTACCACGTGCTGAGGGCCGTCGACCCCGAGCTGGTGTACGCCATCCCGGCCTGAGGCACCCTTCTTCGGCCAGCCACGGCGCGCGTCGCCCACCAAAACATCAGGGTCTCGAGCAGTCAGCTCCTGCCACCGGCGTGCCCACCAGCATTCGTGCTGGACGGCCTTCGAACACTGACGCGACTGCTCTCCCGCCTGGGGGTCACCCGATCACGATTGTTGTCGCCGACGGCCCAAGAACCGTCGAGCACCTAGGTAACGCAGGGCGCCCTCACGCCGTCCCCGGCCGAATCGTCATCCAACTGGCCCGGTCACCTGACCGGTCCGTTGCCCGCGTCTTGCGGCGATCAGCTCACACAGGTAACGCCGGATCTGCGTCAATACTTAGCCCACTTCAGTGCTCATTGACCGTCCCGTGGGTAGTGCTTTGCCTGCGCGAGCCCTTCTCGATCTCACACGGCCTCTCACGGAAAGGACCCGAATGGCCCGACCGACAAGACGAGAACTATCCAGCGGCGTTCGCCGCAAGAAGAATCCTGCGCGTCCGACGAGCCCGACGTTTGGCCTGGGCCATGCGAAGCAGATAGCGGGGCGATGGTGGGATCCAGTCGAGGTGGCGAGCCATGCCCATGTCGTCTCGGTTTGCCCAGTGCTCGATCACTTTGCCGTCAGCGATCCGGAACCAGTGGGTCTGCGTGTCGCTGGTGGTCCTGCCGGTCGGTGGAAACACTTGCTCCACTTGTCCGGCCGAATCGTAGAAGACGAAGGGTCCCACTTGGCGGGCGTGACCTGTGGTGTGGACGACGATGAGATCTCCTTCGGCGACCACCTCATTGAGTTCCCAGTGCATGTCAGTCAGCGCCTCCCGGAGCCACAGGGCGGTCGCGTAGAACGCGCTCGGCCCGCCTTGGCGAGCAGCGGGGGGTTGATTATCCGATTCTCGGTTGACGGCGTCGGGGTGGAAGATCGCCTGGAAGT
>DATDGU010000017.1:0-17179 GCA_036521915.1 Acidimicrobiia bacterium | reverse complement strand
GAGCTCGGCACGGCCGCCGTGCACCGCTACGCGATCGCCAGTCTCGACGTCCGGGGCGGGACCCAAGCCACGCCGCAGGCCACCGTCATGCTGACCGACGGGGACGCCACCGTGGAGGGGCACGGCGAGGGCAACGGGATGATCGACGCGGCGATCGCGGCGATCAGCGAGGCCACCGGCGTGCACGGCTCGGTCGTCGACTTCAAGGTGTCGTCGGTGACGGGCGGCGGCGACGCGCTCGGCGACGTCGTCATCCAGCTCGCGGTGGACAGCCACAAGGCGTCCGGACGGGGACTCGCCACCGACGTCGTCGAGGCGTCGGCGCGCGCCTACCTCAACGCGGTGAACAAGCTCGTCCGCCTGCGCGACGCGCGGCCCCGGGAGCGGACGGTCGGGCCGTGACCGTCAACCTGTGGTCCGAGGCCGAGCACGCCCGCGACTACCTGGCGCGGCGCAAGGACCTCCCGCACCGCCTCGACGGCTACGCCGCGCTGCTGGAGTTCCTGCCGGCCGCCCCACGGCGGGTGCTCGACCTCGGCACCGGTGACGGGGAGCTGCTCGCCCGGGTCCGTGAGGCCCACCCCGCCGGCGAGGGCGTCGCCGTGGACTTCTCGGCCGAGATGCTCGGACGCGCCCGCGCCCGCTTCGCCGACGACCCGGCGGTCACAGTGCTGGCGCACGACCTCGACGACCCGCTCCCCGCGGCGTGGGGGACCTTCGGCGCCGTCGTGTCGTCGTTCGCGATCCACCACGTCGAGGACGCCCGCAAGCGCACCCTCTACGGCGAGGTCTTCGCCCGCCTCGAGCCCGGCGGGGTGTTCTGCAACCTGGAGCACGTCGCGTCCCCGACGCCCGAGCTCCACGAATCGTTCCTCGCGGCGCTCGGCAGCTCGATCGACCGCGACGACCCGTCGAACAAGCTGCTCGATGTCGACACCCAGCTGGGCTGGCTGCGCGATCTCGGGTTCGGGCAGGTCGACTGCCACTGGAAGTGGCGCGAGATGGCGCTCCTGGCCGGCGTCAGGCGCGCCTGAGACCCACCGTCCCGGCGCGGGTGCGCCGCGGCGCGGGGGCCCGCACGTCGCGCGCCGACCCGGTGACCATCCGGCGCAGGTCGCGCAGCTCGCGCCGCATGCTGTGGCGCAGGTAGCGCTGGACGAGCGGTGCGAGCGGGGCCAGCCACGGCGCCAGCACGTACTGCTCGTAGTGGATGACCGTGCTGTGCTCGGCTCCGAGCGGCGTCACGAAGAAGCCGCCCTCGACGGTCGCCTCGTCGCGGGGGACGTCGGCGTCGCGGCTGTGGAAGCCCGTGGGGTGTAGCTCGTAGTCGAAGCGGCCCTGCCAGGGCACGCCCGCGAAGTGGCCCTCGACCTCGTAGGTCCCATTCCGCTCACCGTGGGGGTGGACCGTGACGGCGTCCGCTTTGCGCTCGAGCCGCTCGACGTTCTGGATGTCCCAGATCGCCGGCAGCACCGTCGAGGGCGGGCGGGGCACCTCGAGCGCCTCGACGACCGTGATCCAGCGCGCCATGTCCCCTCCCGGTGGGCGACCGTCCTTCAGTCCAGCAGGTCGGTGAGCAGTACTCGAACCCGCTGCTCGATCTCGTCACGGATCGGCCGCACGTCCTCCAGGTCGAGCCCCGCGGGATCCTCCAGCTCCCAGTCCTCGTAGCGCGTCCCCGGGACGACCGGGCAGCTGTCGCCGCATCCCATCGTGACGACCACGTCCGCCGTGCGGAGGCCCGCGTCGGTCCAGCGCGTCGGGACCTCGCCGGCGATGTCGATGCCGACCTCGGCCATCGCCGCGACCGCCACCGGGTTCACCCGGGTCGCGGGCTCCGAGCCGCCCGAGAACGCGACGGCGCGGTCGCCGGCGAGGCGCCGGAACCACCCGAGCGCCATCTGGCTCCGACCGGCGTTGTGCACACAGAGGAACAGGACGGCGGGCACGCCGGATGCCCGCGAGGCGTCGCCCACGGCCGCCGAACTAGGCCTGCTCGTGGGGGACGACGACGGCGTCGGCGACGAGGTCGGGATGGAGGAACCGAGCCAGCGCCACGGCGACCACCGCGCCGGCGAGCTGCATCACGACGAAGGCTGGGACGCTCGAGGGACGGATCCCGGCGAACGTGTTCGTGAGCGCCCGGGCCACCGTGACCGCAGGGTTGGCGAAGCTCGTCGACGAGGTGAACCAGTAGGCCGCGGCGATGTAGCCGCCGACCGCGTACGCCGCGACGGCGGCGCGGCCGCGGCGCGCCACGCCGAGGATCACGATCACGAGGCCGAAGGTGGCGACGAACTCGCCGAGCCACAGCCCGTGGGCCGCGCGCGTGTGGGTGGAGATCGTGACGGCCGGCAGGCCGAACATGAGGTTCGCGACGACGACACCGGCGACCGCGCCCGCGAGCTGTGCCATCGCGTAGACGACGCCGTCCCGCGTCGAGATCCCGCCGCACAGCCGGTCTGCGAGGGTGACCGCGGGGTTGAAGTGGCCGCCCGAGACGGGGCCGAAGGCGAGGATCAGCGCCACCAGTCCCGCGCCGGTCGCGATCGAGCAGGCGAGCAGCTGCAGCGCGGCCTGGCCAGGCGCCAGGCGCTGCGCGGCGATTCCCGAGCCGACGATGATCGCGACCAGCAACGCGGTGCCGACGCCCTCGGCGGTTGCCCGCCGAGCCAGCGCTCGCGGCACGGTCAGCAGCAGCGCGCGCTCGACTCGGGTGCCGCCGCGCAACACGCCGCCTCGGTGTCGTCGGCGAGCGGGCGCAGCGGCACCACCGGCGGGTCCGCGTCGTGCAGGACCGTGTAGATCTCCCATGGCTCGCCGTCCGGCGCGTCGACCCACACCTTGTCCTGGACCGCGTGACAGCAGGTGACCTCGTCCTCGACCGCCGTGGACAGGCCGTGGCCGGTGAGTCGGGCGTCGGCGGCGCGGACGGCGTCGGTGTCGGACACCTCGACGCCGAGGTGGTTGAGCGTCCCGGGCGTGCCGTGCCCGGCGACGAGCACCAGCTTCAGCGGCGGCTCGTCGATCGCGAAGTTGGCGTAGCCCGGGCGCACCTTCGCCGGCGTCGCATCGAAGAGCCGCGAGTAGAAGCCGACCGCCTCGTCGAGGTTGGCCACGTTCAGCGCAAGCTGGATCCTCGCCACCGGATGCCTCCCCTGATACATTCACGGATGTCGATTCATCCATCATCCTCAATGTATCGATACGTGTCAATCTGGAGGAGGGCCCGATGGCCCGTACGGAGCTCGAGGCGCCAGCGGCCTGCTGCTCGTCCGTGGTGGACGCACCGCTGTCCGACGCCGACGCCGTACGCGTGGCTCGCGGATTCGCGGCGCTCGCCGACCCGGTCCGGCTCCGGCTGCTGAGCCTCATCGCGGCGGCGGGCGAGGTGTGCGCCTGCGAGCTGCTCGAACCGCTCGGGAAGTCCCAGCCGACTGTCTCGCACCACACGAAGGCACTCGCCGACGCGGGCCTCATCGTCGGTGAGAAGCGTGGCCGCTGGGTCTGGTGGTCGGTCGTCCCGGACGCGCTGGCCTCACTAGCCGACGCGCTCGCGCCCGACCGGGGAGTCGTGCGCGCCTGAGGGCGCGTCGTCCCGTCATCTCACGGAGCGTGGCGGTTCGAGGGTTCAGGCGCCCACGCGCCGCGCCGATGATTCTGGATCGGTTCAGGCGGAGTTGGAGGCTGACGGTGCAGGTGTTGGCGGTGGGGGCCCATCCCGACGACGTCGAGCTGGGCTGCGGGGCGACGCTACTGCGTCACGTCGCCCGGGGCGACGAGGTCACGATCCTGGTGCTGACCGTGGGCCAGCGCGGGCGGATCGTCGGGATGAGCCGGCAGGCCGAGCAGCAGGACGCCGCCGCCCGGCTGGGCGTCGAGCTGCGCTGGGGCGGGTTCACCGACGGGTCCATCCCCGACGGGCCCGAGACGATCACCGTGATCGACGAGGTCGTCGCCGCCACGGGCGCCCAGATCCTCTACACGCACGCCACCCACGACACCCATCAGGACCACCGGGCGACGGCCACGGCGAGTGTCGCCGCGGGGCGGCGGCTCCCGACCGTCCTGCAGTTCGAGACCCCCTCGAGCCAGAACTTCGAGCCCACCATCTATGTGGACGTCGCGGGGACGATCGACGAGAAGCTCGCCGCGCTGCGCTCCCACCTCTCCCAGGTGCTGCGCCAGGGACCGGTCGACCTCGAGGCGATCGAGGCCCAGGCCCGCTTCCGCGGGTTCCAGGGTCGGATCCGCTACGCCGAGGCGTTCGAGGCGGCCCGGCTCAGCTGGGACCTCGCGAGCCCGGCGTCGGTCATGGCGCCGGCCCTCGCGTTCGCCGCTACCGGCTGACCCGCGGCAGCCACGCCGGGCGGGCGGCCTCGTAGCCGCCGATCGCCGCGTCCTGCTGCAGCGTGAGGCCGATGTCGTCGAGGCCGTTCGTGAGCCGGTGGTGCACGGAGTCGTCGAGCTCGAACGGCTCGTCGAGATCGAGGGCCGGGACGGCGACGCGGCGGTCGACGACGTCGACGACCACCTCGATCGTCGGGTCGTCCTCGAGCGCGTCGAGGATCCGACGCACGACCGCGTCGGGCAGCACGACGGGGACGAGGCCGCTCTTGTGCGCGTTGTTGCGGAAGATGTCGCCGAAGCGCGGCGCGATCACCGCCTCGAAGCCGTAGTCCTGCAGCGCCCACACGGCGTGCTCCCGCGACGAGCCGCAGCCGAAGTTCGGGCCGGCGACGAGGATGCGGAGGTCCTCGCCCTGGAAGGAAGGGCGGTTCAGCACGAAGTCGCTGCTCTCCCGCCACTCCGAGAACAGCCCCTGGCCGAACCCGGTGCGCTCGACGCGCTTCAGCCAGTCGCTCGGGATGATCTGGTCGGTGTCGACGTCGGAGCGGTCGAGCGGCACGGCGCGACCGACGATCTCGCGGACGGGTCGCATCGCCTCAGCCCAGGTCGGCCGGGGTGGTGAACCGGCCGGCGACGGCGGTCGCGGCGGCGACGGCGGGGGAGACGAGGTGGGTGCGGCCGCCCTTGCCCTGGCGGCCCTCGAAGTTGCGGTTCGACGTCGACGCGCACCGCTCGCCCGCCGACAGCTTGTCCGGGTTCATGGCCAGGCACATCGAGCAGCCGGGCTCGCGCCACTCGAAGCCGGCCGCCTCGAACACCCGGTCGAGCCCCTCGGCCTCGGCTTGCACCTTCACCGCTCGCGACCCGGGCACGACGAGCGCCCGGACCCCGGTGTGGACGTTGCGACCCTCGAGGACCTGGGCCGCGGCGCGCAGGTCCTCGATGCGCGAGTTCGTGCAGGACCCGATGAACACGGTGTCGACGGTGATCTCGCGGATCGGCGTGCCGGCCTGCAGCCCCATGTAGCGGAGCGCGAGCCGGGCCGCGTCACGGTGGTGCACCTCGGTGAAGGAGTCGGGGTCGGGCACCGCGTCGTCGATCGTGACCGTCTGGCCCGGGTTCGTGCCCCACGACACCGCGGGTCGCAGCGCCGCGGCGTCGAGCGTCACCTCGTGGTCGAAGCGGGCGTCGGGGTCGGAGGGGAGGGCACGCCACTCGTCGAGCGCCCGCTCCCAGGCCGCGCCGGTCGGCGCGGCGGGGCGGCCCTCGAGGTAGGCGTACGTCGTGTCGTCGGGCGCCACGAGCCCCGCCCGGGCGCCGGCCTCGATCGACATGTTGCAGACGGTCATGCGGCCTTCCATCGAGAGGCCGCGGATCGCCGAGCCGCGGTACTCGAGCACCGAGCCGATGCCGCCCTGCGTGCCGATCTTGGCGATGACCGCCAGCACGACGTCCTTCGCGGTCACGCCCGTCGGCAGGTCGCCGTCGACGACGACGGCCATCGTCCCGGGTCGAGCCTGGGGCAGCGTCTGGGTGGCGAGCACGTGCTCGACCTCGCTCGTGCCGATCCCGAACGCGAGCGCGCCGAACGCGCCGTGGGTGGACGTGTGCGAGTCGCCGCACACGATCGTCATCCCGGGGAGCGTGAGGCCCTGCTCGGGGCCGATGATGTGGACGATGCCCTGGCCGGGGTCGCCCATGCCGTACAGGCGGATCCCGAACTCGGCGCAGTTGGCGGCGAGCACCTCGATCTGGCGGGCGGAGACCGGGTCGGCGATCGGCGCGTCGACGTCGGTGGTCGGCACGTTGTGGTCCATCGTCGCGACGCAGAGTTCGGGGCGACGCACGGTCCGCCCGTGGAGGCGCAGCCCGTCGAACGCCTGCGGTGAGGTCACCTCGTGGACGAGGTGCAGGTCCACGTAGAGGAGGTCGGGCTCGCCCGGGGCGGCGTGGACCACGTGGCGGTCCCAGATCTTCTCCGACAGCGTGGCGGCCATCTGCTCCTCCCGCGTGCCAGTCTGCCAGTCGGCATTCTGCGCGGCGGTCGAGATCGTGGCGTCACCCAAGCGAAACGAACCCGAAACATCGGCTCCGTACCGTCGGAGCATGCAGGACCCAGCGCTGGTGCGCTGGCCCGACGAGTCCGAGCGCCTCGCGGGCCTGCGCACCACCCAGACCCCGCGGCTCCTGCTCGTCGACGCCGGCGGCGCCCCGCCGGTGACCGTCGACCCCCTCGAGGACTGGGTGCGCCTCCCGGCCGACAACGCCGAGCTGGCCGCCCGCCTCGAGCGCCTCCGCGCCCGCGAGGCCGCGGCCCACGCCCCCCACGTCGACGACGACGGGCTGCTCCACTTCCGCGGCGCCTGGGTGGCGCTCTCCCCGGTGGAGCAGGCGCTCGCCGGTGCGCTCACCGAGCGCTTCGGCGCGGTCGTCGGGCGCGACGCCCTCGCCCGCCGGGCCTGGCCCGACGGGACGCCGACCCGCAACGCCCTCGACGTCCACGTCCTGCGATTCCGGCGCCGCGTCGCCCCGATCGGGCTCGAGCTGCGCACCGTCCGCGCCCGCGGCTACCTCCTCCAACCCGGACCGGCGCCCAGCTGACCGCCTGATCGGGCGCGCGTCCGGCGCGCGACGCTGACCCGGTGCGGGTCGGCGTCGACACCGGAGGCACGTTCACCGACCTCGTCGCCGAGGACGGCCGCGTGGTCAAGGTCTTGTCGACGCCGCGCGCGCCCGCCGACGCGGTCCGCGAGGCGCTGGCCTCCCTCCCCGCGCCCGCGTCGGTGCTCGCCCACGGCACGACGGTCGCCACGAACGCGCTCCTCGAGCGCCGCGGCCCCCCCGTGGCCCTCCTCACCACCGTCGGCTTCGCGGACGTGCTCGAGATCGCGCGCCAGACCCGCCCGGCGCTCTACGACCTGCACGTCGACCGACCGCCGCCGCTCGTCGACCGCGGGCGCCGTCTCGAGGTCGGCGGGCGCCTCGACGGCACGGGCCGGGAGCTCGAGGCGCTCGACCCCGCCACGATCCCCGAGCTGCCCGCCGGTGTGGGCGCGGTCGCGGTGTGCCTCCTGCACGCCGACCTCGACGCCCGCCACGAGCGCGCCGTCGCCGCGGCGCTGCGCGCCCGAGGCGTCGACGTCACGTGCTCGCACGAGGTGTCCCCGGAGTTCCGCGAGTACGAGCGCACGGTCACCACCGTCGCGAACGCGCTGCTCCGCCCGGTGTGTCGCGCCTACCTCGAGGAGCTCGCGGCCGTCGCCGACGAGGTGCTCGTCCTCACCTCGGCCGGGGGCCTCATCCCGGCCGCCGACGCCGCCGGCCTCCCCGCGGCGCTGCTGCTCTCCGGCCCGGCCGGCGGCGTGCGCGCCGCGGCCGCGGTCGCCGCGGCGTGTGGTCTCCCCGACGCGGTGTCGCTCGACATGGGCGGCACGAGCACCGACGTCTGCCTCATCCGCGGCGGCGTCCCCCTGCCCGCGCCCAGCCGCGCCGTCGCGGGCTATCCCATCCGGCTCCCCGCGCTCGACGTGCACACGGTCGGCGCCGGTGGCGGGTCCATCGCCGTCCTCGACGCCGGCGGTGCGCTCACCGTCGGGCCGCGCAGCGCCGGGGCCGTCCCGGGCCCCGCGTGCTACGGACGCGGGGGCGTCGAGGCGACCGTCACCGACGCGGACCTCGCCCTCGGGCGGATCGACCCGCACGCGACCTTCCCGGACCTGGGCCGCCTCGACGTGGCGCGGGCGCGCGCCGCGCTCGACCGCGCCGGCGTCGACGCCGCCGGTGTCGTCACGGTCGTCGACACGGCGATGGAGGAGGCGGTCCGGGCCGTCACGGTGGCGCGCGGCGTGGACCCGCGCGCGCTCGCCCTCGTCGCGTTCGGTGGCGCGGGACCGCTGCACGGCTGTGCCGTCGCCGACGCGCTCGGCATGCCCGCCGTCATCGTCCCGCCACGCGCCGGCGCGCTCTCGGCCGTCGGGCTGCTCGCGTCGCCGCGGCGGCGCGAGCTCGTCCGGAGCTGGCCGACACCCGACGACCGGCGTGGGCTCGACCGCGCGCTCGAGCAGCTCGGTGCCGCGGCGGTCACGGCGGTGGGACCGGGCGCGACCGTCGACACCGCGCTCGACTGCCGCTACGTCGGCCAGAGCCACGAGCTGACCGTGGAGACCATCGATGCCTTCCACGAGGAGCACCGCCGGCGAAACGGCTACGCCCGTCCCGACGTCCCGATCGAGGTCGTCGCCTTGCGCGCCGGCGCCAGCCGGCCGGCGCCGCTCGCGGCCGAATCGCTGCCCGACGTCGAGCGGCCCGTCGTGCGCGGCCCGCGCGTCGCCGCCGAGCCGGACTGCACCATGTGGGTGCCCGAGGGCTGGGTGGCCACGCCCGGCCCGCTCGGCGCGTGGGTGCTGCGACGCGATGGTGCCTCGTGACGCTCGACCCCGCGGCGCTCCGGGTGCTCACCGCCCGTCTGACCGGCATCGCGGAGGAGATGGGCGCGGTCCTGCGCCGCGCCGCGTCGAGCCCCAACATCAAGGAGCGCGCCGACTGCTCCGCGGCGCTGTTCACCGCCGGCGGAGACCTGCTTGTCCAGGCCGAGCACATCCCCGTGCACCTCGGGTCGATGCCGGCGGCGGTCCAGGCTGCGGTGCGTGCCGCCGGGTCCGAGCCGACCCCGGGCGAGCAGTGGGTGCTGAACGACCCCTTCGCCGGCGGCACCCACCTCAACGACGTCACGGTCGTCGCGCCGGTCCACGTCGAGGGCCGACTCGTCGGCTGGGCCGCCAACCGCGCCCACCACGCCGACCTCGGCGGGCTCACGCCCGGCTCGATGCCGCCCGACGCCCTCGACATCGCCGACGAGGGGCTGCGGCTGGCGCCGATGCCGCTCACCGACGACGTGGCCGCGCGGTTGGCGGCCAGCTCCCGCGCCCCCGAGGAGCGCCGCGGCGACCTGGCCGCGCAGGGCGGGGCGAACGCCGTCGGCGTCGCACGGCTGCGCGACGCGGTGACGCGGCTCGGCTCGACCGCGCCGCTCGCCGAGATCCTCGACTACGGGGAGCGTCGGATGCGCGCCGCGCTGCGCGGCCTCCCCGACGGCACGTGGCGGTTCGAAGACGTCCTCGACTCCGCCGGGCCGCGGCCTGACCAGCAGACGCCCACACGCGTCGTCGTCACCCTCCACCTCCACGACGACACGGCCACGTTCGACTTCACCGGCACGGATCCCCAGCGGCCCGGCAACGTGAACGCCGTGGCCGCCGTCACCGAGAGCGCCGTCGTCTTCGCGCTGCGCGCCGCCACCGACCCCGAGATCCCCGCGAGCGGCGGCGCCATCCGGCCGGTGCACGTCGTCGCGCCCGCCGGCACCGTCGTCGCCGCGACGGCGCCCGTCGCGGTCGGCGCGGGCAACGTCGAGGTGAGCCAGCGCGTCGCGGACGTGTGCCTCGGCGCGCTCGCCGCCGCGGTGCCCGATCGTCTCGGCGCGGCGGGGCAGGGGACTATGAACAACGTGCTGCTCGGCGGCGCCGGGTGGGTGTACTACGAGACGATCGGCGGCGGGCAGGGCGCGAAGCCCTGGGCGGACGGCATGAGCGGGGTGCACACCGCGATGACGAACACCCGCGACACGCCCGTCGAGGCGCTCGAGCGCTCCTTGCCGATGCGGGTCCGGCGCTACGCGCTCCGCCCGGGCAGCGGCGGTGCCGGCGCGCACCGCGGGGGCGACGGGATCGAGCGCGAGCTCGAGGTGCTGACCGAGGTGACGGCGTCGCTCATCACCGAGCGTCGAGCGAGCGCGCCGTGGGGGCTCGCCGGCGGCGAGCCGGGCGCGGTGGGCGAGAACTGGCTGCTGCCCGGCGGCGACGCGTCACGGGCCACGCGCCTCAAGGACAAGGTGACGGTGACGCTCCAGCCGGGTGACGTCCTGCGGATCCGCACGCCGGGCGGTGGGGGCTACGGCCCGCCCTGATCAGCACCAGATCGCGACGGCGCGCCCCGCGGGGTCGCGATCCGGTGGGTCGGGCAGGCAGCGCGCGGCGCCGGCCGCGAGCCTCGCCGCCGTCCACGCGACCGCCGCGGCGTCGAGCACGTCGTCGACCCCGGCGGCCCCCGCCGCGCCCAGGTCGGCGGGCACCACGATCCCGGCGCGAGCCAACAGCTCGGTCCGCGCCTGCGCCCCGGCCCACGTGCGCTTCGCGTGCGACAACGGCGCGCCGTGCAACGTCGCGAACGACAGCTCGGGCGAGACCTCGAAGATCCGGGACGGCTCGGCGCGCCAGTGCGGCTCGGCGTCGCGCATCTTCTCCCGCAGGTGCCAGCCCTGCGCGCTGACCCCGCGCCCGTACCGTCGGCGCGCGATCTCGTTGGCGGTGGCGAGATCCGGGGCGTCGAGCACCTCGGGGGGTGGCGGATCGAACACCGACGCGCGCCGTGGGCCGAGCCGCTGGCGTGCGGCGATGTCGGCGGCGCGCGGGCTCGCACACGATCCGAGCGGGATGTCGACGCCGATCACGGTCGCCGGGTCGTCGAGCAGGTCGGCGAACCGGGCCGCGAGGCGCGCCCCCGCGAACTGACCGTCGACGAGCGTCACGGCCACCCAGCCCCCGGCGCAGCCGTCGACGCCGGCGATGCGGGTCACACAGGCCGGACCGAGATGACCTCGACCTCGAAGCTGCGCCGCGGCGCCGCGTAGTTGACGACCTGGCCGGGGCGGGCGCCGAGCAGCGCCTGACCGAGCGGCGACGACATCGACAGCACGTCGAAGGTCTCGTGGCGCTCCTCGATCGACCCCACGAGGTACTCGGTCGGCCCGTCGTCACCCTCCATGTGGATCTCGACGATCGTGCCGGGACCGACGACGTCGCTGGCGGCACCGTCGACCACGACGGCGGACCGCAGGATGCTCTCGATGTGGCGAATCCGGGCCTCGTTGTGGCCCTGCTCGTTCTTGGCGGCGTCGTAGTCGGCGTTCTCGCGGATGTCGCCGTGCTCGCGGGCGCGCTCGATCCACTGGGAGATCTCGGCGCGCCGGCCCGAGCGCTCGTCGAGCTCCTGGCGCAGTCGCTCTTGGGCGTCACGCGTCAGATGCACCTGATCCATCAGTGGAGCGTACCCGCCACCCCGTCGATCGATCCCGGACACAAGCGCACCTCCCACTGGTGTCTGCGTCGCGCGCCCGCGGCGTTGTGCGTCGCGCCGTACGCGGTTGACCGAGCCGCGGCGCCCTGCGACACTGGTGGGCCGATGCGGCCACACAGCACCATCATCGTTATCGAGTAGCAGGCGCCCCGCCCCGGGCGCCTGCGTTCGACCGTCCACTCCGGTGGGCGGTTTTTCATACCTTGGAGACCTCGCGGAGCCACAGCAGTGACCCACCAGATCGGGATCATCGGCGGCGACGGCATCGGGCCCGAAGTCGTCGCCGAGGCGCTGAAGGTCCTCGACGCGACCGGCGTCCCGTACACGCCGGTTGTGTTCGACCTCGGCGGCGCGCGCTACCAGCGCGACGGCGTGGTGCTGCCCGACGACGACCTCGACGCGATCCGAGGCCTCGACGCCGTGCTCCTCGGCGCCGTCGGGGTCCCCGACATCCCGCCTGGCGTGCTCGAGCGGGGCCTGCTCCTCAAGCTGCGCTTCGACCTCGACCTCTACGTGAACCACCGCCCCTTCGTCGCGCCGCCGAGCCCCCTGAACGACGGGGTGGACCTCGTCGTCGTCCGCGAGAACACCGAGGGCTCCTACGCCGGCGAGGGCGGGTTCCTGCGCCGCGGCACACCGCAGGAGATCGCCACGCAGGGCTCGGTGAACACCCGCTTCGGGGTCGAGCGCTGCGTCCGGTACGCGTGCGAGCTCGCCCGGGCCCGCGAGCGACGCCACCTCACCCTCGTGCACAAGACCAACGTGCTGACCTTCGCCGGGGACCTCTGGCAGCGGACCTTCGACGACGTGGCGGCGGGCTACGACGACGTCGAGACCGCCTACCACCACGTCGACGCGGCCTGCATCTACCTCGTCCAGGACCCCGGCCGCTACGACGTCATCGTCACCGACAACCTCTTCGGCGACATCCTCACCGACCTGGCGAGCGCCGTCTCCGGCGGGATCGGCCGGGCGGCGTCGGGCAACCTGAACCCCGACCGGACGGGCCCGTCCCTGTTCGAGCCGGTGCACGGCTCCGCCCCCGACATCGCCGGGACCGGCGCCGCCGATCCCCGAGCGGCGATCATCTCGGTGGCGATGATGCTGGAATTCCTGGGCGAGACCGACGCCGCGAGCCGAGTGCGCGACGCGGTGGCGAAGTCTGAGGACATGGTGGGAACGACGAGCGACATCGGCGACGCGGTCGCCGAGCGGGTCTGAGGAGGCTGGGCGATGCCCATCGAGGAAACCGAGTTCATCTGGATGGACGGCACGCTCGTGCCGTGGAAGGACGCCACCGTCCACGTCCTCACCCACAGCCTCCATTACGGCTCCGGCGTGTTCGAGGGGATCCGCGCCTACCCGACGGCGCGCGCCGCCGCCGTCTTCCGCCTCACCGACCACATGCGCCGACTCCACCAGTCGGCCGGCCTCCTGCACGTCGACCTGCCGTTCTCGGTCGCCGAGCTCGTCGAGGCGACGAAGGAGACGATCCGGGCCAACCACCTCGACTCCTGCTACATCCGCCCGATCGCCTTCCTCGGCTACGGCGAGATGGGGCTCAACCCGCTGCCGTGCGAGGTGAACGTGTCGATCGCCGTCTGGCCGTGGGGCAGCTACCTGGGCGACGAGGGCGTCCAGCACGGCGTGCGCATGAAGATCTCGACCTGGCGGCGCATGGACCCCAACATCAACCCCGTCGCGGCGAAGGGCACGGGCATCTACATCAACTCGAGCCTCGCGAAGGTCGAAGCGCTGAAGGGCGGCTACGACGAGGCGATCCTGTTGAACACGTCCGGCAGCGTCGCCGAGGCCACCGGCGAGAACGTCTTCATCGTCAAGAACGGCGTGCTCATCACCCCGCCGCTGCACGCCGGCGCGCTCGAGGGCATCACCCGCGACTCGGTGATGGTCATCGCCCGCGACATGGGCTACGAGGTCCGCGAGCACGAGCTGCTGCGCACCGACCTGTACACGGCCGACGAGGCCTTCCTCTGCGGCACCGCGGCCGAGGTCGTGCCCATCCGCGAGGTCGACGACCACTTGATCGGCGAACCCGGCGAGGCGACCCGCAAGATCCAGGAGACCTACTTCGCGACCGTCCGCGGGCAGGTCGAGAAGTACGGCGACTGGCTCGAGTACGCCGATGGCTGACGTCGGGCTCCCGGCGCGCGTCGAGATCTACGACACGACGCTGCGCGACGGCGCCCAGCTCGAGGGCATCTCGCTCACGGTCGACGACAAGCTCCGGATCGCCGAGCAGCTCGACTGGCTCGGCGTCGACTACATCGAGGCGGGCTGGCCCGGCGCGAACCCGAAGGACGACGAGCTGTTCCGCCGCGCCGGCGAGCTCGACCTCGGGACGTCGACGCTCGTCGCCTTCGGCTCGACGCGCCGCGCGAAGGGCAAGGTCGACTCGGACGACACGCTGCGCCACCTCGTCGAGGCGGGCACCTCGACGGTGTGCATCGTCGGGAAGAGCTGGGACTACCACGTCACCGAGGCGCTCGGCACCACCCTCGACGAGGGCGTGGCGATGGTCGCCGACTCGGTGGAGTACCTGCGCGGCGCCGGCCTCGACGTCCTCTTCGACGCCGAGCACTTCTTCGACGGCTACCAGCGCAACCCGGAGTTCGCGCTGCGGGTCCTCGAGGGCGCGGCCGCCCGGGGCGCCTCCCGCCTCGTGCTCTGCGACACCAACGGGGGCACGCTGCCCGCCGACGTCGAGCGCATCGTCCGCGACGTCGTCGCCTACTTCGGGGGCGACGTCGGCGTCGCCGTGCACCTCCACGACGACGCCGGCACCGGCGTGGCGAACGCGCTGGCCGGGGTCCGGGGCGGCGCCATCCAGGTCCAGGGCACGATCAACGGCTACGGCGAGCGGACCGGCAACTGCAACCTGACGACGATCATCCCGAACCTGACGCTGAAGATGGGCCTCGAGACGATCCCCCGGGACCGCCTCGAGCGGCTCACACCCGTCGCCCATCACGTCGCCGAGCTCGTGAACATGGCGCTGAACCCCCAGGCGCCCTACGTGGGCGGGTCGGCGTTCGCGCACAAGGCGGGCCTGCACATGAGCGCGATCGCCAAGCGGCCCGACGCGTACGAGCACGTCAACCCAGACGGGGTCGGCAACGGCACCCGCTTCGTCGTGTCCGAGCTCGCCGGCCGCTCGACGATCCTCCTCAAAGCCAAGGAGCTCGGTCTCACCCTCGACGGGCCCCAGGTGAACGAGGTCGTCGACGAGCTGAAGCGCCTCGAGCACCAGGGCTACCACTTCGAGGTCGCCGACGGGTCCCTCGAGCTGCTCATGCGCCGCGCCACCGGCTGGGAGCAGCCGTTCTTCCGCGTCGAGTCCTTCCGGGTCATCACCGACGACCGGGACGCCGACCACCTCGGCGGGGGCATGGCGACCGAGGCCACGATCAAGGTCCACATCGGCGGTGAGCGCGTCGTGCGCACCGCCGAGGGCAACGGGCCGGTGAACGCGCTCGACAGCGCGCTGCGCAGCGCGCTCGGCACCCGCTACCCGGCGCTCGAGCGGGTCCATCTCACCGACTACAAGGTGCGCGTGCTCGACACCGAGAAGGGGACTGGCGCCGTCACCCGCGTCCTCATCGACACCACGAACGGCGACCGCTCCTGGACCACGATCGGGGTGAGCGAGAACATCATCGAGGCCTCCTGGCAGGCCCTGTACGACTCGCTCGTCTACGGGCTCGCCCTCGCGGCCGATCCCGCCGACTAGAACCTGCGCATGGCCGCCGACCCCTTCGTCGCCCCCGAGCTCGAGGACGAGCCCCGCCAGCTCCAGAACCTCGCGCCCGGCGTGCGGATGCCCGCCGCCCGGCCCTGGTACTCCGACCGGCCCGGTGACGAGGTCTCGTTCGGCCAGCCGCGGGGCCGCCTCTTCGGTGTCCCGGGACCCAACATCGGCTACGCGCTCACGCTCGCCGAGCGAATCGGGGAGCGCCTCACCCTCGCGCCCCACGAGCGCCTCGACGACGCGCTCGCCGTGGTGAGCGAGCTCGCCATGAAGCGCGCCGCGCTGTTCGGGCGGGCGCCGGTCATGGCCGATCTCGACGTCGCCGCCCATCTCCTCGGCTACCTCGGCGGCTGCGACCCCGACGACGCCCTGTGGCGAGGCGCCGCGGTCGAAGGCGCCGAGCACGACTACAACGTCCGGCGGGCCATCTGCGACGCCGTCGACGACGCCGCCCTCCGGCTCCCCTCGGACGGGGTGAGCGGCCGGGCGCTCGAGCTGCGGGCCCAGCTGCGGGCCGCGTGGCGGCCCGCCGACGCCTGACCCCGCCCGTCACCCGCCGAGCGGGCGCCGGCGTGCCTCGCCCGGCCGGAGATTGCTGACGTGGATGTCAGGTCGCTGGATAGAGTCCGGGTGCGGTGGCTGCGTTCCTGTTGTCGGACGAGTACGAGGAGCTGCGGGCGTCGGTCCGGCGCTTCGCCGAGGAGCACATCGCCCCGCACGCCGCCGAGACCGACGAGCGGGCCGAGTTCCCCTGGAAGTCCTTCGAGGCCTACCGCGATTCGGGGCTGATCCGCCTCCCGTACCCGGAGGCCCACGGCGGCGACGGCGGGGACTCGCTCGCCTACGCCGTGCTCGTCGAGGAGGTGGCGCGAGTCTGCGCGTCGTCCTCTCTCTTCGTGCTCATCAGCCGCCTGGCGTCCCACGCCATCCTCGCCCACGGCGCCCCGGCGCTCCAGGCCGCGGTGATCCCGAAGGTCGCGGCGGGCGAGTGGCAAGGCTCCTACTGCCTCTCCGAGCCCCACGCCGGGAGCGACGTCGCGGCGATGTCCACCCGGGCGATCCGCGACGGCGACCACTACGTGCTCACCGGCCGCAAGTTCTGGATCACGAACGCCGGGATCTCGGACTTCTACACCGTCTTCGCCAAGACCGACCCCGACGCCGGCGCCGCCGGCGTCTCGGTGCTCGTGGTCGAGGCGACGTGGGACGGCGTCGCCATCGGGAAGCTCGAATCCAAGCTCGGCGTCCGCGGCTCACCGACCGGGGAGCTGCTGCTCGAGGACGTCGTCGTGCCCGCCGACCATCTCGTCGGCGACGAGAACGCCGGGTTCGGCTACGCGCTCGAGGCCCTCAACAGCTCCCGTCCCGTCGTCGGGGCCCAGGCGGTCGGCATCGCCCAGGGGGCGCTCGACGTCGCCGCCCGCTACGCCACCGAGCGGTCCCAGTTCGGCAGCCACATCGCCGACTTCCAGGGCATCCGCTTCATGCTCGCCGACATGGCGACGCGCCTCGAAGCGGCCCGATCCCTCGTCTACCGCGCCTGCAGCCTCCTCGACTCGGGTGCGCCGGACGTCGCCGCGGCGTCCTCGATGGCCAAGCTGTTCGCGTCCGACGCGGCGATGCAGATCACCACCGACGCCGTCCAGGTGCTCGGCGGTGCCGGCTACACCCGCGACTTCCCGGTGGAGCGCATGATGCGCGACGCCAAGATCACCCAGATCTACGAGGGGACGAACCAGATCCAGCGGATGGTCATCGCCCGCGGGGTGCTCGATCACCTGACCCGCTAGGGCGTCGGTCGAGCGACTCGCCGTGGCTCCGCACGGACGCTCCGGCGGCGGCGCGGCGAGCGGGACGTCCGCGTCGGCGCTCCGGTCAAGGCATTGGCCGCCAGTGACGACACCTCTCCCATGAGGTACGCACACC
>DATDGU010000016.1:0-2340 GCA_036521915.1 Acidimicrobiia bacterium | reverse complement strand
CCCGCGCAGCCTCAACATAGAAGTGATTCACCCCCGCCACGTTGTAGCAGTATTTGAGCTTGCCGTTCTTCGCGTAGAGGCTCCAGCCGCCGATATTGGCACCCTGGGAGATTATCACGCCCTCGGCCCCCGTCTTCGGGACCTCGATCTCGGCAGTGACGGAGTGGGATTTGTTTTTAATACTCAGGACGCAGTTCTCGGACAGGCGCCCCATGCCGCCGAAGAGTAGCTGGGTGTTTCCTTTGATCAGCACCGGCCGGCCGGCGGTATCGGGATTCATTTTCTTTCCCAGATCGTCGTCGAGCGGCAACACGTTGTAGCGCGTCGCTTCGATCAGCCACAGGCGCTGCAACTCGTGGAGTTTTTCCGGCATCTGCTTGGCGAGGTTATTCGCCTGGCTCCAGTCCTTCGCCGTGTCGTAGAGCTCCCAGACGTCGTCGTCGAAGGCTGGGGTCTTTTCGCCGATGAGAATCCACGGCGTCTTGTGCCGCGTCACGGCGGTCCAGCCCTTGTGGTAAATCCCGCGGTTGCCGAACATTTCGAAGTATTGCGTTTCGTGGCGCTCCGCAGCCTTGGCGTCGTTGAACGAATACAGCATGCTCACACCCTCGATGGGCCGCTGCTGTACGCCGTTGACCGAGACCGGTTCGGGCAACCCCGCTGCCTCGAGGATTGTGGGTGCCACGTCGATGACGTGGTGGAACTGCGCGCGGATTTCGCCTTTGGCCTTGATGCCATTGGGCCAGTGCACGATGGTGCCATTGCGGGTCCCGCCCCAGTGGGAGGCGACCTGCTTGGTCCACTGGTAAGGGGTGTCCATTGCATGCGCCCAGCCCACGGCGTAGTGGTTGTACGATTCCGGGCCGCCGAGCTTGTCGAGCCGCTCCATCAGGAATTCCGGCGTCTCGAGCGCCGCCAGGCCGTTGAAGTTGGCCATCTCGTTGTAGGCGCCGTTCAACGTACCCTCGGCCGGGGCACCATTGTCGCCGATGATGTAGTAGACGAGGGTGTCGTCGAGAATGTTGATCTTCTTCAAGCCGTCGAGCAGGCGTCCGACATGGTGGTCGGTATACTCCAGGAAGCCCGCATAGACCTCCATCTGGCGCCGCAGGACGGGCTTCAGCGCTTCGGGCATCTCGTCCCACGCCGGTATCTCCGCGTGGCGGGCTGTGAGCTGGCAGTCCGCCGGGATGACGCCCAGCTTCTTCTGCCGTGCGATGGTCTCTTCGCGCAATTTGTCCCAGCCCTGGTCGAACTTACCCTTGTACTTGTCGGCCCACTCCTTGGGCACATGGTGCGGCGCGTGGGTGGCGCCCGGCGCGAAGTAGACAAAGAAGGGTTTGTCGGGAGCCAGCGCCTTCTGCTGCGAGACCCAAGCCATCGCCTTGTCGGTCATATCGGCCATCAAGTGGTAGCCCTCTTCGGGCGTCTTCTTCGGCTCGACCGGCGTGGTGCCCTCGTACAGCGTCGGATACCATTGGTTCGCCTCGCCGCCGATAAAGCCATAGAAGTACTCGAACCCGCCGCCGCTGGTGGGCCATGCGTCGAACGGGCCAACCGGGCTCGTCTCCCACACCGGCACTTCGTGGCATTTGCCGAACTGTGCGGTCGAATAGCCATTGAGCTTCAGGGTCCGGGCGAGCGGCGAGATGGTGTTGGGCAGTACCGAGCTGTAGCCCGGCGCGCCGGTGGCGAGCTCAGTGATGCAGCCCATGCCTGCGGAGTGATGGTTGCGCCCGGTCAATAGCGCCGCCCGCGTCGGGGAGCAGAGGGCGGTGGTATGGAAGCGGTTGTACTTCAGCCCAGCCGCCGCCAGCTTTTCAGCGTTCGGCGTCTGGCACGGGCCGCCAAAGGCGCTCGAGGAGCCGAACCCGGCGTCGTCGATCAGGATGAGCAGCACGTTCGGCGCCCCCTTGGGCGGGCGCAATTGCTCGATTGCCGGGAATTTACTGTCCGGATCCTTCCCGTCATAGGTGATCAGCCCGGTTCTCTCGGGAGTGGGGATCGGGAGATGTGAACGATGCTTCTTGTCTTCGCTGCTCATGGTCTGATCGTCCCTTTTACTGGTGCACCGGTCATCGCGACGGTCTCGCCTGACGAACGACGCAACGGAAACCCACATGGCTCGTCGAGGTGTCCACCGGCTCCGCATGACGCGCAGCCGGGCGGTAACGGCGGCAGTAATTCGGCGCACACAGGTGCGAACCGCCCTTCAGCACCTTACGAGGGATCTTGATTTCGGGCTGGCAGGGGTCGTAGCTCGCATCCTCGCGACCGCCCCGCGGGTTGATCGGGATGCAGCAGGCCTTGTCGGCATCGGTCTCGTGTCCGGGTGAGTAC
>DATDGU010000015.1:0-3119 GCA_036521915.1 Acidimicrobiia bacterium | reverse complement strand
CCTGGTCCCAGGTGAGGCGATTGACGTTGGCGCCCTGGTGGCCGTGCGGCACCGAGACCGTGCCGACGCGCACCGATGCGTCGACCTTCACGACGCCCTCCAGCTCCCCGCGGGCGCTGCGCACGAAGACGGTGTCGCCGTCGACGACGGCCGCCGAGGCCGCGTCGTCGGGGTGGACGATCACCTCGGGACGCTCGCCCAGGAAGTCGAGCTGGGAGTTCAGGTGGCGCCCCTGTCGGCGGGGAAGCAGCACGAGGTCCGCCGGCGTCCCGAGGGTCGCCAGCTGCTCGACGAGGACGGGCGGCGCGAGCTGCCATCCGCCCAGGCGATCGAGGTGGCGCTCGACCCACTCGGCGGGCAGCTCGTGGGGTTGCTCGACCCAGCCGGCCGCGGCGAGCTCTTCGAAGCTGCATCGGGCCCCGGTCGTGATGCGCTGCAGCATGGTCTCGTCGTCGAGATCCGCGGCGTCGAGCACCGGCAGCTGGTGACCGAGGCGACGGGCGAGCTCGCCGAGGACCCACCACGTGGAGCGGCGGTCCCCGACCGCGTCGACGACGGGCGGCGTGTACTGGCTGGCGACCCTCGGCATGAGGAAGTCCCAGAGGGTCACGTCGGGACGCTCGAGCTGATCCTTGGTCGGCAAGACGTGCGTCGAGAGCGCGGTCGTGTCGTTGGCGATGATCTCGATCGTCGCGAACACGTCGAGCGATCGGAGCGCCGGGATGAGGGCGTTCGCGTCGGGGAACGCGGTGACCAGATGACCGCCGAGGTTCAACACGGCGCGGATGCTGCCGGCGCGGATCTCGTCGGCGAGCACGGCGCAGGGCCACTCGCCGAGGAAGGCACGAGCGGCCGGGCGGGTCGTCGGCCCCGGGCCGAAGAGGGCGTCCGGCGGGAGGACGGGCAGCTCCAAGCTCTCGAGCTGGTGCCCGAACCCGGGGTGGAACCACACCCCGCCCGGCTGGTTCATCGAGTCGGTCACGATCATCAGCACCCACGCGAGCCACTGGGTCACGTTGGCCGCGCTCGACATGGTGACGCCGGTCCGGGTGACGATGGCTAGGCGCCCGGCGCGGCGGACCGCGTCGAGGAGCTCGGACAGCTCGGCCTCGGCGAGGCCCGCGACGTCGGCGGCGTGCTCGAGCGTGTACGGCGCCACCGCGTCGGCGAGGTCGTCGCGGCCGACGGTGCGACGTGCGGCGGTCGCCGGGTCGTCGCGCAGCAGCTCGCGCACCAGGAAGGCGAGCACCGCGTAGTCCGTCCCCGGGCGGGGCGCGAGGTGCCGGGTCGCGAGCCGAGCAGTCTCGGTCCGCCGCGGGTCGACGACCCAGACGTCCGCCCGCTCCCGCAGTCGGCGCAGCGCGGTGACCGGGTCGGGCATCGCCGACGTGTGCCCGTGCGAGACGACCGGGTTGACCCCGACGTAGACGACGAGGCGCGCGTGCTCGGTGTCGACGTGCGGGTTGAGGCCGGGGAAGCCCCCGACCTGGTGCGACACCAGCAACTTGGCGGTCCCGTCGATCGTGAGCGGGCTGAACCGCGCCCGCGTGCCGAGGGCGGCGTAGAGCGCCTCCGCGGTTCGGTAGCCGGCGGCGTCCATGCCGACGCCGCTCCCGAAGAACACGCCGATCGCCTCGGGGCCGTCACGCTCGATCACCCGGGCCAGGCGCGTCGCGAGATCGTCGAGGCAGTCGTCCCACGTCGTCCGCTCGAGCGCGTCGCCGACCCGGCGTAGGGGACGCTCGAGGCGCTGCGCGTGATGGTGCAGCTGGGGGAGGGCGCGGCCCTTCGGGCACGTGTAGCCGTGCGAGAACGGGTGCGCCGGGTCGCCCCGCACCCGCACGACGTCTTCGCCGGCGACGTCGACGAGGATCCCGCACACCGCGGTGCAGATCCGACAGAAGCTGCGCACCGTCCGCACGCTGGGATCACGAGCGAGAATGCCATTATCGTATGGCGCGAGGACGACTTCTGCAACGGAGGACGATGTGGTGAGCAGCCAGGAGCGACCCGAGGTCGCGGCCGACGAGGGCGTGCTCGACCCGCAGGTCGCCGCGTGGCTCGACGCCAACCCGACGGTGGGCACGCGGATCGAGGAGCTGCCGCCGGAGATGCTGGGGCTGGCGCGCGGGCCGGAGGGGGCGCCGCCGACGCGCGCCATCGCCCGCATCACCGACGAGGTCGTGGACGGTGTGCCGGTGCGGGTGTACGAGCACGACGCGGCGCCGACCGGGCTCGTCGTCTACTTTCACGGCGGCGGCCACTGCATCGGCAGCATCGGGGTCATGGACAACGTCGCCCGCGAGCTCGCGCACGGCGCGGGGGCCGCGGTCGTCTCTGTCGAGTACCGCCTCGCCCCGGAGGACCCGTACCCGGCGGGGCTCGACGACTGCGAGGCCGTCACGCGGTGGGCGCTCGCCCAGGTGTCGCGCTTCGACGTCGAGCCCGCTCGCGTCGCGGTCGCCGGCGAGAGCGCCGGCGGCAACCTCGCGGCCGCGGTCGCCCTGCGGCTGCGTGGGCACGCGACGCCGCCGCTGGCCGGTCAGGTGCTCATCTATCCCGGCGTTGACACCCCCGCTTCGGCGCACCCCTCCCGGACGGAGTTCGCGGGCCTCGTGCTCGCGCCGACGACGATGCACTGGTTCTGGGAGAGCTACTCGGCGGGGCGCGACCTCCGGGACGACCCGTTCGCGGCGCCGCTGCGCGCGCCGACGCTCGCTGGACTGCCACCGGCGATCGTGGTGCTCGGCGGCTGCGATCCGCTGCGCGACGAGGGGCGCGCGTACGCCTGCCGACTGCAGGAAGAGGGGGTGGCCGTCGAGGAGATCTGCTTCGCGGGCCAGCCCCACGGGTTCGTCAACTTCGGGCTGCCCGCAGCCGAGCAGGCGTTCAGTGAGGTCGGGCGCTGGCTGCGCGCCGTCTTCGCGCGTGCGTAGCGAGCAGCGCTCGGGACGGGCCTCGCCTACCGGTTGAGAAGCAGGTTCGCGATGGGCGTGGCGTCCGGGAAAGACCCGGTGATCCCCGAGCTCATGTACCCGGCGTCGGAGATCAGGGTGATGCCGCTGATCGCGGTCGCCGCGTCGCTGCAGAGGAACACGAGGGCGTAGGCCTGCTCGAGG
>DATDGU010000014.1:0-5044 GCA_036521915.1 Acidimicrobiia bacterium | reverse complement strand
GCGGTCGAGGTCACGGTCCACGAGGGCCGCAACCGGCAGGTGCGGCGGATGCTCGAGACCGTGGGTCACCCGGTCGCCCGGCTCGTGCGCACCCGGATCGGGCCGGTGCACGACGACCGGCTCGCGCCCGGCGAGTGGCGGCCGCTCCGCCCCGACGAGGTCCGCGCGCTCTACGAGGCGGCGAGCGGCGGAACGTCCCGGTGAGCCGCGCGGCGCGGCCGGTAGCCTGCGACCGTGCCACTCCACGCGGTGCGCGGCGCGATCACCTGCGACGAGAACAGCAAGGCGGACATCGCCGAGAAGACCCAGCAGCTGGTCCGCGAGCTGCTGGAGCGCAACGGGCTCGCCCACGACGACCTGGTGAGCATGATCTTCACCGCGACGGAGGACCTCAACGCCGAGTTCCCCGCGACCGCAGCGCGCCAGCTCGGCATCGGCGACGTCCCGCTGCTGTGCGCCCGCGAGATCGCCGTGCCCGGGGCCTTGCCGAAGGTGATCCGGGTGCTCGTGCACTGCGACACGAGCCGCCCGCGCGCCGAGCTGCACCACGTGTACCTGGGTGCGGCGCGCAGCCTGCGCGACGACCTTCCCGAGTGAGCCGGGTCGCCCCGGCGCCGTCGGCGTGACCGCCAGCGAGCTGGCCCTCGACGGGCCCGCGCCGATCCGCGGCCGGCTGCGCCCGCCGGGCGACAAGGGGATCTCCCACCGGGCGCTGCTCTTCGCGGCGATGGCCGAGGGCCCGAGCCGCCTGACCGACCTCGCCGACGGGGACGACGTGGCGCGCACCCGTGCCGTGCTCGAGGCGCTCGGGGTGCGGATGACGGGCGGCGGCGACCAGCCGGTGGTGGTGCACGGCGCGGGCGTCGACACGCTCCGCGAGCCGACGGGCGTGCTCGACTGCGCCAACTCGGGCACGACGATGCGCCTCGCGGTGGGGCTGCTGGCCGGTCGGCCCTTCCACGCGGTGCTCGTCGGCGACGACGCGCTGAGCCGCCGGCCGATGGCGCGGGTCGTCGAGCCGGTGCGGGCCATGGGCGCGCACGTCGACGGGCGCGACGGCGGGGACTACGCGCCGCTCGCCGTCCGCGGCGGCGGGCTCGTCGGGCGACGCCACGAGCTGCGCACCGCGAGCGGGCAGGTGAAGGCCGCGCTGGTGCTCGCCGGGCTCCAGGCCGAGGGCGTCACCGAGATCGTCGAGCCCGCGGCGAGCCGCGACCACACCGAGCGGCTCCTCGAGGCGCTCGGCGCGCCGGTGACCCGCGCGACCCCGACGACCGTCGCGGTGCGGGCCGGGGCGCCACGGCCGTTCGAGCTCGCCGTGCCGGGCGACGTGTCGTCCGCCGCGTTCTTCGTCGTCGCCGCGGCGCTGACCCCCGGCTCGGCGCTCGTCGTCGAGGACGTCGGGCTCAACCCGACCCGGATCGGGTTCGTCGGGGCGCTGCAGCGGATGGGGGCCGACGTGACCGTCGACGTGCGCGAGGAGCGGCTCGGGGAGCCGGTGGGCGAGCTCACCGTGCGGGCCGCGCCGCTGCACGGGGCCGAGGTCACCGTGGACGAGGGTTCCATCGACGAGGTCCCGGCGCTGGCCGTCGCGGCGGCGTTCGCCGACGGCGTCACCGAGTTCGTGTCGGTCGGTGAGCTGCGGGTGAAGGAGAGCGACCGGCTGGCCGCGCTCGAGCAGGAGCTCACCGAGCTCGGCGTCGGCGTCGAGGCCGGGCCCGACCGGCTGGTGGTCCGCGGGGGAACGCCGCGCGCCGCGACGTTGAAGAGCCACGGCGACCACCGCATCGCGATGGCGGCCGCCGTGGCGGCCAACGCCGTGTCCGGGGCCTCGACGGTGCGAGGCTGGGCGGCGGTGGCCGTCTCCTACCCCCGGTTCGCGGACGACCTCGCCGCGCTCACGCGCCCGTGAGACCGGTCGTCGCCATCGACGGTCCGTCGGGCGCGGGCAAGTCCACGGTGGCGCGTGGCGTCGCCGCGGCGCTCGGCTTCGAGGTGCTCGACACCGGCGCGATGTACCGGGCGGTGACGCTCGCGGCGCTCCAGGACGGCGTCGACGTCCACGACGAGGCCGGGTGCGCCGCGCTCGCCCGCCGGGTGACCATCGAGCAGCACGGCGCCACGACCCGCCTCGACGGGCGGGACGTGAGCGCCGAGATCCGCGGCGCCGACGTCACCGCGGCCGTGTCGAGCGTGTCGGCGCACCCCGGCGTCCGGACCGTGCTCGTCGGGCACCAGCGGGCCTGGCTCGCGGCCCGGCCGGGCGGCGTCGTCGAGGGCCGCGACATCGGCACCGTCGTGTTCCCCGACGCCGCCGTGAAGGTGTTCCTCACCGCGAGCGAGGTGGAGCGGGCGCGGCGGCGGCGCGACGAGGCGCAGCCCAGCGCCGACGTCGGGACCGTGCAGGCCGAGCTGGAGCGCCGCGACCACCTCGACAGCACGCGGGCCACGTCGCCGCTGCAGCCGGCACCCGACGCGCTGCGCATCGACACGACCGACCGGCCGGTCGACGAGGTGGTGCGTCACGTCGTCGACGCGTACCAGGCCCGCACGGCGGCGAAGCGATGAGCGCCGGGCGGGCCTTCTGGTGGGTGGTCCGCGCCCTCGTGCTCGCCGTGTGCCGCGTCGCGTTCCGGGTGCGCGTCCTGGGCCGTGAGCACGTCCCGCCCGACGGCGCGTACGTCCTGGCGCCGTCGCACCGCTCGATCCTCGACGTGCCGTTCACCGCGTTCACGACGCGCCGGCGGATCTGCTTCCTCGCCAAGCAGGAGCTGTTCCGCGGCAAGGTCGGCGGCGCGCTGTTCCCGCCGCTCGGCGGCATCCCGGTCCAGCGGGGGAGCACCGACCGCGCCGCGCTGCGTGCCGCGGACGCGGTGCTCGTCGCGGGGCAGCCGCTCGCGATCTTCCCGGAGGGGACCCGGCGGCGTGGCCCGGTGCTCGGCGACCTGTTCCACGGGGCCGCGTACCTCGCGCTGCGGCGTCAGGTGCCGATCGTCCCGGTCGGCATCGGCGGCAGCGAGGAGATCCTGCCGAGCGGCCACGCGGTGCCGCGACCGCACCGGGTCGTCGTGGTGGTCGGGGCCCCGATCGTGCCCGACCCGGGCGCGACCGCCCGGCGGCGCAGCGACGTCACGGCCGTGACCGAGCAGCTCCGGGTGGCGCTGCAGGGCGTCCTCGACGAGGCCCGCGAGCGGGCCGGGACGCTACGCGCCGGCGAGGTCCGCGAGGGCGCGTGACGCGTCCGCGGCGCGGTCGTCGCGCCGCGGCCCGTCGGCCTGCGCCGCGTCGCGGGCCGCGCCGCCGAACGCGAACGCGGCCAGCGAGTCGAGCGCGGGCAGCAGGTCGCGCAGCTCCCGCGGCGGCGGGAAGTACTCGTCCTCGTCGGTGACGAAGACCGGCTCGACGCCCCGGGAGGGCGCGAGCGCGTCCACCACCGCGGCGACGAGGTCCTCGGGGGCGCTGGCCCCGGCGGTCACCCCGACGACGCGGGCGCCGCCGAGCGCGTCGAGGTCGAGCTCATCGGGCCCGTCGACGCGCAGCACCCGGTCACAGCCCGCGTCGCGGGCGACGGTGACGAGCGCCACCGTGTTCGAGGAGTTGGCACTGCCGATGACGACCACCGCGTCGGCGCGGGAGGCGACGACGCGCAGGGCCGCCTGGCGGTTCGTGGTGGCGAAGCACAGGTCGCCGCGGGTCGCGGTCCACAGCTCGGGGTAGCGGTCGCGGGCCTCGTCCATGATCCCCTCCCAGTCGTGGAGGGCGAGCGTCGTCTGGGCGAGGAGGGCGACCTTGGCCGGGTCGGCGACGCCCTCGAGGGCGGCGCCGAGGTCCTCCTCGTGCTCGACGAGGCGCATGGCGTCCGGGGCGACCGCGAGGGTGCCGACGGCCTCGTCGTGGCCCGCGTGGCCGACGTAGAGGACGGTGAAGCCCTTCTGGGCCCGCACCTTCGCCTCGTGGTGGACCTTCGTGACGAGCGGGCAGACGGCGTTCACGACGAAGCGGCCCTCGGCGCGGGCCGCGTCGACGACGCCCGGAGCGGAGCCGTGGGCCGACAGCATGAGCGGCGCACCGGCCGGGACGGCCGAGACGTCGTCGACGAACACGACGCCGAGCGCGCGGAAGCGGTCCACGACGAGACGGTTGTGGACGATCTCGTGGTAGCAGTACACGGGCGGGTCGAAGACGCGCACCATCCAGGCGAGCGCCTTGATCGCCATCTCGACACCGGCGCAGAACCCGCGCGGCTCGGCGAGGAGCACCTCTTCGACCACGCCTCGAGGGTAACGCCCGTCGGGTTCACTCCTAGACTCGCTGCATGACCGCGGCGCGAGTGGTGGCCGTCGCGCCCGGGTCGCCGGCATCGGCCGCGGGGGTCCGGCCCGGCGACGACATCCTCGCCGTCAACGGCGAGCAGGTCCGCGACGTCATCCGCTACCAGCTCCAGGCCGACGAGGCCAGTGTCGAGCTCGAGCTGCGCCGCGGCGGCCTCGAGCAGCACCTCGTGGTGGAGAAGCCGGCGGGGGCGCCGCTCGGCGTCGAGCTCGCGTCCGCGGTGTTCGACCGGGTGCGGACCTGCGACAACCACTGTCCGTTCTGCTTCATCTTCCAGCTGCCGCCGGGCATGCGCCGCAGCCTGTCGCTCCGCGACGACGACTACCGGCTGTCCTTCCTGTACGGGAACTTCACGACGCTCACCCGGTTCACCGAGGCGGACCTGGAGCGGGTCGTGACCGAGGGGCTCGGGCCGCTCTACGTGAGCATCCACGCCACCGACCCGGCGTTGCGGGCCCGGCTGCTCCGCAACCCCCGGGGGGCGGTGAGCCTGCGCTGGCTCGCCGCGCTGCTCGACGCGGGCGTCACCGTCCACGGCCAGATCGTGGTGTGCCCCGACGTGAACGACGGCGACGCGCTCGATGACACCCTCCTCGGGATCCTCGACCGCTACCCGCGCCTCGAGACCGTCGCGGTCGTGCCCGTCGGCGTCGGCGCTCACTCCCGCGAGGACAGCCTGCGGGCCCACACCCCCGAGGAGGCCCGGCGGGTG
>DATDGU010000013.1:0-8856 GCA_036521915.1 Acidimicrobiia bacterium | reverse complement strand
GAACCCGGTGGGCCAGAACGTCCCACCGAGCGGCGGGTGGGCGCTGACCTCACGGGGCGCCCGCGCCGGGCCCATCGTCGCCGCCGTCACCGAGACCTGGGCGTCGCCCGCGCCGGTGACGGGAATCAGCGCCACCGTCGGCGCGACGATCACGGCGCGCCGCTGGGCCTTCGCCACCGGCCGACTCGACACGACCGACCCCGCGCAGGTCGTGGCGCTCAACCCGACCGGTCGGCGGGTGCGCGTGACGCTGCTCACCGCCGGAAGCGACGCCGCGGCGCTCCACTCGGTCAGCACCGTGACCGTCAAGGCGCACCAGCGCGCCGTGTTCCCCCTCGACGCCACGATCGGGCCCGACCAGGTGCTCGTCCTGCGAGCCACCGGGCCGATCGTCGGCGGCCGGCTCGTGCTCGGCCCGAGCGTGATCACCGGCACCGGGGTGCCGGCCGTCGCCGGGTAGAGGGTCAGGTGGGACCCTGGGATGACACCACGATGACCCACGACCGATGACGCTGCTCATTGCCGCCGGCGTCCTCGTCGTCGCGCTCGCCATCGCGGCGCGGCTGCGGCGCCGCCGGCCCGAGAGCCCCCCACGCGACCAGTACCCGATCCCGCGCCAACTGGACCGGACCGACTTCGACCGCCCCGACGCGCCGTGGCTCGTCGCCTACTTCTCCTCCGAGACGTGTGCGTCCTGTCAGGGGCTCGGCCCGAAGGTCGCGGTCCTCGAGTCGGACGCGGTCGCGACGTGCGAGCTCGACTTCGTCGAGCGCCGCGACCTGCACGACCGCTACGAGATCTCGGCGATCCCGATGATCCTGCTCGCCGACGCGGCCGGCGTGGTGCGGCGCGCGTTCGTCGGCGCGACGACGGCCACCGACCTGTGGGCGGCGCTCGCCGAGCTGCGCGACCCGGGCTCGACGCCCGAGCCGACGCTGGGGACGCTCGAGGACCCGGCGCCGGAGTAGCTCAGCTGCCGCGCCGCGACCGGGCGGGGGCGCGGCGTCGGCGCCCGCCGTTCTCGGCGGGGGGCTTGACCTCGATGACGGTCCCGTCGGCCCGCTGGATCTTGCGGTAGCCGCCGACCTTGCGGCCCATTGCGTAGTCGACGATGCGCGACACCTCGTCGCCGTCGACGGTCTCGTGCTCGAGCAGCGCGCGGGCGAGCGCGTCGAGGCCGCGGCGGTGGAGCCGCAGGATGCGCCGCGCCCGGCTCTCCTCCTGGCGCAGGATTCGCTCGACCTCCTCGTCGATGACCCGGGCGGTCTCGTCGGAGTAGTCGCGGGTGTGCACCAGGTCCTCGCCGAGGAACACCGGCCCCTGGGAGCCCCACGCCATCGGCCCGATCCGCTCGCTCATGCCCCACTCGCGCACCATCTTGCGGGCGAGCTCGGTGATGCGCACCAGGTCGTTCTGCGCGCCCGTCGAGACGTGGCCGAACGTGATCTCCTCGGCGGTGCGGCCGCCGAGCGCCACGACGATCGAGTCGGCGATGTACTCCCGCTTGTAGATGTGCTGCTCCTCCACGGGGAGCTGCTGGGTGACGCCGAGCGCCATGCCGGTCGGGAGGATCGTCACCTTGTGGATCGGGTCGGCGTGCTCGAGCACGTAGGCGAGCACCGCGTGGCCGCCCTCGTGGTACGCGATGACCTCCTTCTCCTCCTCGCTCAGCGCCATCGAGTCGCGCTTGAGGCCCATGAGCACGCGGTCGCGCGCCGCCTCGATGTCCTCGGCGTGGATCTGCGTCGCGCCCCGGCGCACGGCGAACAGCGCCGCCTCGTTCACGAGGTTCGCGAGGTCGGCGCCGGCCATGCCGGGCGTGCCCCGCGCCACGACCGTCGGGTCGAGGTCGGCTGCCACCTTCATGTCGCGCATGTGGACCTTGAGGATCGCGACGCGCTCCTCCTGCGTGGGCAGCGGCACCACGATCTGGCGGTCGAAGCGCCCCGGGCGCAGCAGCGCCGGGTCGAGCACGTCGGGCCGGTTCGTCGCGGCCATCATCACGACGCCCTCGGTGGCCTCGAAGCCGTCCATCTCGGCGAGCATCTGGTTGAGCGTCTGCTCGCGCTCGTCGTGGCCGCCGCCGAGCCCGGCGCCGCGCTTGCGTCCGATTGAGTCGAGCTCGTCGACGAAGATGATCGCCGGGGCCTGCTTGCGGGCCGTCTGGAAGAGGTCGCGGACGCGCGCCGCGCCGACCCCGACGAACATCTCCATGAAGTCCGAGCCGGTCACCGACACGAACGGGACGCCCGCCTCGCCGGCCACCGCCCGGGCGATGAGCGTCTTGCCGGTCCCCGGCGGGCCGACGAGCAGCACGCCCTTCGGGATCCGGGCGCCGATCTGCTTGAACTTCTGCGGGTACTTCAGGAAGTCGACGACCTCGGCGATCTCGGCCTTCACGTTCCCGTACCCGGCGACGTCGTTGAACGTCGTCTTCGGCTTCTCGGTCGAGTAGACCTTCGCCCGGCTCCGGCCGATGTTCATGACCGCGCCCATCTGGCCCTGGGCGCGCCGGCTCATCCAGATGAAGATCCCGACGATCGCCAAGATGAGGATCAGCTCGGGCAGCAGCTCGAGGAAGATGTTCGTGCTGCTCGACGTGTAGACGAGGTCGACGCCGCGGGCCTGGAGGTCCGCCACGACCGCGCCCTGCAGGTCGTTCGCCGGGCCGTTGCTCGTGAAGCTCTTCGCGCCGTCGACCGTGCCGTTGAAGTCACCCGAGATGCCACCGTTCGAGCGGTTGAAGGTGACCTTCTTCACCTCGCCCTTGTTCACCGCCGTCACGAACTGGCTGTAGGTGAGGCTCTTCGCGGAGCTCGAGGAGCCCGAGAACACGTTCGTGAGCGCGAACACCGCGACAAGGGCGAGGATGAGCAGCCAGGGCAGCATCCGCGCCCAGGAGGGCGGCGGGTTGGCGCCGGGACGCCCGTCCGGACGGCGCTCGGGGTTCGCGGGACGGCGACCCTGCGGCATCTCGGAGGGGGGGCGGCTCATCAAGGCTCCTCGGGCGGGGCGGACGGGCGGCGCGCGGCCCCTCCGTCGGGCCATGGTACGGCCCGGAGCCGCCAATCGGAATCCGTGGCGCGCCGACGTGCTCGGCCCGCCGCAGACGGCCGATAGCGTCCGGCCCGTGGAAGGTCGTGCCGTCGGCCCGCCGGGGTCCAGCGAGGCGCCGCACATCGGCTGGGGCGTGCCCGACGCCGCCGTCGCCTTCCTTCTCTCCCTGCTCGCCGCCTCGATCGCCGAGACCCCGTTCCTCACCCACGGGAAGCTGCCCCAGAGCTCCCAGGTGCCGGCCTCGCTCGCTGCGCTCGCCGTCCAGACCACGACGGCGGTCGTCTACCTGAGCTTCGCCGCCCGGCGCGGCGTGGGGAGCCTCCGGGCGGACTTCGGGCTGCGGCTCTCGCCGAAGGACAGCGGCTGGTTCCTCGTCGGGCTGGGGCTCGCCTTCATGGCCGGGATCGGGCTCACGCCGATCGTCGACGCCGGGAACCTGGACCGCTCCGGCCAGTCGTCACAGAGCGTCGTGCGGGTCTTCCAGTCAGCCCACGGCTCCCAGGCGGCGCTCTTCATCGTCGCCGTGCTCGTCGTCGCCCCGCTCGGCGAGGAGCTCCTCTTCCGCGGGGCGCTGCTGCGGGCCCTGATGCGCCGCACCAACCCGACGGCCGCCGTCGCCATCTCGGCGCTCGTGTTCGCGCTCGTCCACGTCGCCCTTGACCCCGGCGCCGGCTTCGCCGTCCCCGCCCTCTTCCTCCTCGGCCTCGTCTCGGGGGACCGAGCGCTCAAGACCGGGGACCTGTCCGAATCGTTCCTGCTCCACGCCGGCTTCAACCTGCTCGCCGTCCTGCAGATCCTCCTCTAGCCCGCCCGGTCCTCCACAGGCCTTGTCCACAGCCGTTTCGAGCGATTCAAGGTTTTGCTCCCCCCTGCCGATAGCCCGTTCTCGAAGTTTGGCTGGGTTCGAAGTTGGCTGGGAGGATTGCGATGCAATGCCCTTCGTGTTCCAAGGGTTCGCTCGTGGAGATCCGGATGCGGGTCTCGGGGCAGGACCTGACGTTCCGGCGCTGCGGTCGGTGCGAGGAGAAGACCTGGACCGCCGGCGACAGCCACGTGCCACTGAGCCAGGTCCTGGAGCTCGCCCGGGCCCGCTGAGCCCGCCGCCGGGACGGCCCCCCGTCCTGGCAGGCTAAGCAAATGGCCGCCTCGGCGTCGGTGCTCGACGCGCCCGCCGACGCCGACGAGCCGGCCGAGCCACCCCCGCCCCCCTGGTGGGGCCGCCTCGAGGTCTGGGTCGGCCTCCTCGTCCTCGCGGCGTGCGTCGCCTTCATCTTCGTGCAGCTGGATCCCCGGCTGCTCCTGCGCAACACCACCCCCGCGGGGGGTGACACCGGCGCCCACGTCTGGTGGCCCGCGTTCCTCCGCGACCACCTGCTCCCGTGGCGGCTGTCGGGCTGGTCACCCGACTACTACGCGGGGTTCCCGGCGGGGCAGTTCTACTTCCCGTTCCCGGCGCTGCTCATCGTCGGCATCAACTCCGTCATCCCCTACAACGTCGCGTTCAAGCTCGTCACCGCGCTCGGCCCGATGCTCATGCCGGTCGGCGCGTACGTGTTCGCGCGGGGCCTGCGCGCCCCAGAGCCGACGCCCCCGGCGTTCGCGGTCGCCGCCACCGCGTTCGTGTTCTTCAACGGCGACCCCGGCGCGTCGACCTTCGACCGCAACACCATCGCCTTCGACCAGCACATCATGGGCGGCACGCTGGCGAGCAACCTCGCCGGCGAGTTCTCGTACACGATCGCCCTCGCGCTCGCGCTCTGCTTCCTCGGCGCGCTGGCCTGGTCGCTGCGCACCCGGCGCGGGCTCTGGCTGCCCGCCGTGCTGCTCGCCGCGACGGCGATGAGCCACATCGTCGTCGCCGTGTTCGCCGTCGTGGGCGCCGTCGTCGTCGTGGTCGGGACGTCCCCGAAGCCGTGGTCGGCGGGACGACGACGAGCCGCCTGGGTCGCGCTCGGTGGCGTCCTCGCCATCGTCCCGGCCCTCCTCACTCTCGCGACCGGGCAGCCCGGCGGTGTCGCGTCCGTGCTCTTCGCCGGCGTCGGTGTCCTCATCGTCCTGTTCGCCTGCTGGCCCCGCGAGACGCTCGGGCGGGCCGCGGCGATCGGCGCGGTCGGCATGCTGCTCACCGCGGTGTGGAGCGTGCCGCTCGTCAGCACTCTCCAGTACACGACCGACATGCGCTACGCCGCGATCACCCAGTACGGCTCGTTCCTGTTCCCGTGGTCGTACCTGTTCGGGATCCGCGGCGCGCTGCCCTGGCAGTGGGGCGCCGCCGTCCTCCTCACGATCGCCGTCGTCGGTGGGATCGTCGGGCGGCGCCGCTCGACGTTCGTGCTCGTCATCCTCACCGCGCTCACCGGGCTGATGTTCGTCGTGTGGGCCAGCGTGCAGGCCACCCCGGCGTGGAACCTGCGCGTGCTGCCCTTCTGGTACCTGTGCGTGTTCCTCATGATGGGCGCGGGCGTCGCCGAGCTCGTGCGCGGCGTCGCCTGGCTCGCCCGGCGCGTGCAGGCGCGGCGCCTCGCCGCCCACGCCGACGACGAGCTGCTCGAGGGCGTCCCCGCACGCTGGGGGAGCCTCGCGCCCCGCGTCGTCGGCATCGGCACCGTCGTCGCGCTCACCGTGCTGCTCACCGTCGGGTCGCTCATCAACATCGATGCGTCGAAGGACTTCCTGCCCTACTGGGTGAAGTGGAACGAGAGCGGCTACCAGGACCTCGCCGGGCAGGGGCCGGGCCTGAAGAAGGACTACCCCGAGTACCGGGTCCTCATGGACACGATCGGGCGCCTCCCGGACCCCGGCCGGACGCTCTTCGAGGGCGGGCCGGGCATCAACGTGTACGGGACGCCGCTCGCGCTCATGCTCCTCCCGTACTGGACGAACGGCCGCTTCCCGACGATGGAGGGCCTCTACTACGAGTCGTCCGCCACGACGCCGTACGTGTTCATGGCGGTCGCCACCCTCGTCGGGCCCGGCAACGCGTCGAACCCGGTCCGCGGCGTCCCGTACCGGAGCGTCGCCGACTTCAGTCTCGGCGTCCGCTACATGCAGATGCTCGGCGTCAAGTACTTCGTCGCCCACTCGGGCGTGTCGCGTGAGGCCGCGGCCCAGAGCCCGGCGCTGCGGCTCGTGGCGACGAGCCCGACGAAGCGCGGCGGGATCTACCCGGACACGTGGAGCATCTACGAGGTCGCCGGCTCGCCGACGGTCTCGCCGCTGCAGTACCAGCCCGTCGTCGTCGACTCCCTGTCGGCGCACGAGCAGGCGACCTGCACCCAGGAGGTCATCAACAACGGGGTCGACGCGAGCGACGTCACGCTCCACGACTGGCAGGACTGCATCGCCGTCCCGTGGTTCAACGACCCGACGGCCCTGAACCGGGTCCTCGTCGCCGACGGTCCGGTGAGCTGGCAGCACGCCCAGGCCACGCCCGCCCGCCAACTCACCCGCACGCCGCTCCCGCCCGTGCAGGTCACCGACATCCGTCAGAGCGACACGAGCATCTCCTTCCACGTGTCGCGCACCGGCATCCCGGTGCTCGTGAAGACCTCCTACTTCCCGAACTGGCAGGCGAGCGGCGCCGACGGCCCGTACCGGTCCACGCCGAACTTCATGGTCGTCGTGCCCACCAGCCACGACGTGACCCTCACGTACGGGACGACGAGCGCCGAGTGGCTCGGGCGCCTCCTCACCCTCGTCGGGATCCTCGGGGTCGGGCTGCTCATCTGGTGGGGCCGACGGACCCGACGGCGGCATCCACCGAGTCGAGCGCCGGGTAGGTTGACCGACGCGTGAGCCCCCGGCCGGCGTCGCTCGACCTCATCTTCAAGGCGTACGACATCCGGGGCGTCTATCCCGACCAGCTCGACGAGTCGATCGCGGAGCGGGTCGGTGGCGCGTTCGTGGCCTTCACCGGCGCCCGCCGGGTGCTCGTCGGCCGAGACGCCCGCCCCTCGTCCGAGCCGCTCGTCGAGGCGTTCACCCACGGCGCGACCGCGGCCGGCGCCGACGTCGTCGACCTCGGCCTCGCCTCGACCGACCTCGTGTACTTCGCGTCGGGGCACCTCGACGCGCCCGCCGCCATGTTCACCGCCAGCCACAACCCGGCCGAGTACAACGGCATCAAGCTGTGCCGCGCCCGCGCCGCGCCCGTGGGGGAGGAGAGCGGCCTCACCGAGATCCGCGAGCTCGTCGCCGACGGACACCTCGGCGGCGCGGCGCGCCAAGGCGAGGTCGAGCACCAGGACCTGCTGCCCGCCTTCGTCGACCACGTCCGGTCCTTCGTGGACATCGAGACGCTCACCGGCCTCTCGATCGTCGCCGACACGGCGAACGGGCTCGGCGGGCTCGTCGTCCCCGCCGTCTTCGAGGGCCTGCCCGTCACGCTCGACATCCTCTACGGCGAGCTCGACGGCACCTTCCCGAACCACCCGGCGGACCCGATCCAGCCCGCCAACCTCGTCGACCTGCAGCAGGCGGTGCGCGACCGCGGCGCCGACGTCGGCCTGGCCTTCGACGGGGACGCCGACCGGGTGTTCCTGGTCGACGACCAGGCCGAGGCCCTGTCGGGGTCCCTCACCACCTCGATCGTCGCCGCGTCGACGCTGCGGGGGCTCCCGGCCGGCGCGCCCGAGCCCGACCGGACGGTCGTGCACAACCTGATCTGCTCGAAGGCCGTCCCCGAGATCGTGCGCGAGCTGGGCGGCGTCCCGGTGCGCGCCCGGGTCGGGCACTCCTTCATCAAGGCGGTCATGGCCGACACCGGCGCGGGCTTCGGCGGCGAGCACTCGGGGCACTACTACTTCCGGGACAATTACCGGGCCGACTCGGGCATCATCGCCGCGCTCGTCGTGCTCGAGGCGCTCGCCCGCAGCGAGGCCCCGCTCTCGACGCTCCGACGCCCCTACGAGCGCTACGTCCAGTCGGGGGAGCGCAACCAGCGCGTCCGCGACCCGGCGGCCGTCCTCGAGGCCGTCGCGGCCGCACACGCCGACGCCGCCCAGGACCGACTCGACGGGCTCACCGTCGACCACGGCGCGTGGTGGTTCAACCTGCGGCCGAGCAACACCGAGCCGCTCCTGCGCCTGAACGTCGAGGCGGCCGACGCCGACGCGTGCCAGGCCCACGCCACCGAGGTCCTCACGCTCGTGGCCGGCGAGGCAGACTGACGCCGTGACGCTCGACCCGAAGCTGCTCGAGATCCTCGCCTGCCCCGAGGACAAGGGCCCGCTGCTCTACTTCGCCGACGAATCCGCGCTCTACAACCCGCGCCTCCACCGCCGCTACGCCGTGCGCGACGACATCCCCATCATGCTCATCGACGAGGCCGAGACCGTCGACGACGCCGAGCACGAGCGCCTCGTCGCCAAGGCCTCGGCCGAGGGCATCCAGCCGACCTTCGAGGCCTAGGCGTGGCGCCCGACACCCTCGGGTTCCTCGACCGCGTCCGCGAGCTCCCCGAGCAGCTCGCGAAGGCACACGAACAGGCCGGCATGCTCCTCGACCGCGCGGGGCTGCCCCGCGCCGACACCATCGACAACATCGCCGTGCTCGGCATGGGTGGCTCGGGCATCGCCGGTGACGTGCTGCGCGCCGTCGCCTCCACGCTGCCCGTCCCGGTGGTCGTGCTCAAGCAGATCCGCACGCCCGCGTTCGTCGGCCCGCGCACCCTCGCGTTCGCGCTGTCGTACTCCGGCAACACCGAGGAGACGGTGGCGATGGCCGAGGGAGCCCTCGACGCGGGCGCCCGGCTCGTCGCCGTCACCGCGGGCGGCGACCTCGCCGCGCTCGCCGCGAGCC
>DATDGU010000012.1:0-6067 GCA_036521915.1 Acidimicrobiia bacterium | reverse complement strand
ATCCCGATCCTGCCGACACTCGCCCTGCGTGACCCATGGGGTCAACTCCTCCGGCGGTCAGGCCGTCGTCGCTAGCCGGAGCCCAATCCAAACCGGCGTCACCAGCGGCTTCGCGGCCCTACTCCGTCCTCTCCCGCCCCGTCCACGTTCGTCCGGCGCTTCGCCTCTTCCGTGCTTCCTGGTGTGCAACGACTTGGAGCGGACGACGGGATTCGAACCCCCTGAGGCCGGGTGTACGCGTTCGCCCTAGTTTCGCCCCGGCCCCGTTCCCTCGTGTGCGGTGATGTGGAGCGGACGACGGGATTCGAACCCGCGACCCTCACCTTGGCAAGGTGATGCTCTACCAGCTGAGCCACGTCCGCGTGAGCGATCAACGATAGCGCCGGCCCGCGGCGCTGGCCTGCCCCCCGTCCGGACGCTGGAGCATCCGCGAGGTGTTAGGTCCCCGCGAGCCGCGCCACGACGGGGGCGAACGCCGGGTAGTTGTCGTCGCCGACGACGACGTACGAGACGCCCCAGCGCTCTCGGCGCTCGACGAGCGTGTCGCAGACCTCGTCGACGGTGCCGACGAGCGCCACACCAGACGACAGCGCCTCGTCTGCGCTGATGCCCAAGCCGGGCGCGAGGCCGTCGGCGAGCCCGCGAGCGTCGTCGGTGATCGCGGCGAGGAAGTAGCGGATCTGCAGCTCGAGCTCGTCGAAGCGACTGCCGGCGCCCTCCCGCACCCAGGCGATCTTCTGGCTGGTTTGGTCGGCGAGCGACGTCTTCATCGCATCATTGGTGATCGCGCCGGCCCGCAGGTTCGGGTTGATCCCGACGATGTCGGCCTCGCGACCGGCGAGACGGAGCAGCCGTTCGCCGCCGCCGCCGACGAGGATCGGCGGGTGCGGTCGCTGCACGGGCTTCGGGAGCCCGTTGTAGGAGCGGATCGTGTAGCTCGGCCCGGCGTGGGTGAATGGCTCGTCGGCCCAGGCGCCCTTCACGACGGCGAGCGCCTCGGCGAGCCGCTCGATGCGCACCTTCGGGGAGTCGTAGGCGAGCCCGAGGGCCTCGTAGTCGGTCTGCATCCATCCCGCGCCCAGCCCGAACTCGAGGCGGCCTTCGGAGAGCAGGTCGACGGTCGCGGCCTCCTTGGCCGCGACGGCCGGATGCTTGTAGTCGTTGCCCAGCACGAGCATGCCGACCCGCAGCTGCTCGGTCGCCGCCGCCGCGAAGGAGATCGCGACCATAGGTGCCATCTCGGTGTCGATGAAGTGGTCGGGCACAAACAGCGTCGAGTAGCCGAGGTCCTCGACCTGGCGGGCGAGGTCACGCCACTCGCGGGCGCCGTGGGCGCCGCCCGCTTGGACGCCGAATCGGAACGGTCGAGTCGCCATCAGGTGCTGGCGAGGCGCTCGACGACGGGCGCGAACGCCTCGGCGTGGGCATCGTCCACGACGACGTAGCTCATCTGCCACCGCTCCCTTCGGGCGAGCAGGTCCTCGATCATCTGCTCCACCGTGCCGACGATCGCGATCGGTGTCTCGAGGGCGACTTCGGGTGTGACGTCGAACGCCGGTGCCATCGCTGCGGCGAGCGACTCGCGGTCGTCCGTGAAGTGCACGAAGCCGGCGTACTGCTGGATCTCGAGGTCGTCGAAGCGCGGTCCGGCTGCCTCGCGGACCCACGCCAGCTTCTGGTCGGTCGCGGCGGCGCTGAGCGACTTCGCGGCGTCGGGGTGCTCCGCCTGGCCGCGCCGCAGGTTGGCGTTGATGCCGACGATGTCCGCCTCACGGGCAGCGAGCGACAGGACGCGTTTCCCGCCCCCGCCGACGAGGATGGGCGGTCCCCCGGGCTGCACCGGACGCGGGCCGCCGTCGAGGTCGCTGATCTGGTAGTGCTTACCGTCGAAGGAGAACTCGCCGTCGGCGAACAGGCCTTTCAGGACGGCGATCGACTCGGCGAGGCGGTCGACGCGGACGCCGGGCGGATCGAGCGGCAGGCCAGCCTTCTCGTAGTCGACGGTCATCCAGCCCGCGCCGACGCCGAGCTCGAGGCGCCCGTCGGACAGCAGGTCGAGCGTGGCGGCCTCGCGGGCCAGCACGACGGGGTGCTTGTAGTCGTTGCCGAGCACCAGCGCGCCGACACGCAGCTTCGTGGTCGCCTCGGCGACCATCGCCATCGCCGGGATCGGCGCGAGCGGATGGTCGACGAAGTGGTCGGGGACGAAGAGCGTCGAGTAGCCGAGATCCTCGCACTTGCGGGCGTTCTCGCGGTACTGGCGCGCCGACTCGGCGCGTGGCGCCATGACGCCGAAGCGGAACGTGCGGTCGTGGGGCATCGGCGCACGCTAACGGGGTGACGCCGGCAGGGTCCATTGGACCGGCTCGGTTCGCGCGCCGGCGTCAGCGTCCGGTGGAACCGAACCCGTAGGTGTCGCGCGTCGTGACGTCGAGGGCGTCGACGGGACGCCACTCGACGGACTGCGCGGCGACGATCACGAGCTGGGCGATCCGGTCGCCGCGGTGCACCGCGTACGCCTCGGTGGGGTCGGTGTTGACGAGCAGGACCTTCAGCTCGCCGCGGTACTGCGGGTCGATCAGCCCGGGCGTGTTGAGGCAGGTGACGCCGTGGCGGAGCGCGAGCCCCGAGCGAGGCAGGACGAGCCCGCAGTACCCGGGCGGGATCGCGACGGCGACGCCGGTCGGGACGAGGGCGCGCCCGCCCGCCGCCTCGAGGCGGACGTCCTCGCGTGCCGTGAGGTCGTGACCGGCGTCGTCGTCGTGGGCGGCGGCGGGGAGCGGTAGGTCGGGGTCGAGCCGGCTGATCGGGATGGGCAGGCTCAAGGGGCGAGGTCCCCGGCGAGCTCGTCTCGCTGCTCGGCGGTGAGCGTGACGTCGGCGTCGTATTCGGGATGGTCGACGACGATCCGGACCGGCCCGTCGGCGACGGCGCGCTGCTGGTCGGGGCTCACGGTGAACTTCAGGTAGTGGACGGTTGTCGTGGTGTCCGGTCGGGTCAGGCGCTCGACGTCCTGCGCCCGTCCCGGGCTCGAGACGCCCCCGACGACGAGGCTGATGTGGTCGTGGATGCCAACGAGGCGCGGCAGCCAGTAGTGGACCGCCTCGTCGTCGGTGATCTCGATGAATAGCGTCCCGGAGAGCTCGTTGGTGCCGGGAACGAGCTCGTTGTAGGTCTCGAGCTCGTGGGCGATCTGGTCGTCCCGGAGCATCCGTTCGGCGCGTGCCATCTCCTGGATCTGGAAGCGCATGGTGGCGGCGTTCTCGAACACGATCGTCATCAGATCGCCGAGCGGGATGCGGCGCTGCTTCTTCATGGCGATGATCTCGGAGCGGAAGGAGTCGCGCTCGCGCTCGTACTCGCGCAGGTCCTTGATGTCGGCGAGCGTCAGCTTGCGCACACAACCCTCCGGAGTCGGTCCCAGCGCATGAGTCGCCCGCGCGGGTAGTCGTCGGGTCGACGCGGCGACGGCCCCGCACTCCCGGGGCCGTCGCGCGGCGTCGGACCGCTACTGGACGCTCTCGAGCCCCTGGGCGAACCGGCCGGCGTGGCTCTTCTCGGCGCGGGCCAGCGTCTCGAGCCACTCGGCGATCTCGTCGAAGCCCTCGTCGCGGGCCGTCTTGGCGAAGCCCGGGTACATCTCGGTGTACTCGTAGGTCTCGCCTTCGACCGCCGACTTCAGGTTGTCGGTGGTGGCGCCGACGGCGACGCCGGTGACCGGGTCACCGACCTCGGCGAGGAAGTCGAAGTGCCCGAAGGCGTGACCCGTCTCGCCCTCGGCGACCGAGCGGAACAGCATAGAGATGTCGGGGTAGCCCTCCACGTCGGCCTTCTGAGCGAAGTACAGGTAGCGGCGGTTGGCCTGGCTCTCGCCGGCGAACGCCGTCTTCAGGTTGTCGTGGGTCTTCGTTCCATCGAGGGAGGGCATCGTGGGGCTACTCCTTGTGCTTGGTCTGGTCGTCGGTTTGGACACCTGGGGCGGCGCAGTCCTCGCAGACGCCGCGGAAGTGCACCTCCACGTCGGCGACGCGGAATCCGCGCCGGTCGCGGGCAGCGAGCCGGAGATCACGGACGTCGACGAGGACGTCCCGCACCCGGCCGCAGGCGGTGCAGATGAGGTGGTGGTGGGCGTGCTCGACGTTCGGGTCGACGCGCACGCTGCCCGTGCCGAGATGGATGAGCCCCACCTCGTGCATCGCCCCGAGGTCGTGCACCGTCTGGTAGACGGTCTTCAGCGAGATCGTCGGCATCGCGCTCCGGGCCCGCTCGTAGAGCGCCTCGACGGTCGGGTGGCTCGCGTCACCCTGGAGCAGCCCGAAGATGGCCTGCCGCTGGGGCGTCACGCGCAAGCCCTGATCCCGGAACCGCTCCGAGAGCTCCTCCACTGTTCTCATAACAACGCCAGTTTATCGACAATGATTGTCAACTGTGTCATCGGGGCCCCGGCGGGCCCCCTGGTCGTCCGCCTACGCTGCGGCGCCGATGGCCCTCCTGATCGGCGACGTGCTGCGACACGCGGCCGAGGTCGTCCCCATGCGGCTGGCCGCCACCATGGGCGGCGACGAGCTCACGTTCGCGGCGCTCGACGCCGGGTCGAACCGCATGGCCCGCAGGCTGGCGGGCGCCGGGGTCGGACGGGGCGACCGCGTCGCCTGGTGGGGTGAGACGTCCTTGGCGGCGATGCCGATCTTCGGCGCCGCGGCGAAGCTCGGCGCCGCGTTCATGCCCGTGAACGCGCGCCTCGGCGCCGACGAAGCGGCCGAGGTGCTCGACTACGCCCGCCCGACCCTGACGATCGTCGACGAGGCGCACGCCGACCCGCCGTTCGTGTCGGTGGCCCAGACCCAGCTGTTCGACGAGGCGGCGTCGCAGCCGGCCAGCGACGTGCGGGACCCGTCCTTCGACGAGCGCGACACGCACGTCGTGTTCTTCACCAGCGGGAGCACGGGACGCTCGAAGGGCGTCGTCCTGTCGCACCGTGCGAGCTATCTGCGCAGCTTCCCGAACCTCATCACGGACTGGACGGGCGCGACGGTCTGCATGTTCCCGCTGTTCCACATGTCGGGCTGGTCCATGGCGCTGAACGCCTGGCAGATGCGCCTGCCGGTGCACCTCGCCGCGCCCGACGCCAGCGTGCTGTTGGAGACCACCGAGCGGCGCCGGGCGACGCGCCTCTACTGCCTCCCGGCGGTGTGGAGCCGGGTCCTGGAGGCGGACCTGTCCTCGTATGACCTCACCTCGCTGCGCGAGTGCGACACGGGGACGTCCGCCACGCCACCCGAGCTGCTGCGCGCCATCAAGGAGGCGTTCCCGGAGACCGCCACGCGCATCTACTACGGCTCGACGGAGGCGGGGCCGGCGAGCCTCCTCGGCGACGCCGACCTCGACCGCAAGCCTGGATCGGTCGGGCTCCCCGCGCCGAGCGTCGACCTGCGCCTCGCCGACGACGGCGAGGTCTGCGTCCGCAGCGCGTTCTTGATGGACGGCTACTTCGAGGCGCCCGAGGCGACCGCCGAAGCCCTCCAGGGCGGCTGGTACCACACCGGCGATCTCGGCGTCCTCGACGACGAGGGCTATCTCTCGATCGTCGGCCGGGCGCGGGATGTGCTGCGCACCGGCGGCGAGACCGTCGCCCCCGGCGAGGTCGAGCAGGTGCTCGCCGCGCACCCCGCCGTCGGCGAGGTCGCCGTCGTCGGGCTGCCCGACGTGCGCTGGGGCGAGGTCGTCTGCGCGGTCATCGTGCCGGCCGCGGGTCGGGCCGACGAGCTGAGCGTCGACGCGTTGCGAGCGCACTGCGAGGGCCGACTCGCGGCGTTCAAGCAGCCGCGCCGTCTTGAGCTCGTCGAGGCGCTCCCCCGCACGCCGGCGACGGGACAGATCCAGCGCACACTGCTGGTGGAGCGGCTCACCGGCGCGTCGCGCCGCTGACGACGAGGGGCCGGCCGCCGTCCAGGTCGCTCAGCGAGCGGCGTGTCGCAGCTGGTCGCGCAGGACGTACTTCTGGACCTTGCCCGACGCGGTGCGCGGGAACGCGTCGACCGAGTGCAGCTCCTCCGGCCATTTCTGG
>DATDGU010000011.1:0-5223 GCA_036521915.1 Acidimicrobiia bacterium | reverse complement strand
CCGGCCCCGCCGCTCGCACGAGTTCGTGGTGCTGCGGCTGCTGCCGCACGACTCGCCGGTCCACCGCCTCTGGGCCGGCACGAAGCTGCTGATCGTGCTCGAGATCGGGATCATGCTCTCGTTCCGGCCGACGTGGCCGGCGCTCGGGGTCGCGGCCGCGATCGTGGCCGTCGGCGTCGTCGCGGCCCGTGTGCCCGCCGGCGCGGTGCCGCGGCTGCCCCGATGGATCTGGGTGCTGGCCCTCGCCGACGCGCTCCTGACCCTGCGGTCGGGCGCGCACCCCGTCGTCCACGTCGGGTCGGTCGACCTGAGCCTCGGTGGGCTCAGCGACTGGGCGCTGCTCGTCGGGCTGGCCCTCGTCATCCTCGCCGCCGCGCTGCTCGTCGGCTGGACGACGCCGCTCGGTGACGTCGCGCCCGCGCTGGCGCGGCTCACCGCGCCGCTGCGCGCCCTGAGGCTCCCCGTCGACGAGTGGGTCGTTGCCGTCGGGCTCGCGATCCGCTCCCTGCCGCTGCTCATCGAGGAGATCCGCACGCTGTTCGCCGTGAGCCGGCTGCGCCGCCCGGCGACCCGCGAACGCGTGCGGTGGCGTCGGCGAGTCGGGATGGCGGTGCGCGACGTCGAGGGGCTGCTGAGCACGGCGGTCGTCGTCGCGCTGCGCCGCGCCCGTGACCTCGCCGACGCGATCGAGGCACGCGGCGGACTCGCCGTCCCGACGACGACCAGCGCCCCGCCAGGCGCCACCGACGCCGTCGTGCTCGTCACCGTCGCCGCGGTGATCGCCGCGGTGCTGATTCTCCTCTAGCGCCGTCCCGTCGCGGCGGGGCGGGGCTCAGCGGGCGCGACGCCGCGCCGCCCGGCGCCCTACGCTCCGCGTCGATGCTGCCGGAGACGATGCCCGCGTCCGTCTACGTGGGGGACGGCGAGCTCGAGGTCCAGACCCTGCCGGTGCCCGACGTCGGCCCGGGCCAGGCCCTCGTCGAGGTCTCGCACTGCGGGATCTGCGGCAGCGACCTCCACCTCGTCCTGGAGCGCTTCGCGCGGCCCGGCGCCGTCCTCGGCCACGAGTGGGCCGGCACGATCGCCGCCGTCGGTGACGGCGTCGACGGCTGGGAGGTCGGGACACCGGTCGTCGCCGACGACCAGCGGGGCTGCGGCGAGTGCCGCGCCTGTCGGCGGGGCCGCCCCTCGGTGTGCCTGCGGCGCGCCGAGCGCGACCTGCTCGGCTTCCGCGGCGCGTACTGCCGCTACCTCACGACCGCCGCGCCGCGCCTGCTGCGGATCCCCGACGGGCTCTCGCTGCGCACCGCGGCGCTCACCGAGCCGACCGCCATCGCGCTCCACGCGGTGCATCTGGCCGAGGTCACCCCGGACGACCGCGTCCTCGTCACCGGCGCCGGACCGGTCGGGCTGCTCGTCCTCGCCGTGCTGCGCAGCGTCGGCGTCACCGACGTCACGGTCTCGGAGCCGGCCCCGGCACGCCAGGCTCGGGCGCGGGCTGTCGGCGCATCCGAGGTCATCACGCCGGACGACCTCGGCCCGGTGCCGATGGGGCGCACCGCCGAGCATCCCTACACGGTGGCGTTCGAGTGCTCGGGCCGCGCCGCCGCGGCCGAGGCCGCGCTCGACCACCTCGACTACGCGGGGACGCTCGTGTTCGTCGGCACCGGCAGCGCGTGGCCCCGCGTGAACCAGAACCGCATGATCATCCTCGAGCTCACCGCGATCGGCGCGTACAACTACGACGAGGCCGGCTTCGCGCCGGCGCTCGAGCTGCTCGCCTCGGGCCGCCTCCCCGTCGACCTGCTCGTCGAGCCCACCGACGTCGGCCTCGAGGCGCTGCTGCCGACGATGCAGTCCCTGGCCCGCGGTGAGCTCGCGGCGAAGGTGCTCGTCCGACCGGAGGTGTCCCCATGAGCCCGTCCTCGTCCCGACCCGTCCTGAACCACGTCGCGATCAGCGTCGACCCGGCGATCCTCGACGACGCCGGGCGCGCCGAGATCCTCGACTTCTACGGTGACGTCTACGGCTGGCGGGAGGGCGACAACACCGGCGAGAAGGGGAACCCCCTCATCCTCTACACCGGCGTCTTCGCCCAGTTCGTCTACCTGCTCCCGGCGCAACCGTTCGTCGTCGCGCCGGCGTCGGACCACTTCGGGCTCCAGGTCGACACCCGCGCGGAGCTCGAGGGGATCGTCGACCGGGCCAAGGCCCGCGCCGCGACCGACGACCGGGTGCGGATCGTCGACATCGCCTCACGAGTGACGGCGGGGCCGACGCACGACTACACGCTGACGAGCGCCTATATCGGCTTCCTGCTGCCGCTCATGGTCGAGCTGCAGCACATCGAGGTCCGCGAGCGCCAGCCGTCCTAGGCCGGACGCGACACGGACTCGTGGCCGGCGCACCGGCCACGGGCCCGCACGCTCGACGATCAGAACTGGCCGTAGATGACGCCGTAGCGGTTCATCACGGCGCGGCTCTCCCGCATGCGCGCCACCCAGCCGTCGCTCACCGTCTTCCACTTGCCGGCGGGGATCCCGGCACCCTCGGCGACCGTGGCCGCCTCCGCCTCGTTGCCGACGCCCGACTTCGTGATGGCGGCGACGGCCTTCGCGTACCCGTCGAGGTCGACGCCCTCGATCGGCGCGAACGCCGGGTCGTTGGGGTCGTAGCTGCCCTCGGTCAGGCCGGCCTGCAGCCCGGCGACATCGGCGGCCGCCTGGGCCTGCGCGTTCCCCGCAAGGCCCCCGGCGTTCTGCATTGCGTCACGTGCGCCCTTGAACAGTCCCACGCCATTGCTCCTTTGCCGGTCGACCGCGCGGTACGCGGTGCGGCCCGTTCGCTGATGATGGTCGGCGAGTCCGACCTGCTCCCTGGCCTCCGGACTCGACTCCCAGGATCGCAAGCCGACCGCCTCCGGGCTTGAGTAGCCGCTACTCAATATCGGGTCACGCGAGGGGCTCCTCGGGGACGTCGAAGTACGCGCAGTAGCGGCGGGTCCGCTCCCGGAGCTCACCGGCGGACTGGCCGGTGTCGGCGAAGGCGTACCGGTGCACCCCGTGCTGGTGCTGGCCGTGCTCGTCGAGGAAGGCCCGCATCCGGCCCTCGACGTCCGGGGTCAGCTCGAGGTCCCACCGGGCGTAGAGCTCGCGCACCGTCGCGATCGGGTCGGCGACGAACGTGGCGTACTGGATGTCCACGACCCGGTCATCGGGGACGGTGCCGTCCTCGCGGGCGGTCACCGCCAGGTCGAGCGCCTCGAGGATCGGGTCGGTCCAGTCGCCGGCCACCTGGGCGATGCTCACGTCGTCGCTGCCGGTCTCGCGGACCGTGGCGAAGAGCGACGACAGCGACGCCACCACCCGCAGCGGGTCGCGGTGGGTCTGGATGAACCGGGCGTCGGGGTACTCGGCGACGAGGGCGGGCAGCGACCAGAGGTGCGCGCCCGACTTCAGGATCCAGCGCTCGCCGGGGTCGTGCCACTGCAGCAGCTGGAGAAACCGGCGGTGCCAGCGATAGGCGGGGGTCAGGTCCGCCTCGTGGGTGAGCCAGTCGAAGTAGGAGGGGAGTCGGAACTGGCTGAGGAAGATGAGGCTCGCGAACGCCGAGCCCGTGATCCGGATGCACTCCTGGGCGAGCAGGGGGCCGGTCGGGTGCATGGCCTGGAACTCGGGGTGGATCTGGTCCATGACCTCGAGCTGGGCCTGCACCTCGGCGATGCGCGGGTCGTCGTCGTGGGTCGCGGCCTCGGGAGGCGGGCAGGGCCGGTCGACCTCCCAGGTGCGGGGCACCCGGTTCGCCGGGTCCTGGCCGAGGAGGTCGTGGAGGATCGTCGTGCCCGTCCGGCCCATGCCGATCATCACGACCGGCGGCGTGACGTCGGCCGCGCCCATCTCGGGGTGGCGGCGATGCCAGTCGGTCACCTCGAGACGCGACGTCAGATAGCCGAGGAGCACCTCAGGTGCCATCGCTTCCCCGACTGCGTTCAGGTGCGCCTCGCGGGCCAACCCGTCGACGAGGCGGTCCAGCCCCTCGCGGAACGACGCCGCGCCGAAGTCGTCGAGCCCGGTGCGGGCCGCCGCCTGCTCGAGCAGGGTCTCCGCCGTTAGGTCCATCGCCCCTCCCGGTCGTCTCGAGGCCCGCGGCGCGGGGTACGCCAACCCGGAACCCTGGGATCACGGGGTCATCGGGTCGGCATGGACTCGCCCACGCAGGACCCATTACCCTGCACCACTCGTGCTCCGCCACATTCGGCCCATGGGCCTCATCGCGCTCGCAGTCACCACGGCCTTCCTCGTGACGGCCGGGTCGGCGGGTGCCGACCCGATCGGCGACGCGTTGAAGCAGGCGCAGACGCTACAGAGCCAGATCGCGTCGAACAACGTCCAGCTCGACGCGCTGGGCCAGCAGTACGACGGCGCGCAGCTCCGCGTGCAGCAGGCGCAGCAGGCCATCGCCGACACCCAGGCCAAGCTCGCCGCCGAGGAGGCTCGGCTGAGCACCCTGCGCGTCCAGGTCCGGGCCCGAGCGGTGACCGACTACCAGAGCGCGGTCGACGGCGAGTCGCTGAACACCCTCGACTTCAGCGACGCCCAGCAGCTCCTCGTCGGCCAGAAGTACGCCGCGGCGCAGGCCGCGGTCGACAACACCCTCATCGGCCAGCTCAACTCGGCCAAGCAGGCGCTCACCGCGCAGCAGACCGCGGCCCAGAAGGCCCAGGCCGCCGCGGCGAGCGACGTCCAGCAGCTCGAGAGCACCCGGGCCAGCCTCACGGCCGCCCAGGCGCAGCAGCAGGCGACCCTCAACCAGGTGCAGGGCCAGCTCGTCCTGCTCGTGGCGCAGGCCCAGCAGCAGGCGGCCGAGGCCGAGCTGAGCGCCGCCGGTGACAGCGGCGACGCGGCGGCGTACCCGAACCTTCCGCCGGTCAGCCCGCTCGCCGCCGCGGCGATCGCCTTCGCCCGCGCCCAGCTCGGAAAGCCGTACGTGTACGCCGCGGCGGGCCCGAACTCCTATGACTGCTCCGGGCTCGTCATGGCCGCGTACGCGTCCGCGGGCTTCCAGCTGCCCCACTACTCCGGTGCGCAGTACGCGATGCTCCCCCACATCCCGATCTCCGCCGCACAGCCGGGTGACCTGCTGTTCTGGGGCGAGGCCGCCAGCGAGCACGTCGCCATCTACGTCGGCGACGGGCGGATCCTCGAGGCGGGCGGCACGGGCAAC
>DATDGU010000010.1:0-2254 GCA_036521915.1 Acidimicrobiia bacterium | reverse complement strand
TCCGTTCGCGCCGCCGCGCCCAGCCGACGCCGCCGGCCGACTCGCTCGATCACCCCGGCGGGTGGGTCGCGCGCCTGGCGGCGGAGCAGCGAGCCCCGGGGCCCACCCCGCTGGCCGCGCACCTGAGCGACGACTTGCTCGAAGTCTTCTGGGACGGGCCGCCCGGCCCGGCGCGGCCCCCGTGGCACGCCAGCCCGTCGGGGTGGGTGTGGGAGGCATCCCCGGCGCGGCTCGCGCCGCCCGGCGTCGCCCCGCTCCCGACGCTCGTCGCGCTCGGTCCGACGAGCACCGGGATGCTGTGGCTCAACCTGGGCGCCTTTCGCGTCGTCGGCGTCGTCGGCGAGCCCGCGACGACGACCGCCGTCGTCGACCTGCTGCTCGAGCGGCTCGCCGGTGCTGCGGCGCACCGCGACCTCGCGACGGTGACGCTGCGCGGCTCCGACGTCGATCGGGCCGGGACCGTCGACCTCGATGACGCCCTCGCGCTGCTTTGGCGCCGCGCCGCCCGACGACCGGGCCGGCGTCGCCACCGTGGCACCCGGCGTCAACCACCCGACGCGCCCGTGTGCCTCGTCGTCGTCGTCCCACGCGCCGTCGCGCCGGACACCGTCTCGCGCCTCGTCGACGCGTCGATCGGCGATACCCGCGTGACGGTGCTCGTCGACGGCGACGCCGAGAACGCCGACCTCCGGTTGCGCGGTGCCGACGGGCGCATCGGGGTGTCATGCCTCGGTGACGTCACCGTGGCCGCCCCGCCAACCGTCCCGTCGGTCGCGCCCGACCCGGTGCCGACGACGATCCCGATGGTCGAGCAGGCCCCCGTGCGGCCGGTGCCGACCCGCGTCCAAGTGTGCGTCCTCGGCTCCGTCGAGGTGCACGGCGCGCCGGGTCCCCGAGGCGGGAAGTGCCTCGAGCTCGTCACCTATCTCGCCTGCCATCCCGGCGGGGCACCGGACCACCAGATCCGCGCCGCGCTGTGGCCCGACGACGCCCCGACCGCCGCGACGTGGTCGAACCGCGTCTCGGTCGCCCGCAAGCTGCTCGGCGTCGACGAGGGCGGCGAGCCGTACCTGCGCCGCTTCCGGCGCCACGTCGGCCAGCTCGCGCCGTCCGTCGGCACCGACCTCGGCGGCCTCGAGGCCGCGCTCGACACGGCCGCCACCGCGAGTCCCGCCGTCGCGGCCGACGCACTCGCCGCCGCCCTGACGGCCGTGCGCGGACGCCCCTTCGACCTGGCGGGCTATCGGTGGGCGGAGCGCGAGGGCCACGTGGAGCGGGCCGCGCGCGTCGTCGTCGACGCGACGCACCGCCTCGTCGAGCTGGCCCTGGCCGCGAACCAGCCACGTCGGGCCGTGTGGGCGGTCATGCAAGGCCTCCTCGCGTGTCCTGACAGCGAGGAGCTCCGTGACGACGGGGAGCACGCACGCGCCGTCGCGCGAGCCGCGACCGCCTCAGGCCGCCGCTGATCCAGCGACCTGACATCCACGACGAGGGAGAAGCGTCATGCACTGGTCCGTCATCGCCCGCATGCTCGCCGACAGCGTGAACGCCAGCCCGTCCGCCAACGGCCTGCCCGGTGCGGGGTTCGTCCAGCGGCTGATCGACTGGACCGCGCAGGTCGGGCTGTGGGGCAGCCTCGCGGCGATGCTCATCGGCGCGGCCATGTTCGGGATGTCCCAGCAGGTCGGCAACTACCTCGGTGCGTCGCGCGGGAAGCATCTGGTGCTGGGCGGCGCCGTCGGCGCGGCCATCACCGGGCTCGCGCCCAGCGTCATCAACCTCATCTTCAATGCGTCGCGGAGCTGACGCCGCCACGGTGCAGGTGCGGCCCCGGACGATCACCGTGACGATCCTCGGCGCCGCGCTGATCGGCGCCGGTGCCCGCGGGCTCGTGACGCGACCGCCCGCGACGCCGCGCCCCGCGGCACGCGCCGCCGCGGACCCCGGGCCCCGCACGGACGCCCCGATCCCGGCGGGGTTCGCGGACAGCCGCGCCGGCGCGGTCGCCGCCGCGACGACCGACATCCGCCAAGGCCAGCGCCTCTACGACATGGCGCCCGACGCGCGCGCCGCCGCGCTGCGCGCCATGGCGGCCCCCGCCGCGGCCGACGCCTACGTGACCGAGCAGACCCAGGAGCTCGCCGAGCTCGACGGGGTCGCGGCGCGCGGCACCGGGCCCCTCACCTGGGATGTCGCCGTGCTCGCCACACGCCTCGACGCGTACACGTCGAGCCGAGCCCTCGTGAGCGTCTGG
>DATDGU010000009.1:0-4356 GCA_036521915.1 Acidimicrobiia bacterium | reverse complement strand
ACGTCGACCACGGCGTCGACCTGCGCCTCGGGGTCGGTGTCGCCGGCTTCGAGGGGCACGATCGAGTGGAAGGCGTCGTGCTCGGCGACGGGTCGGTCGTGGCCGCCGACGTCGTCGTCGTCGGCATCGGAGTGCGCCCGGCCACCGACTGGCTCGAGGGGTCCGGGCTGACCATCGAGGACGGCGTCGTCTGCGACGCGACGTGCCTCGCCGCACCCGCCGTCGTCGCCGCCGGCGACCTCGCCCGCTGGCCGAACCAGCTCTTCGACGGCGAATCGATGCGGCTCGAGCACTGGACGAACGCCGCCGAGCAGGGCGCGTTCGTCGCCCGCCGGCTCCTGCACGGCAACAGCGACGCGCCCACGTTCGACCCCGTCCCGTTCGTGTGGTCGGACCAGTACGACGTGAAGATCCAAGTCGTCGGGGTCGTCCACGGCGACGACCGCATCGAGATCGTCGAAGGCTCCACCGCCGAGAACCGATTCGTTGCCGCCGTGGGGCGCGACGGCCGCCTCGTCGGTGCCGTCGCGTTCAACCGGCCCCGTCCCCTCATGCGGCTGCGCCGCCTCGTCGCGGCGGGCGCCGCGTTCGACGACGCCGTCGCCGCCAGCCGGGGAGACGACTGACCGTGGCGCTCGTGTCCGTCGGCGGGCCGGACGACGAAGGCGTCGCCGTCCTGACCCTCACGCGCCCCGAGAAGCGCAACGCCCTGTCGATCGCGTTGCGCGACGAGATGAGCGAGGGGCTGGACCGCCTCGCGCTGGACGCCGCGGTGCGCGTCGTGGTCGTGACCGGCGCCGGCGAGACGTTCAGCGCCGGCTTCGACCTCGACGAGTTCGCCGACACCGAGCTGGCCGAGCGGCTGTGGGCGTCGAGCGACCGGTGGCACCGGCGAGTGCTGACCTTCCCGCTGCCCACCGTCGCAGCGGTGAACGGGCCGGCACTCGGGGGCGGCTTCGACCTCGCGGTCATGTGCGACCTGCGCGTCGCGGCCGATTCGGCGCGCTTCGCGCACCCGGAGCACCGCCTCAGCCCGGTCGTGTACGGGCCGCTGCACGACCTCGTCGGGGGCGCCGCCGCCCGGGACCTCACGCTGACCGGCCGGACGATCGACGCCGCCGAGGCCCTGCGCCTCGGCGTCGTCAACCGGGTCGTGCCCGCCGCGACGGTCCTCGACGACGCGGGCGCGCTCGCCACCGAGATCGCCACGGCACCACGCCCCGTCCTCGAGGCGATGAAGGCGAAGATCCTCCGCCGGGCGAACGTCGCCGTCGCGGCGACGCTGGAGCTGTAGTCGAGCCGATTGGTGACCGCCTCGCTGCTCGTCACCAACGATTTCCCGCCGAAGGTCGGCGGCATCCAGTCCTATCTGTACGAGTTGTGGCGGCGCCTGCCCCCCGGCGAGACGACGGTGCTCACCACGCCGCACGCCGACGCGGCCGCGTGGGACGCCCGCCAGCCCTTCCGCATCGAGCGCAGCCGGGCCGCGGTGCTCCTGCCGACGCGCGCGCTCGCCCGCCAGGTGAACGCGCTCGCCGCCGAGGTCGACGCCGGCGTCGTGTTCGTCGACCCGATGCTCCCGCTCGGCCACATCGTCGCCCGGCTCGACCGTCCGGCCGTCGTCGTCGCGCACGGCGCCGAGATCAGCGTGTACGGGCGGATCCCGGTCACCGCGTCGCTCGGCCGCCGGACGCTGCGCGGCGCCGCGGGCGTGGTCGCCGCCGGCCGCTACGCCGCGGGGGAGGCGGCCCGGGTCGCGGGTCGCGCGCTGCCCACGCTCGTCATCCCGCCCGGCGTCGACCCCGAGCGCTTCCGCCCGCACGACGCCGAGACGCGGCGCGCCACGCGCCGCCGCCACGGGCTCGACCCCGACGCGCCCCTGGTTGTCGGCGTGAGCCGGCTCGTCCCGCGCAAGGGGTTCGACGTGGTGCTCGACGCCGTCGCCCGCCTCGACGGCGTGCACGTCGCGATCATCGGGACCGGCCGCGACGCCGGCCGGCTGGGCAGGCACGCGGGGGGCCTCGGCGCCCGCGCCCACCTGCTCGGCTCGGTGCCCCAGACCGAGTTGCCGAGCCTCTACGCCTGCGCCGACGTGTTCGCCATGCTGTGCCGCGACCGCTGGGCCGGCGTCGAGGCGGAGGGCTTCGGCATCGTGTTCCTCGAGGCCGCCGCGTGCGGCGTGCCCTCGGTCGCGGGCCGGAGCGGCGGGTCGTCGGAGGCGGTGCTCGACGGTCAGACGGGCGTCGTGATCGAGCCTCGCGACGTCGACGCGGCGCGCGACGCCATCGGGCGACTCGTGCGGGACGACGCGTGGCGTCGACAGCTCGGCGACGCGGCAGGCGCGCGCGCCCGCGGCGACTTCTCTTATGACGGGCTCGCGGCCCGGCTCGCGCCGCTCGCCGCCGGGTCGCTCGACACGCTCGAAGTTGCGACCTGACCGACCGGTACGCTCAGCGCGTGCCGGACGCGGACGACGGTTCCCGCATCGTCACCGCGTCCTGGGCGAGCGTCGTCCTCTTCGCCGTCACCGCGGTGCCCGCCGCCGCGGGCGTCACGGCGCTCAACGCCGTCGCGCTGGCTACCGCCCTCGCTCTCTTCGTCGTCGGGATCGCCGTGTGGCTCTGGGGCTTCGCGATCGCGCTCGTCCGCAGCGCCAACGGCGACGACATCGTGGTCGCGTCCCTCTTTCTCCTGCAGGGATCGCCGCCGCGCTCCGTCCGGCGCAACCTCTACCTCGCGCTCGCAGCGTCCGTTGTGATCGCCGGCGCTACGGGCACGGCCGACGCCTTCGGGATCCTCGTGCCCATGCTCCCGATCGGCCTCATCGGCCTCTGGGGCGCGCGCCATGGCACGTTCCCGCCTCGCAAGGATCGCGCCTGAGGGTTTGCGCCCGCCCGTGCGGCTTGCTGACATACGAACATGGCGGAGGAGGCCCACGAGCACATCACGGTCGCCGCGCCGCCGACACGCTGCTACGAGGTCGCGGCGAACTTCGAGCGCTACCCCGACTGGGCCCGCGACGTCAAAGAGGTCACGGTCCTCCAGCGCGACGACGACGGCCGCGGGACCCAGGTCGAGTACCGCGTCGCGGGGCTCGGCCAGAGCATCCGCTACGTGCTCGAGTACGACTACGCCGACGCGCCCGCCGCGTTCTCGTGGCGCCTCGTCGACAGCGACAAGCTGCGCAGCCTCGACGGGCGCTATGGGTTCGAGGCCCAGGGCGACGCGACGCGCGTCGCCTACGATCTCGCCATCGACGTGGCGATCCCGCTGCCCGGGCTGATCAAGCGCCAGGCGGCCCGGATGATCGTCGCCACCGCCCTCAAGGAGCTGAAGAACGAATCCGAGCGCCAGCCGGCCTGAAGAGCACCGAGCTCCACGGGCGCGCTAGCCGGGAAGGACACCATGGCCCCCGTCCCTGATCAGCAGCCGGTGCCCGACACCGAGCCGACCGACGCCGCCGAGCCGGCGAGCGACGCGCCGCGCCCGACCGGACTCCCGGCGCCCACCGCCCTCGAGTCCCTCATCAACGCGCTCCTCGAGGCTGGTCCCGACGTCGCCGAGCACGTCGTCCGGGCCGCCCAGGAGCTGCTGCTCGCGGCGCAGGCCGTCATCGACGCGGCCGACCGCGCCGTCGAGGAGCAGCAGGGCGCCCGTGCCGCGCCGGAGACCGCCGAACCCGACGGTGCCACGGTGCACCCCATCGACCGCAACGAGTGACGCCGCCTGCCCCGCCGACGGTCGGCGTCGACCTCGGCGGCACCAACGTCCGCGTCGCGATCGTCGACCGGGACGGGCACGTCGAAGCCGAGGATCGCGAGCCGACGCCCCTCGAGTGGCCGGCGCTGCGCACGACGATCACCACGCTCGTCGGACGTCTCCGGGACGCGCACCCGTCGGCCGCCGCCGTCGGCGTTGGCGCCGCGGGGCTCGTCGACCGTGACGGCGCGGTCCACTACGCGCCGAACATCCCACGCCTGATCCGGGTCCCGCTCCGGGACGCGCTCGTCGAGCGCCTCGACCTCCCCGTCGTCGTCGACAACGACGCCAACGCCGCCGCCTACGGCGAGCTGTGCCATGGCGCGGCGCGCGGCGTCGCGCACGGTCTCGTCATCACGCTCGGCACGGGCATCGGCGGCGGGATCATCAGCGACGGTCGGATCCTGCGCGGCGCGCACGGATTCGCCGCCGAGGTCGGCCACTGGCAGTTCGACCCGAACGGCCCGGAGTGCGCTTGCGGCGAGTGGGGTCACTGGGAGGCGGCCGCGTCCGGGCGCGCCCTCGGCGCGCTCGCCCGCGCCGCGGCCGCGGCTGGCGACGCGCCGAAGGTGCTCGCCCGAGCCGGCGGCGACCTCC
>DATDGU010000008.1:0-9049 GCA_036521915.1 Acidimicrobiia bacterium | reverse complement strand
CTGCGCCTCGGTCTCGGTCGCGGCCTTCGCGGTGACGCGCACGTAGAGGCCCTCGATCCCCCGGGCGAGGAAGGCGATCGTCGGGTTGGTCTGGGCGTCGACGCGGTCGGCGATCATCTCGGCGAGCCCGGATTCGGAGGTCCCCCAGGTCTTCAGCGACCGGGAGACGATGACGGCCCGCTCCCCGGAGCGTTCGAGCAGGTCGGGCAGGACGTGGTCGGTGACCATCTGCTGCATCTCGTAAGGGACGCCGGGGACGGCGTAGATCACCTTGGCGGCGCCGTCGACGTGCACCTCGCCGCGCAGCCCGGGGGCGGTGCCGATGGGGTTGGGGATGACGTCGCCGCCGACGGGGACGTCGGCTTGGCGGAGGTTGTTCTCGGGCATGTCGCGCCCGCGGGTGCCGAACATGCCGGCGATGTGCTCGACGAGCTCGGGTCGGCGCTCAAGCGTGACGCCCATCACCTCGGCGACGGCTTCGCGGGTGACGTCGTCGGGGGTCGGGCCGAGCCCGCCGCAGACGAGGACGGCGTCGGCGTCGCGGAGCAGGTCGCGCAGCGCCTCGACCATGCGGGGCAGGTTGTCGCCGACCTTGCGGTGCTCGAAGCTGTCGATGCCGGCCGCGGCGAGCTGCTCGCCGATCCAGGCGCTGTTGGTGTCGACGATCTGGCCGAGCAGCAGCTCGGTGCCGATCGCCAAGACGTCACATCTCACGTGGGCCGCTCGGCGAGGTGGAGCGGGCGGGTGCCGTCGTGTCGGCGCGGGGGGCGGGGTGGCGGGTGGCGACGACGAGGTCGACGGCGGAGACGAGCGAGAGGACGACGGCGAGCCACAGGCCGGCGTGCCAGAGGTTCTGGAGATGGCGCGCCGGCGGGAACAGCACGAGGGCGATGAGCGCGAACTCGACGGTGGCCTTCCACTTGCCGAGGCGCCGGGCGGGCACCGAGATGCCCTGGCGGCTGACGAGCCAGCGCCACGCGGTCATGGTGGCCTCGCGGCCGACGATGATCAGCACGGGGAGCCAGGCGAGGTCGCCGCGGGCGGCCAGGGCGAGGAGCGCGCCGCAGACGAGCAGCTTGTCGGCGAGCGGGTCGAGGAAGGCGCCGGATCGGGTGGCGCCCTCGCGGCGGGCGAGCCAACCGTCGAGGAGGTCGGTGACCCAGAGGAGCATCCAGCCGGTGAACGTCCCCCAGTTGGTGTGGCCGTGGTGGTGCTGGTCGAGGATCCAGATGAGCACCGGGATGGCGAAGACGAGCCGGCTGAACGTGACGGCGTTCGCCGGCGTGCGGATCGCGGTGTCGCCGAAGCGGCGGGCCCGCTCGGCCGGGGTGGGCGTCGCGTCGGTCACCCGAGCGCCTCGATGGGCTCGGCGAGGAGGTCGACGCCGAGCGCCTCGACGGCTTTGGCGCGCACGAGCTGCCCGGGCGCCGCGGTGGCGTGGGCCAGGTGGACGCGACCGTCGATCTCGGGTGCCTCGCGGTGGGTGCGGCCCCACGGGGCGCCGGTGTCGGCGTCGCGGCCTTCGACGAGCACCTCGAGGTCCTCGCCGACGAGCGCGTCACGCTGCGCGCCGGTGATCGGGCCTTGGAGGTCCTCGCACTCGGCGAGCCATTCCTGGCGGACCGGGTCGGGCACGACGGCGTCCATGGTCGCGGCGGGGGTGCCCTGCTCGGGCGAGAACGGGAAGAAGCCGGCCCAGTCGAGGCGCGCCGCGGCGAGGAACTCGAGGAGCGTGTCGTGCGCCGCCTCGGTCTCGCCGGGGAAGCCGACGATGAACGACGAGCGGAACGCCGCCTCGGGTCGCCGGGCGCGGATCGTGTCGATGATCGTGAGGAACTGCTCGCCGCTCCCCCATCGGGCCATGCGACGGAGGAGCGCGGCGTCGGCGTGCTGGAGCGACAGGTCGAAGTACGGGACGGCGGTGTCGAGCTCGAGGAGGGCGTCGAGGAGCGCGCCGCGCACCTCGCTCGGGTAGAGATAGAGGAGGCGGAGGCGCTGCAGCCCGTGCGGGCCGAGCTCCTGGTCGAGCCGGCGCAGGAGCGGCGCGAGGGAGCCGGGCTGACCCGTGTCGCGCCCGTACCACGCGACGTCTTGGGCGACGAGGACGAGCTCGGCGGCGCCGCCCTCGACGAGGGTGCGGCACTCGTCGACGATCGTGTCGGGGTGGCGGGAGCGCTGGCGCCCGCGGAACGACGGGATGGCGCAGAACCGACAGACCCGATCGCAGCCCTCGGCGACCTTCACGTACGCCCAGGGGGCGAGCGGCGCGGCGCGGGGCAGCTCGAGGAGGTCGCGCACGCCGCGGGGCCGGCGGCGGGGCGCGTCGACGGCGACGCTGCCGAGGTCGGCCTCGCCGGCGAAGCCGACGACGGCGTCGATCTCGGGGATCGCGGCGGCGAGCGCCGGGCCTTCCCGCTCGGCGAGACAGCCGGTGACGACGAGGCGCGCGCCGGGGCGGCGCGCGCCGGCGAGGGCGAGGATCGTGTCGACGGACTCGCGGCGGGCGTCGGCCACGAACGCGCAGGTGTTCACGACGACGAGGTCGGCGTCGTCGGGTCCGGCCGCGGGGGTGAGCCCGTCGTCGAGGAGCGAGGCCCGCACCTTCTCGGAGTCGACGGCGTTCTTCGGGCAGCCGAGGGTCTGCAACCAGAAGCGGTCGGCCACGACCGACGATGCTACCGGTGCGCGACACTGCGCCCGGTGGCTGCGAGGGAATGGTGGTGTCCGTCGTGCGGCGCGTCGCACCCCGAGCCCGGCCGTTGTGAGCGCTGCGGTGTCGACCGCGTGCGCGACCGCCCGGCACGCCGCGACGGACGGGTGAGCGTCGGCGCGTGGCCGCGCCTCGCGGCGCAGATCCTGCGGGCACGCCTGGAGACCGCCGGGGTCGCGGTGCTCGCCGAGGGTGCCGATCGCCCGGGCGGGATCGTGACGCTGGCCGTCGACCCGGCGGACGCCGAGTTCGCGTCGGCGGTCGTGCACGAGATCGACGTCGACGACGAGGTGCCGGACACCTCGCCGGTCGCCTACGTGGCCCGCATCGAGGAGCACCTGGCGGTCGTCGCGGAGCTGCTCGACGAGCTGCGGACCCGGGTCGACGAGCTCGAGGGCGACGAGACCGGTCGGTAACCTCCGGGGCCCGCCGGAGGTCAGAGCGGGTGGTTCGGTCACCAGCAACGACGCTGGCACCGCCGTCCACCGGGCGGCTGCCCTGCCGGTCTCCAGGGGGAGAGGGCCGGTGGGGCGCCCCGGTCGGACGCTCAGGCCGCGCCGGAGACCCGGCGCAGCGCCGCCTCGACGAGCAGGACGAGCGTCTCTTGCACGTGGGTGCGGCGGCGGGCGTCGCAGAGCACGACGGGCACGTTCGCCGGGACCGAGAGCGCGTCGCGGACCTCGCGCGGGTGGTGGGTGGCGACGCCGTCGAAGAGGTTCACGGCGACGACGAACGGCACGTCGAGATGCTCGAAGTAGTCGACGGCGGCGAAGCAGTCCTGGAGTCGGCGCGTGTCGACGAGCACGACCGCGCCGACGGCGCCGCGCACGAGCTCGTCCCAGAGGAACCAGAAGCGGTCCTGGCCGGGTGTGCCGAACAGGTAGAGGACCATGTCCTGGTCGATCGTGATGCGCCCGAAGTCCATGGCGACGGTGGTGCCGCGCTTCGCGCCGGCGACGTGGCCGGCGTGGTCGATGCCGAGGCTCTCGACGGTCATCTCGGCTTCGGTGCGCAGCGGCTCGATCTCGGAGATCGACCCGACGAAGGTCGTCTTGCCGACCGCGAACCCGCCGGCGACGACGACCTTCATCGTCACCGGCGCGACCGGCGGGCGGCCGGGCCGGCTAAAGGGCGCGGATGCCATCGAGGAGCCTCTCGAGGAGCTCGACGTCGTGCGCGGCGTCGGGGGCGTGACGGTGACGGCGCCGATGGCGTCGAGGTCGCCGACGAGGACCCGGACGACGCCGACGGGGAGGGTGAGCTGCCCGGCGAGCTCGGCGATCGCGGTGGGCGCGGTGCCGAGCTCGAGGATGCGGGTCATCTCGGGCGTGTCGGGGACGGGCCGGGTGTCGGCGCTCGCGGTGGTGAGCACGGTGGCGTCGAGGGGCCGGATCGGCCCGGGCGTGCGGGTGCGGCCGCCGGTGAGGACGTAGGGGCGCACGACGCGCGGGAGGCGGGGCTCGGGGCCGCCGTTCGGCGTCACGCCAGCGCCTACTGGGGCAACGCCGTCTGGAGCTCGGCGACGATCGAGGGCGTGGCGCCGCGGCGCAGCGCTCGACGAGGACGGCCATCTCGTAGCCGATGAGCCCGACGTCGGCGGGGCGGGACGCGGTGACGGCGAGCGCCGAGGTGTCGCTCACGCTCATCACGAAGAGGAGGGCGTGCTCGAACTCGACGATCGTCTCGTGGACCGCGCCGGCGCGCAGCGGTGCGGCGGCGCCGCGGGCGATGCTCTGCATGCCGGCGGCGACGGCGGCGAGCCGGTCGGCGGCGGCGCGGTCGAGCCCGTCGGACATGGCGACGAGCAGCCCGTTTGAGGACACGACCGCGGCCTGGCTGACGCCGGGGACGCCGGCGACGAAGTTCGAGACGAGCCAGTTGAGGTTGCGCGCCTCGACGCTCATGCGGATCATTCGTCCTCGCGGCCCTGGCCCTCGTGCACGCCGCGCGAGTGGCGGGTGAGGAGGTCGTGCACGCGCTCGGGACGCGGCCGGGCTTCTCCCCCGCTCGGCCGGGTCGGTGAGGGGCGGTGCGACAGGTGCGTGCCGGGCACGCGGGTGGTGAGCCCCTCGTCGGCGGGACCCGGCACGGCGCGCACGACGCGTTGCGGCAGGTCGTCCTCGTCGGGTGCCTCGTCGTCGAGGGTGGCGTGACGCTCGGGGGCGACGAAGCGGATCGGGGTCTCGGCGTAGGAGGGCGCGGCCGGCGTCGGCGCGTCGGGGCGCGCCGCCGGCATCGGGATGGGCTCGACGATGACCGGCGCGGGCGGCGGCGTCCAGGAGTCGCCGCGGTGGACCTCGACCGGCTCGGCCCGCGCCGCGAGCGGGGGCGGCTCGACGACGGGGCGCTCGCCGCCGCCGTCGCCGTTCGTGGCCTCGGTCTCGGTCGGGCCGGCTGGGGCGAGGATGGCGGGCGGGAGGGCGACGACGGCGACCACGCCGACCGGGTCGTTGCGGCGCAGCTGCACGTAGATGCCGTGGCGGGCGGCGAGGTAGGCGACGACGTGGAGGCCGAGGGTGCGGGAGAGCGCGAGCCCGGCCGGGGGTGGCTGGGCGAGCAGCTCGTTCAGCTTGGCGAGCCGCTCGTCGTCGATGCCGATGCCCTGGTCGGTGACGGAGAGCACGTAGCGGTGCTCGCTCGGGCCGCCGGCGACGATCACCGCGGTGGTCGGCGGCGAGAACGCGGTCGCGTTCTCGAGCAGCTCGGCGAGCAGGTGGGTGACGTCGGCGACGGTGTGGCCGGCGACGGCCAGGTCGGCGCGCAACCCGATGTTGGTGACGCGGGCGAAGTCGGCGATCTCGGCGGCGGCGGCGCGCACGACGTCGATGACGGGGATCGCGGTGCGCCACTGGCGGGGCTGTGGTGAGCCGGAGAGGACGAGGAGGCTCTCGGCGTTGCGCCGCATGCGCGTCGAGAGATGGTCGAGCTCGAAGAGCGTCGCGAGCTCGTCGGGGTCACCGGCGTCGCGTTCGAGGTCGTCGAGGAGGCCGAGCTGGCGGTCGAGGAGGCTCTGGTTGCGTCGGGCCAGGTTGACGTACAAGTCACCGATGCCCTCGCGCAGCAGGGCCGCCTGCTCCTCGGCGACGCTCACCGCGACCTGCTGGATGTCGCCGAACTGCTTGGCGAGCTCGCCAATCTCGTCCTTCGATTCGACGCGCACCGGCGCGAGCCGGTCGAGGAGGTCCGGGGGGACCTGCCCGCCGGCGCGGACGGTGTCGACGAGCTGGGGCAGGCGGCGCTCGGCGACGTTGCGGGCCGCGCGGATGAGGGCGCGCAGCGGCTTGTTCACCGCTTGGACGAGCAGCCAGGCGAGGGCGAGGACGAGGGCGACGAGGAGGGCCGTGCCGCCGGCGGCGAGGACGAGCAGGTTGCGGGCGTTCGCCTCGTTCGCGACGGCGGTGCGGTCGACGACCGCCTGGACCGCGTTCACGCCGTTGTCGACGCTCGCCTGCTTGGCGAGGACCGACTCGAAGTAGGTGTAGACGTCGACCGGCGGCCGGGCGTGGAACGCGGTGGGCAGCACGCCGGCCGCGGTGGAGCGCAGCGGGTCGGGCGGCGGCGGCCCGGCGGCCTTCGCTTCGGCGGCGGCCTCGGCGGGCGTCGCGGTCTGCTGGAAGGACTGCTGGGCGAGCGTCTGGTCGTGCACCGCGGCGTCCCAGGACGCCACGTCACCGGGGTGACCGAGATACCAGTTCGTGACGATCGACGCCTCGGTGGCGGCCGCGACCTCGCCTTGGCGCAGGTTCACGATGCCGAGGAGGCTCGTCGAGAGGCTGCGGTCGCTGATGTCGCGGGCGACGGAGTTCGCGGCGACCATTGACTCGTTCGCGAGGTTGGTGAAGAAGGTGTCGCCCGGGTTCTCGAAGAGGTCGACCTTGGCGCGCACGCCGCCCTGTCCCTTCGCGCCGACCTGGAGGATCTGGGTGCCGGTGACGACCTGGTCGACGAGCGCGAGCGTCTTGGCGCTCACGTGGCCGGGCAGCGACCCGAGTGAGCCGTCGAGGGCCGTGACGGCCGAATCGGTGGCGTTGCGGGTGTCGAAGATGAGGGCCTTCGAGGCGGGCGGGTCCCCGAGCGGCTCGGCGACGTAGTAGCCGGACCCGACACCCTCGGCGGCGACGGCCGGACCGAGGCGGGCCAGCGCCGAGAACGCGTTCACGACGTGGCCGTACTGCTGCTCCTCGGTGAGGGCGTGGTAGCGGTTGTAGACGAGGACCTCGGCGAACCCGATGAGGGCGAAGAGGGGGACACTGACGACGGCGATCAGCTTGGTTCGGAACGGCAACTTCCGCAGCAATGCCCACCCCCGAGTGCACGCCCCCCCCACGTGGTTTACGGCACCCCCCCGCGGGCCCTTGAGCCCGCGGGGTCAGGTCGGGCGGGCCTCGAGCTCGTCGACGGTCATGAGGACGGCCCGGGCCTTCGAGCCCTCGGAGGGCCCGACGACGCCTCGCCGCTCGAGGAGGTCCATGAGCCGCCCGGCCCGGGCGAAGCCGACCCGGAGCTTGCGCTGCAGCATGGAGGTGGAGCCGAGCCCGGAGCGCACGACGAGCTCCATCGCCTCGGCGAGCAGCTCGTCGTCGTCCCCGGCGTCGCCGCCGGCCCGGCTCTGGGCGGCGGCGTCCTCGGCGATCCCCTCGACGTACTGCGGGTCGCCGGCCTGGCGACGCCAGTGGGCGGCGACCTTCTGGATGCAGGACTCGTCGACCCAGGCGCCCTGGATGCGGCGGGGCCGGCTCTCGCTCGCGGTGACGAGGAGCATGTCGCCGGACCCGACGAGCTTCTCGGCGCCGGACTGGTCGAGGATGACGCGCGAGTCGGCGAGGCTCGTGACCGAGAACGCCATGCGGCTCGGCACGTTCGCCTTGATGACGCCGGTGATGACGTCGACCGAGGGTCGCTGCGTGGCGATGACGAGGTGGATGCCCACGGCGCGGGCCATCTGCGCGATGCGACAGATGCTCGCCTCGACGTCGCGCGCCGCGACCATCATGAGGTCGTTCAGCTCGTCGACGACGACCACGATGTAGGGCAGCCGCTCGTAGCCGCGACCGGTGACGGGGTCGGGCTCGGCGGGGGTGGGCAGGTCGCCGCGGTCGACCGCCGTGTTGTAGCCGGCGACGTCGCGGACGCCGACCTCGGCGAGCAGCTCGTAGCGCAGGTCCATCTCGCGGACGGCCCAGTCGAGCGCGTTCGCGGCGCGCTTCGGGTTCGTGACGACCTCGGTGAGCAGATGTGGCACGTCGTTGTAGGCGCCGAGCTCGACGCGCTTGGGGTCGACGAGGATGAGCCGCACCTGGTCGGGGGTGTAGCGCATCAGCAGCGACGTGACGAGCGAGTTGATGCAGCTCGACTTCCCGGCGCCGGTGGCGCCGGCGATGAGCACGTGCGGCAGCGTGGTGAGGTCGAGCATGACGGCGCGGCCGGCGATGTCGCGGCCGAGCCCGACGGCGAGCGGCGTCTTCGCCGCGGCCGCCTCGGGCGAGGCGAGGATGTCGCCGAGGGTGACGAGCTGGCGCTGGCGGTTCGGGACCTCGACGCCGATCGCGCTGCGGCCCGGGATCGGGGCGAGGATGCGCACGTCGGGTGACGCCATCGCGTACGCCATGTCGTGGGCGAGGCTCGTCACGCGGTTCACCTTCACGCCGGGCGCGAGCTCGAGCTCGTAGCGGGTGACCGTCGGCCCCACCGTCATGCCGGTCACCTCGGCGTTGACCCCATGCTGGTGGAGCGCCTCGGCGAGCACGGTCCCGGCCGCTTCCGCGACGCGGTGGTCCGCCTTCGCCTCCTTGCTGCGGGCGAGCAGCGTCGCGGGCGGGAGCTTCCAGGCGCCCGGCCGGCCGGCGCGTGCCACGTCGAGGGCCATCTGGCCGCCGGCCTCCTCGAGCACCGGGACGGGGGTCAGGCCGGGATCGGTCGGGTCGCCGCCGGGTGCGGGTGCGGCGGCGGCCGGCTCGTCGCGCTCGAGGTCGTAGGGCGCGCCCGGGCCGCCGTCGTCGTCGAGGGCGGTGAGGTCGAGCACGGGCGCGTCGGGGTCGGTGGGTCGCGCCGTGAGCTCGCGGGCGCCGCGGGCCGCGACGCGGGCGCCGCCCGCGACGGCGGCGGCGACGCGGCGGGCGGACACGCCGGTGACGAGCAGCGCGCCGAGCAGGCCGACGCCGACGAGGATCACGGCCGCGCCGACGGTGCCGGCCGCGTCGGTGAGGGGACCGCCGGTGACCGCGCCGAGGTAGCCGCCGGCGGCGCGCAGCGTCGCGACGGCGCTGGACAGCGGGGGCGCGCCGGCCGCGAGGTGCAGCAGCGCGACGACGGCGAGGGTGACGAGCACGATGCCGAGCC
>DATDGU010000007.1:0-3835 GCA_036521915.1 Acidimicrobiia bacterium | reverse complement strand
TCCGCTCCTTCGCGTCCTGCTGACAGCGATGCGACCGTCCCAGCGGCTCGCTCGTAGCATCGACGACGTGGACGTCGGCTACTTCGGTCCGGACAGCGTCGCGTGGCGGCTGCACGCCGACCCGACGATGCTGGCCGGCGGGATGCGGGCGCTGCTGGTGCAGGCGCTCGAGCCGCGTGCGATGGCCGGTGTCGAGCAGCACAGCCGGTACCGCACCGACCCGTGGGGCCGGCTGCAGCGCACGACCGAGTTCGTCTTCCTCACGACCTACGGGGACCGCGCCACCGCCGAGACGGCCTGCGAGAAGGTGCGGAAGGTCCACGAGCGAATCCGCGGCGTCGACCCGGCCACCGGGCGCGCGTATTCGGCGAGCGACCCCGATCTGCTGCTGTGGATCCACGCCGTCGAGGTCCACTCGTTCGTCGCCGCCTACCGCGCCTACGCCGGCCGCCTCGACGACGAGGACGCGGACCGCTACGTCGCCGAGATGGTGCGCGTCGCCGAGATGGTCGAGCTCCCCGCCGGGATGGCACCGTGCACGATGGGCGAGCTCCGCGAGTACCTGCGTGCGGTCGACACGCTGCAGATCACCCCAGCCGCCCGGGAGGGGATGCGCACGATCTTCTTCCCGCCGATGCCGCTGGCGCTCCGGCCCCTTTGGGCCATCCCCTCGACGGCGACGCTCGCCATCCTCCCGCGCGTCGCGCGGCGCCTCTACGGGCTGCCGTGGCCCGCGCCGGTCACACTCCCCGTGCGCGCCAACGTCTTCGCGTTGAGCCGGGTCATGAACGCCGTCCTGCCGGCGTCGCCGATCATCCAACGGGCGCGGGCGCGGGTCGCCGCGGCGGCCTGAGTGCCGCGCGTCACACCCGCGACGGAGCCGCGGCGCCGGGCGACGTAGCCTGCGGAGAGCAAGGTCGAGACGGGAGCCTCTATGGCTGAATCGCAGGTCGGACCCACCACCCCCGTCGAGCTCGTCGAGTCGCTGTACCGCCACTACCCCGAGCGGGTTGCCGTCGCCCGGCGCCGACTCGGGCGCCCCCTCACCTACACCGACAAGGTCCTGATCGCGCACGCCGACGACGCCGAGACGGTCGCCCTCGGGCGGGCCACCGACTACGCCGACTACCGGCCCGACCGCGTCGCGTTGCAGGACGCGACGGCCCAGATGGCGCTGCTGCAGTTCATGACCGCCGGCCTCGAGACCGTCGCGGTGCCGACCACGGTGCACTGCGACCACCTCATCCAGGCGCACACCGGCGCGGCGCCCGACCTGACGACGGCGATCGACGCGAACGCCGAGGTCTACGACTTCCTGCGCAGCGTCTCGGCGAAGTACGGGATCGGGTTCTGGAAGCCGGGCTCCGGGATCATCCACCAGGTCGTCCTCGAGCAGTACGCGTTCCCGGGCGGGATGCTCCTCGGCGCCGACAGCCACACGCCGAACGCCGGTGGGCTCGGGATGGTCGCGATCGGCGTCGGTGGCGCGGACACCGTCGACGTGATGGCGGGCTGGCCGTACAACACCCGGGTGCCGCGCGTCATCGGCGTGCGCCTCACCGGCAAGCTCTCGGGCTGGGCCGCGGCGAAGGACGTGATCCTCGCTGTGGCCGGCATCCTGACCGTCAAGGGCGGCACCGGCGCGATCGTCGAGTACTTCGGCTCGGGGACCGCCTCGATCTCCGCCACCGGCAAGGCGACGATCTGCAACATGGGCGCCGAGATCGGCGCGACGTGCTCGATCTTCCCCTACGACGACCACGACGCCCTCTACCTGAAGGCGACGGGTCGGGAGCACATTGCCGGGCTCGCCGACGAGTACGCCGAGCACCTGCGCGCCGACCCCGAGGTCGAGGCGGACCCGGAGCGTTACTACGACCGGGTCGTCGACATCGACCTCGACGACCTCGGGCCACACCTCGTCGGCCCGCACACCCCGGACCTGGACCGACCGATCGAGGAGCTCGCCCGCGTCGCGGAGAGCGAGGGCTATCCCCTCGACATCTCGTACGCGCTCGTCGGGTCGTGCACGAACTCGTCGTACGAGGACATCGGACGCGCCGCGCACGTCGCGCGCCAGGCGAAGGCCGAGGGCCTGCGGGTCCGCGCGCCGCTGCTCGTCACCCCCGGCTCCGAGCAGGTACGCGCCACGATCGAGCGCGACGGGCTCCTCGCCGACCTCGAGGCGATCGGCGCGATGGTCCTCGCCAACGCGTGCGGCCCGTGCATCGGCCAGTGGCAGCGCGACGACATCCAGCCGGGCGAGCGCAACACGATCGTGTGCTCCTTCAACCGCAACTTCCCGCGCCGCAACGACGGCAACGCCGAGACGCTGTCGTTCATCGGGTCGCCCGAGACGGTGGTGGCGATGGCGCTCACCGGCCGCCTCGACCATGACTTCCTCCGCACGCCGATCACCGCGCCCGACGGCCATGCCGTGCATCTCGAGCCGCCCGACGCGGACGAGCTCCCGACCGCGGGGTTCGACCCCGGGAAGTCGGGGTTCGTCGCTCCGCCCGCGTCGGGGAGCGACGTCGAGGTCATTGTGCGCCCCGACTCGGAGCGCCTGCACCTGCTCGAGCCGTTCCCCGCGTGGGACGGACACGACGAGGTGGGGCTCCGGGTGCTCCTGAGGGCCGTCGGGAAGTGCACGACGGATCACATCTCGCCCGCTGGCCCGTGGCTGCGCTACCGGGGCCACCTGGAGAACATCTCCCGCAACCTGTTCACCGGCGTGAACAACGCGTTCTCGCTCGACGAGCCAGGCACCGGCATCGACGTGCGCGACGGCAGCCGCCAGCCGCTCCCGGACCTCGCGCGGAGCTACAAGGAGGCGGGGATCGCCTGGATCGCGGTCGGCGACGAGAACTACGGCGAGGGGTCGTCGCGCGAGCATGCAGCCATGGAGCCCCGGTTCATGAACGGCCGGGCGGTCATCGCCCGGTCCTTCCCCCGCATCCACGAGTCGAACCTGAAGAAGCAGGGCGTGCTCGCGCTGACCTTCGCCGATCCCGACGACTACGAGCGGGTCCTCGTGGACGACACCGTGGACATCGTCGGGCTGGCCGAGCTGGCCCCCGATCGGCCGGTCACGGTCCGCCTGCACCACGCCGACGGGACCGAGTCGGCGGTGCAGTGTCGCCACACGATGTCCGAGGAACACATCCGGTGGTTCCGCGCCGGGTCGGCGCTGAACGTGCTGCGGAGCGAGCGACCGGCGTGATCCGCGCCGGCGTCCTCGCGCTGGCGATCGGGGTGCTCGCCCTGGCCGGCTGCGGGGGCGGCGGTGGGCAGGTGGCAACGTCGGGGACGACGACGACGTCGACGCTCCCGATCGGGGCCGGCGGGCCGTCGGTCACCGTCGGGATCGTGTGCATCACGCCGAGCGACGCCTCGCAGGCGGTGGTCAGCGCCTGGCAGGCCGGCGACGAGGTGGCCGCGGGGCGCTGCGCGACGCCGTCCGCCGTGTCGACGCTCTTCGCCCGACCGGGCCGCGGTGCCGGCTGGGCGTTCCAAGGCTGCGGTGGTCCCGATCCGGGCGTGCCGAGCTGCACGTTCCGCTACGCCGGTGGCCAGGCCACGTTCACGCTCATGGGCACCGAGGCCCAGGGCTGGAAGGTGGGGCAGGTCGCGTTCTCGCGCTAGTGCCTCGTCAGCCAATGTTTGCGCGGGTGGGGCGCGGGGTTGGTTGATTCTCGCAGGGTTGGTTTGCTGCGAGCGACTCCCCGTCGTGGTGGGCGGGGCGGCCCGAGGCCGGGCAGGACCGACGCGCGTCCATGTGGTGGCGGCGGCGGTCACGTCGCTGGGTCGGGGTGCCGACGCGACGGTGCTCCAC
>DATDGU010000006.1:0-2266 GCA_036521915.1 Acidimicrobiia bacterium | reverse complement strand
GACGAGGCGCGAGGACGATCTCGAGCCCGACGGCGATGGCGAGGCCGTCGACGGTCGACTCCCGACCGAGCGCCACCTCGCGGTCGACCCGCCGGCCTCGGCGCGATGGAGCGGGAGGACGCCGAACCGACGACGAGTACCGGACGGAGCATCGAGGGCGCTCCGACGTTGGCCTTCGCCTGGCTGCGACGCGACCTAAATTCTGACTGGTCGGTACAAGACCGTCACGCTCGGGAGGATCGAGGTGAGCAACCAGATGCGCCGCCTGAGGTCGGAGGAGTGATGCCCGCGACCGGGGCCGACCTGAACTGGTTCGCGGTCCTCGCGCATCACGCGAGCCGCACGCCGAACAAGCCGCTCAGCGTGTTCGGCGAGGAGACGGTCACCTACGAGGAGATGGCGACGCGCGCCGCGTCCCTGGCCGGCGGGCTTCACGAGCGTGGCGTTCGCGCCGGTGACGTCGTGGGTCTCGTGTCGCACAACTGCCCGGAGTTCCTCGAGACGGTCTTTGCCGCGAACTATCTGGGCGCGATCGCGATGCCGATCAACTGGCGCCTCGCCGCGCCGGAGGTCCGGTACATCCTCGAGCACTCCGAGGCACGGGCGCTCGTGTGCAGCGAGGCGCTCGCCGATCTCGCGACCAAGGCGACCACCGGTCTCGTAGCCACGCTCGTCCGTGCGTGCATCGCACGGCACCCGCCCGCGGGATGGGTCCCGCTCGCGGACCTTCGCGCATCGTCGAGTGTCCCGCCGCGGGTCCCCGCCTCCGGCGACGACGTGCATCGGCTGATGTACACCTCGGGGACGACCGGGCGCCCGAAGGGTGTGATGATCACGCACGCCAACCTGGCGTGGAAGAACCTCGCGCACATCATCGAGTTCGGCTTCACGAGCGGCGATCTCGGACTCGCGTGCGGACCGCTGTACCACGTCGGGGCGCTCGATCTCACGGCGACGAGCCTGATTGCCGCCGGCGCCACGCTCATCATTCAGCCGCTCTTCGAGGCGTCCGATGTCGTCGACGAGCTCGAGCGGTCGCGCGTGACGACGGTCTGGCTGGCCCCGGCGATGATCAACGCGATCATGGCCCTACCCGATATCGAGCGGCGTGACCTCTCGTCGGTCAGGCTGGTGATCAACGGCGGGGAGAAGATGCCGATCCCGCTCATCGAGCGGCTCCAGCGCACGTTCCCCGCCGCGTGGTTCGCCGACGCCTACGGCCTCACCGAGACGGTCTCGGGCGACACGTTCCTCGACCGGGACAGCATCGTCACCAAGCTCGGCAGCGTCGGCCGCCCCTGCCTCTATCTCGAGCTCGACATCTGGGACGAGGAGCGACGCTCGCTCCCGTCGGGCGAGCGCGGCGAGGTCGTCCTGCGCGGCCCGAAGGTGTTCAAGGGCTACTGGCGCGACCCCGAGGCGACCGCGGCGGCGTTCGCCGGCGGCTGGTTCCACACCGGCGACATCGGCGTCAGGGACGACGACGGGTACCTCTACATCGTCGATCGGCTGAAGGACATGATCGTGTCGGGCGGCGAGAACATCGCGGGTTCCGAGATCGAGCGCGTGCTGTACGAGTACGACGGCGTCCTCGAGGTTGCCGTCGTTGGACGGCCTGATGACCGATGGGGCGAGATCCCGGCGGCCTTTGTGGTGCTGCGGCCGGACGCGACGGCGAGCGCCGACGACCTCATCGAGCACTGCCGAGGCCAGCTCGCTCGCTTCAAGGTCCCGAAGGAGATCCTCTTCCTCGATGCGCTGCCGCGGAACCCGTCCGGCAAGGTGCTCAAGCGTGAGCTCCGGGCCGAGTGGGACGCCTCGTCGTCGGGGCGCCCGTGAGTCACGGCGAGCGCGGCATCCCGTGGTGGCGCCGTCGCGACTCGCATCACGCGCCTCCGCTGGGTGAGGCGGCGCGCGGTGCGTTCCGTCGGCGCGGTCGCACGACTGCGGGGCCTTCGGTCGGACGCAGCGAAGCGGGGCTGACCTGAGGTCCTAGGCTGCCGCGGCGATGGCCACGAGTGTGCGGGGAGCTCGGACCGCCGGCACGACCGAGTCGACGCCCGGATCGCTTGCCTTCCAGCTCAGGGCGAAGCGATCCGAGATGATGATTCTCGAGTTGGAGACGGTTGCGCTCCGGCTCTTCGAGGAACGCGGGTTCGCCAACGTGAGCGTCGAAGAGCTTGCGTCGGAGGCGCAGATCTCCGTGCGCACCTTCTACCGCTACTTTCCCGGGAAAGAGGACGTGCTCCAGGTGCGAATCGAGCGG
>DATDGU010000005.1:0-20357 GCA_036521915.1 Acidimicrobiia bacterium | reverse complement strand
GGTCGCCCGTCTGGCTCGTCCTCGGGTGCGGGCCCGGCGCCGTCGTAGTACGCGGCCGCGACGGACGACAGCGCGGCGGGCGGTGGGACCGGCGACCAGGGCGTCGTCGCGCTCGGTTCGTGGGGCGCGGCCTCGGGCACGGTGAGCCCGGTAGTCGACGCCGCCTGCTGCGCGCCGCACGCCGTGAGGAGCACGGCCGCGAGCGCGAGCCACGCCGAGCGGTGTGCGGGCATGCGTCGCCTTCCGGTCGGCGGCACCGAAGGGCGCGCAGGGTAGCGCCCGGTTCCCGGCCGGGACCCGCGCCCGGTGCCCGCGACGAATCCGGGCCGCCGGCGCGCGATCGTGAGGCCGGACGCCGCGTCGCCCTCGGTCCCGGGGGGGAGGACCGAGGGGGCGCGGCTTCCTCGCGGACGGGCCAGCCCGTAGGGTCCGCGGCGATGGCGGGCAGCGTGCAGGCGACCGCCGGCGTGGTCGCCGTCGTCGACGACCGCATCCTGCTCGTCCGACGCACCGACGACGGTCGCTGGTGCCTCCCGGGCGGACGGGTCGAGTTCGGCGAGTCGATCGAGGCGTGCGCACGCCGCGAGTTCGCGGAGGAGACCGGGCAGGCCGTCGAGCTGACCGGCCTGCTCGGCGTGTACAGCCGACCCGACGACCAGATCCACCGCTACCCCGACGGCGAGCTCGTCCACTTCGTCGGCGTCGTGTTCGAGGGCCGCGCCGGCGAGCACACGGGACCGCTGGCCGGCGACACCTCCGAGACGCGATGGTTCGCCGTGACCGAGCTGCCACCTGACCTCATGGCCTCGGACGTCCCACCCATCCGGGACGCCCTGTCCGGCCGTGCCCGCCCGGTCATCGACTGAGGCTCGGCCCGCACGCGGCCGGCCCGGTACGTTGCGGGCGTGAGCACCGGTGCGCCCTCGATGCAGGACCGGGTCGTCGTCGTCACCGGGGCGAACGTCGGCATCGGCTTCGAGACCGCCGCCAGCGTCGCGGCGCGAGGCGGCTCGGCCGTGCTCGCGTGCCGCGACCGGGCCAAGGGCGACCGGGCGGTCAACGCGATCCGGCAGCGGACCGGCAGCGAGCACGTCGAGCTGGTGCCTCTCGACCTGGCGGACTTCGCCTCGGTGCGCCGGTGCGCCGACGAGCTCCAGACGCGCTGGGACCGCCTCGACGTCCTGGTCAACAACGCGGGCGGCTTCTGGACGCAACGCCAGGTCACCGAGCAGGGCTTCGAGCAAACCTTCGGGGTGAACCATCTCGGCCCGTTCCTGCTCACCCAGCTGCTCCTCGACCGGCTGCGGTCCAGCGCGCCCAGCCGGATCGTCAACGTCTCGTCAATCGGCCATCGCTTCGTCCGGAGCATGAACTGGGATGACCTCCAGCTCGAGCGCGGCTACGACGCGGCGGTGGCCTACGGCCAGTCGAAGCTCGCGAACATCCTCTTCGCCCGGGAGCTGGCCCGGCGTCTCCCGGCCGACGTGGTGACGGCGAACGCGTGCCACCCCGGCTCGGTCCGCACCGGGCTCGGGCGGGACGGGGACGCGACCGGGTTCATGGGCACCGTCGCGTTCGGGCTGCTGCGCCCCTTCTATCTGTCGCCGGCGCGCGGTGCGAAGACCCCGATCTACCTGACGACGGCACCCGAGGTCGCCGGTCAGACGGGCGGCTACTACGTGCGCCGGCGACGGCACCGGCCCTCGGCCGCCGCCCGCGACGACGACGCGGCCCGCCGGCTCTGGGAGGTCAGCGAGCAGCTGGTCGCGAGCGGCGCACCGGCCGATTGACGGGGGCGCGGTCGGCGGCGAGCGCCGATCGGGGCCGGAGAAGGAGGAAGCCATGGCTCGACCCGTGATCCGAAGCATCGACGCGCAGCGGAACCTCGACGTGCTGCTGGCGTTCGCCATCGCCGGCGTGCTCGGCAACCGCTTCTTCCTCGTGATCACCGGCTACCCCCAGCTCGGCGGCGGGACCCCTCCACATCTCGCACGCGATCTGGGGCGGGCTCATGATGGTCATCGCCGTGTCCGCCGCCGTGGCGGTCCTCACGCCGGGCGTGCGGCTCTTCGTGGCCGTGCTCGGTGGTGCCGGGTTCGGCTGGTTCGTCGACGAGCTCGGGAAGTTCATCACCCGTGACGTCAATTACTTCTTCCAGCCGACGCTCTCGATCATCTATCTCGTGTTCATCGCGATGTACATGGTCTTCCGCGCGGCGTCGCGCGGCCAGCGGCGCCCCGTGGACGGCGTGGTCAACGCGCTCGACACCCTCAAGCTCGCGGCGATCGGGCGGCTCGACGACGCGCAGCGCGGCGAGGCGATCGACCAGCTCGACGAGAGCGGCGCCGACACGGCGCTCGCCACGTCTCTCCGGACGCTGCTCACCAGCGCCGACGTCGTCGCGCCCGAGCGCCTCTCCGCCGCGGCGCGCGTCGCCGACCGCGCACGCGCGCTGGCCGACCGGCTCGCGGACGTCGGTGCCTTTCCCTACGCGTTCGCCGCGCTGCTCGTTGCTCCTGAGCGCCTCCGACGTCGGCCAGGTCATCGCCCACGCCGTCGACCCGGGGCTGCAAGGCGTCAGCGAGTGGGCCATCGCCGCGTCCGTGACGGCGTCCGCCGTGCTGATCGTCGTCGGCCTCGTGCGTCTCAACTGGTCGCGGCTGGCCGCGTACCACTGGTTCGAGATGTCGATCCTCGTCGGCCTCTTCGTGACCCAGATCTTCCTCTTCCACATCGCCCAGCTGACCGGGGTCATCGACCTGACCGTCGGCCTCCTGCTGTGGGGCGGCGTCCGCGCCGCCATACGGGCCGAGGACCGCCGGCTCGCCGCGCCGGTGACGGCCGTGGCGTCCGCCGCCGCGGGCGGCCTCGAATAGCCGCCCCACCGGCACGCCGCGGGGCGTGCAACAGGAGGCACATGAGCACCGCCGAGCACGACGCCGTCGTCCGGCGCTCCTTCGAGCAGCAGGCCGGGCTCTTCACGGGCGAGCGGGCCCTCTTCGCGCGGCACCGCCTCTCGGCGCTCACCTGGGTCGAGCCGCTCGACGCCGACATGATCGTGCTCGACGTCGCCTGCGGCGCGGCGCACGCCGCCGAGCAGATCGCCCCGCACGTCCGCCAGGTGGTGGGCCTCGACCTCACGCCGACGCTCCTCGCCCTCGGCGCCTCGCGGCTGGCGCACGCCGGCGCCGCGAACGTGCTGCTCCAGGAGGGACACGCGGCCGCGCTGCCGTTCCTCGACGAATCGTTCGACCTGGTCATGTGTCGCAGCGCGCTGCACCACTTCGCCGATCCCGGTCAGACCGTCGCGGAGATGGCCCGGGTCTGTCGGCCGAACGGCCGCGTGGTGGTGCTCGACATGGTCGCGCCGAGCGCCGAGGTCCGTGACGCCTTCGACGACCTGCACCGCCGCATCGACCCCTCCCACGCGGGCGCGCTGCTCGAGGACGAGCTCGCGGATCTGCTGCGCGACCGCGTCGGGTCGCTCACCTACGCCGAGACGCTGCTGCCGTTCCGCGTCGCGATCGACGACATCTTCACCGACGTCGCGGACCGCGACGCCGTCCACGCCGGGCTCGACGCAGACCTGCGGGGCGGCGCGCCGACGGGCCTGCTCCCGCAGCTCGAGGACGGCCGGGTCCAGGTCTCGATCACGAGCACCGTCATCCACGCGACGCGACCCTCCGCATAGCGGCGACCGCGTCGCCGCGCCGCATACTGGGGCGATGCACCCGGCGCGGCGCCTCTGGTCGCTCACCGAGCCGTACCACGCCGTCCTCTACTTCTCGCCCGAGCCGCGCGAGGCGTTCGAGGCGGCCGGCCTGCGCGGGTTCTGGCGCGGCTACTTCGCGGGGCGCGCGGCGCCTCTCGGCCGCGTCGCCGCGGCGCCGGTCGTCGCGTGCTTCTACGGGTTCGCACCGTCCTTCGTCGGCCGGGCGCTCCCGTCGATCTGGTCGCTCGCGACACCGGCCCAGGCCCTCGAGGCCCGCCAGCGAGGCGTCGAGGCCGCGCTCCGCCGCCTGCTCGACGTCGACGCGCACGGCGCCGCGATCGAGGAGGCGGGCACGCTCCTCCACGACGCGCTCGCCTCGTGTCAGCCGGCCGGCCGTCCGCTGTACGCGGCGAACGCCGGCCTGCCCTGGCCCGACGACCCGGTGCTGCGGCTGTGGCACGCCACGACGCTGCTGCGCGAGCACCGCGGCGACGGCCACGTCGCGGCGTTGACCACAGCGGGGCTCGACCCGTGCGAGGCCCATGTCACCCAGGTGCTCGCCACGGGGGTCACGGTCGACACCATCCAGCCCTATCGCGGATGGTCCCACGAGGACTGGGACGACGCGACGCGGCGCCTCGCCTCTCGGGGGTGGATCACCGCCACCGGCCAGCTCACCGAGGCGGGCCACGCGGGTCGCCAGGAGGTGGAGGACACCACCGATCGGCTCGCCGCGGTGACGATCGAGTCACTCGGCGCCGACGGTGCCACCCACCTCTGCGGGCTCCTGGAGCCGCTCGTGACCTCGCTCGTCGACGCCGGCGAGCTCCCCTATCCGAACCCGATCGGGGTCCCCCGCCCGGCCTGAACGGGCCACCCGCCAGTATTTTGGAATGAGAACCGTCCTTATTCTATGGTCCTGGTGTGGAGGACAGCCGGCGAGGTCGCCCCGCGAGGGCATGGCGGTGGGTCGCCGTGGCGCTCGCCGCGGCCGGGGTCGCGGGGACGGCGCTGGCCGCGGGCGTCCCCCCGGCGGGAGCCGTGGCGGCACGGTCGCGCGGCGCGGTCGTCCGGGTCGTGGCCGCCGAGAACTTCTGGGGCAGCATCGCCAGCCAGCTCGGCGGCGCGCACGTCCACGTGGTGAGCATCATCACGAACCCCAACACCGACCCGCACAGCTACGAGCCGACGGCGGCCGACGCGCGCACGCTGGCCGACGCGCAGCTCGTGATCGAGAACGGCATCGGGTACGACCCGTGGGTCCCGAAGCTGCTGTCGGCGGACGGCGGCAGCCCGACCGTGCTGAACGTCGGCGACGTGGTCGGCGTCTCCGACGGAGATAACCCGCACCGCTGGTACAACCCCGCCGACGTGCAGACGGTGACCCAGGCGATCGTCACCGATCTCCAGCGCATCGATCGAGGCGACGCCGCATACTTCCAGGCGCGCCGGGTCGCGTTCGACACGGTCTCGCTGCGGGCCTACGACGCGGCGATCGCCGCGATCCGCGCGAAGTACGCCGGTGTTCCCGTCGGCGCGTCCGAGTCGATCTTCGCCATGATGGCCCCGGCGCTCCGCCTCGACCTCATCACACCGCCGACGTTCCTGCGGGCCATCAGCGAAGGAACCGACGTGTCGGCGGCCGACAAGGAGACGATCGACGCCCAGATCAAGGGACACGAGATCAAGATCTACGTCTACAACAGCCAGAACGTGACCCCGGACGTGCAGGCGCAGCTGGGTGAGGTGAAGCGCGCACACATCCCGTACGCGACGATCACCGAGACGCTCTCCCCCGCCAGCGCGACGTTCCAAGCGTGGCAGACGCGCGAGCTCCTCGGCATCGAAGCGGCACTCGCCCGAGCCACGGCGGGGCCATGACAACGGCCGTCGGTGACCCGCCGCCGGCGGTGCGCTTCGACCGCGCCGGCGTCCGGCTCGGGGGGCGCGTCGTGTGGTCCGACGTCACGCTCGCGGTAGGGGCCGGCGAGTTCGTGACGGTCCTCGGTCCGAACGGCGTGGGCAAGTCGACGCTCATCAAGGCGATGCTCGGGCTCGTCCCGCTCTCGAGCGGCTCGGTGTCGGTGCTCGGCCAGGCGCCCGGCCACGCCGGACGCGAGATCGGCTATCTGCCCCAGCGGCGCAGCTTCGACGCGGGCCTGCGGGTGCGGGGCGTCGACGTCGTCCGCCTCGGCGGTGACGGCGAGCGGTGGGGCCTGCCGCTCCCGGGCGCCGCACGGTGGTCTGGCGCGCGCCGCGCCGCCGACCGGCGCGTGGCCGACGTGCTCGAGCTCGTCGGGGCGACCGCGTTCGCCGATCGTCCCGTCGGCAAGGTCTCCGGCGGGGAGCAGCAGCGGCTGCTGATCGCCCAGGCCCTCGTGCGGGAACCACGACTGCTGCTGCTGGACGAGCCGCTCGACAGCCTCGACCTGCCGAACCAGGCCGCGATCGCGGGCCTGCTCTCCCGCATCTGCCGAGACCATGACGTGACGGTCCTGCTCGTGGCGCACGACGTGAACCCGGTGCTGCCCTACATCGATCGCGTCGTCTACCTCGCGAGCGGCCGCGCGGTCACAGGCACACCCTCGGAGGTCATCACCTCCGAGACGCTCACCTCGCTGTACGGCACCCCGATCGAGGTGCTCCGCGCCTCGGACGGTCAGCTCGTCGTCGTCGGCCACCCCGAGGCGCCGGCCCACCACACCGACCGCCACCACACGCTGCTGCGGTAGGCGGCGCGCCGAGATGCTGGCCGCCACCGGCTTGACCTGGAACGTCGTCGACGACGTCCGCCAGCTGCTCGCCGAGCACTTCATGGTGAACGCGCTGGAGGCGGGGACCATCGTGGCCGTCGCGGCGGGCGCCGTCGGATGGTTCATGGTCTTGCGCCACCAGAGCTTCGCCGGGCACACCTTCGCCGTCGTGTCGTTCCCGGGCGCGGCCGGTGCGATCCTCGTCGGCGTCAGTGCGACCGTCGGCGCCTTCGGGGCGGCGATCGCCGCGGCCGTCGTCATCGCCGCGGTCCCGCGGTCGGTGGGCGGGCAGACCTCCAGCGAGGAGTCGGCCGTCATCGGCACCGTCCAGGCGTTCGCGCTGGCCTGCGGCGCGCTGTTCGCCAGCCTCTACGGCGGGTTCCTCAACAGCGTCACCGGCCTGCTCTTCGGGACGTTCCTCGGCATCTCCGACGGGCAAGTCGTGACACTGCTCGTCGTCGCGGTCGCGGTCGTCATCGTCCTCGCAGCCGTCGCCCGACCGCTGCTCTTCGCCAGCGTGGACCCCGACGTCGCACGGGCCCGCGGCGTCCCGGTCGGGCTCCTCTCCGCCGGCTTCCTCGTCCTGCTCGCGTGCGCGGCGGCGGCCGTCAGCCAGATCACCGGCGCGCTGCTCGTGTTCGCGCTGCTCGTGATGCCCGCGGCGGCCGCCCAGCAGCTCACGGCGCGACCGCGGGCCAGCTTCGTGCTCACCATCGTCTTCGGGCTGCTCACCGTCTGGGTCGGGCTCGGCGTCGCGTACTTCTCCGTCTATCCGGTCGGGTTCTACGTGACGACGATCGGCTTCGGTCTCTACGTCGCCGCCAGCGGCTACCGGATCACCGCCGATCGGTGGGGACGGCGCGCACTGCCCTCGGGGGCGAGATGACGCTCCTGGCCGCGAACCCGCTCGCGGGCATCGGCCACATGTTCGAGCACCCCTTCCTCCGCGACGCCTTCCTCGCCGGGACCGCGATCGCGCTCGCCTCTGGGCTGGTCGGCTACTTCGTCGTGCTCCGAGGGCAGGTCTTCACGGGCGACGCGCTCAGCCACGTCGCGTTCACCGGTGCGCTCGCCGCGCTCGTCGCCGGGATCGACCTCCTGCTCGGCCTCTACGTGGCCTGCGTCGTCGTCGCCCTCGGCATGGCCGCCCTGGGCACCCGAGGCCGGGCTGACGACACCGTGATCGGGAACGTGTTCGCCTGGATCCTCGGCCTCGGCGCACTGTTCCTGACCGTGTACACGACGTCGTCGAGCGGTCGTGACGCCACGTCGGGCGTCAACGTGCTCTTCGGGTCGATCTTCGGGCTGTCGAGCTCGCAGGCGCTCACCGACAGCCTGATCGCCCTGGCGGTCGCGGTCGCGCTCGTCGCGATCGGCCGGCCCCTCCTGTTCGCCACCCTGGACGACGCCGTCGCGCGGGCCCGCGGTGTGCCGGTGCGGTTCCTCGGCTTCGTGGTCCTCGGCCTCGTCGGCGTGACGGCCGCCGCGGCAACGCAGGCCGTCGGCGCACTGCTGCTCCTCGGGCTGCTCGCCGCGCCGGCCGGCGCCGCGCAGCGGCTCACCGCCCGGCCGATGCGCGCCCTCTGGCTCTCCGCGGCCCTTGCGATCGCGTCCATGTGGGCCGGGCTCACCCTCGCCTACGCCGTGCCGTCCGTGCCGCCCAGCTTCGGGATCCTCGCCGTCGCGACGGGCTGCTACGCCGGCGCGTTCCTCGTGACCCTCCGCCGCCCGCGTGCGGCGACCCGCCGCTGATTGGCCGCTCGCCCTCAGGAATCGAGCGCCCGGCAGCCACGGACGGCGGCCTCGGCCGCGAGGCGCGCCGCCTCGGTGGTGTCGCGGGACAGCTGCTCGAGCTTCGCCCCGAGATCCGGCTCCTCGGCCAGCAGGCGCTGGATGGCCGCCGCGTCGCCCGACCCGTCCTGGTTCGTCATCGCGATGAGTCGCTCGTCGAGCAGACCGTCGAAGTAGCGGTCACCGATGCAGCGATAGATCGACCAGTCGCATCCGTGCGCCTCGCACACCTCCGCGACCGCGGCGGATTCCATGTCGACGCCGAGACAGCCCCGCGCGAAGAAGCGCTGGCTCAGCGCGGCGTCGAGGTGCACGCCCTCGGTCGTCATGATCTTGCCCACCTGGGCCACGGTGCCGGGCGGCCGGTGCCGGTACTCGGTCCCGCTCGTGTAGTCGATGAAGATCTCGGGGTTCAGCAGCGTGCCCACCGGGAGCTCGGGATCGAGGCCGCCGCAGATCCCCGCGTTCATCACGTGGTCGACCGGCGGCTCGTCCGGGGCTCGCTCCTCGAAGAGGCGGGACGTCGCGGCGCGGGTCAACGGCGGGCCCATGCCGATATGGATCGCGGTCACGTCCGAGTTGGCGACGGTGCCAGCCCACGGGTCCCGCTTGCGGTCGCCGGTCGGGCTGAGACCGAACGCCGTCACGATCGCGTGCATCTCCAGCGGCATCGGAGCCAGGACGAGCACCCGCCGGCGCTCTGCGTTCGCTGCCATCTGCGTAGCCTGCCGCGCGGGAACAGGCATGCGCTACCAAGCGCGCGCCCCCGGGAGGCGATGTCACCCGTGTCGTTCGAACGCCAGCGAGGAGACACCGGCGCGGACCGCCCATCCGAGGCTCGCGGGGTGCCCGCGAGCTCTTCATCTGCGCCGCTCGGTCCCGCCAGTCGGCGACCGCGCCGGTGTCAGACGCGGTCGAGCTCGAGCATCCGGATGGCATTGCCCCGGAGGATCTTGTACTGCTGCTCGTCGTCGACGCCCGCGAGCATCTTCTCGCAGTACTCCTTCGAGTTGGGCCAGGTCGTGTCCGTGTGCGGATAGTCGGTCTCGAAGCAGATCTGGTTCTCGCCCACCTCGTCGAGGGACCGCACGCCGTGGCGGTCCCACGTGAAGCAGCCGAACACCCGCCCGTAGTAGTAGGTGGACGGCGGCTCAGGGCACAGCCGCTTCGCGTGGATCCACGCGTCGTGCTCCTGCCAGACCGTGTCCGCCCGCTCGAGCGCGTACGGCAGCCAGCCGATCTGGCCTTCGGAGTACGCGATCTTCAGCTTCGGGAACTGCGCCATCTTCCCGCCGAAGAGAAAGTCGCCGAGTGACGCCATGGAGTTGTTGAACCCGACCATGCTCCCGACGCCGGCCGGCGCGTCGCGCGACGAGAACGGGTCGCTCGACGACGACCCGACGTGCATGCACACCGTCGTGCCCGTGTCGGCACATGCGGCGAACATCGGGTCCCAGTAGCCGGTGTGGATGCTCGGCAGGTCGAGGCGAGTCGGGAGCTCCGAGAAGCACACGGCCCGGACGCCGCGAGCGGCGTTGCGCTCGATCTCGGTCACCGCCAGCCCGACATCCCAGAGCGGGATGATGCAGCAGGGGATGTTGATCCCGATCGACGGGTCGCACCACTCCTCGACCATCCAGTCGTTGTACGCCTCGACACAGGCGAGCGCGAGCACCTTGTCGTCCGCCTCGTAGAACGTCTGGCCACAGAACCGCGGGAACGTCGGGAACGGCAGCGATCCGTCCACCCAGTTGAGCTCGAAGTCCTTCTTGCGCTCCTTGGCGTCGTAGCAGCCCGTGCGCATGTCGTCGTAGGTCGTCGCCGTCATCGTCATGACGGTCTTGTCGAAGGTCGACACGTCGCCGTCCGTCGTCGCGGACTTCGGGATCGCGACGAACTTCTTTTGGACGTAGATGACCTTGTCCTCGTAGATCCACACGTCGCCCCACTCGCCCTCGGGGTCCTCCGCCATCTCGTACGTCGCGCCCTTCTTGAGCTTGAAGGCACCCCAGCGCTTGCGCTCGACCCGCGGACCCTTCGCCCGGTACTTCTCGGGCAGCCACGTCTGCCACACGTGAGCCGGCTCGACCACGTGGTCATCGACGCTGATGATCTTCGGCAGCTCCATGGGACCCCCGGTCCGGCTCGACTGACGTCCGTGTCAGGTCTCAGGGTACGCGAACGCGAGCTCACAACGCGCCTCGTAGCCGGTTGCGGTCGGGAAAAAGCCGTCGCGCGTATGACACGTGGACGGCTGTAGCGACGGCCGACGATGGGGACGTCGCCGCCCGCTACGAGGCGGCGAGGGTGCATGACCATCGCGGCCGTGGTCGATGCCCTACGGCGACCTCGAGTTCGACGATCTCGTCGTTCTGGTGGTTGACCGAGTGCGCTTGAACTCCGGGATATCGGGCCACGTTCGCACGTGCGCCCCCCTCAGAGTTCCGTCGACGTACGTGACCCACCACGCGTCTAGCCTCATCATGAGGGAGTGTCGACCCGTTCATCTTGTGGGGCTGCAGGGAGCCGGCTGGCGCAGGGGTTCGAGGTCGACCGCCCTGAGCGAGAGCGACGATGGCGAGTCCAGCCCCGCGTGCTTCTCGGTGGAGCGAGGCGTGGGCTCGCGCGCTCATATCCAGCTCGCGAGACGTCGTGTGGGTGCGCACCGTCGATGGCGTGCTCGTCTACGCCAGTCCAGCAGTCGAGGCGACGCTGGGCTACGAACCCGAAGAGCTAGAGGGACGGAGTGAACGGGACCTGATCCACCAGGCGGACGCGAGTCTGCGCGACGGGTCTCTCGAGCGGCTCCTGGCAAGTGATGAACCCCAAGCCCCGCTCGAATTGCGGGTTCGTCATCGGGACGGTTCGTTCCGTTGGCTTGAGATGATCGACACGAATCGGATCGCTGACCCGGCAGTTCGAGGAATCGTGACGAACGCGCGTGATGTCACGAGCCGCAAGACGACCGAAGACGAGCTCGTGCAGCTCACGTTCCGAGATCCGCTGACGGGTCTTCCGAACCGGACGCTCTTGATGGACCGGATCGCCGTGGCACTGGCTCACACATCCCGCTCCAGCGACATCCTGGCGGTGTTGTTCTGTGATCTCGATGGGTTCAAGCTCATCAACGACGTGCTCGGGCACGCGGCGGGTGATCAGGTCCTGATATCGGTCGCACAACGCCTGGGATCGGCGGTGCGTCAGGCGGACACCGTGGCCCGGACGGGTGGCGACGAGTTCGTCGTGGTGTGCGACGGCTTGCAAAAGATCGACCAGGCCACCGAGATCGCTCAGCAGATCCGCGACGCGGTCGAGGAGCCAATCCTCGTCGACGGCCGGAGAGAAGCCGCGCTTTCGGTCAGCATCGGGATCGTGACCACCGAGGGCTTCGACGCAAGCAACGTCGACCCGATGACCATGCTTCGCAACGCGGACGCCGCCATGTACCACGCGAAGAAGAGGGGCCGAGCCCGTTGGGAGCTCTACGACGAGGCGCTGATCGCCGAAGCAGCCCAACGCGCCGAGCTCGAACCCGAACTCCGGCGGGCACTGGAACACGGTGAGCTCGCCGTGCACTACCAGCCGATCATCGACCTGACGAGTGGCGGAATCGTTGGCGCCGAAGCTCTCCTGCGCTGGAACCATCCGTCCCGGGGGCAGCTCATGCCCGCCCAGTTCATTGGCCTCGCCGAAGAAACCGGGGTCATCGTGGCCGTCGGCGAATGGGTGCTTCGCGAAGCCTGCGCGCAGGCCCGCCGCTGGCAGGACGACCTCGCCTGGCCGGGTTGGATCTCGGTGAACCTCTCCGCCCGCCAGGTCGCGCAATCGGGTCTGGGCTCCACCGTGTCGGACGTGCTGACGGACACCGGACTCGACCCCCACGCGCTCTGGCTCGAGCTCACGGAGACCGCGCTCCTGCGGACCGGCAACTCCGCGGCACGCGAGCTCGCCGCGATCGAGGCGATCGGCGCACACCTCGGCATGGATGACTTCGAGACCGGCTACGCGTCCCTCTCCAACCTCCAGCGACTCCCGATCGACTTCCTCAAAATCGACTCGGACTTCGTCACCAGACTTGGGCACAATGCCAGCTCACCTGAGAACGGGATCGTCGCAGCGATCATCCAACTCGGGAAGACGCTGAACCTCCAGATCGTCGCTGAGGGAGTCGAAACCGTCCTGCAACTCGAGATGTTTCGCGCGTATGGCTGCACGACGGGACAAGGCTTTCTGCTCGCCCGACCAGTCACGGCGCCCGAAATCAGCACCCTGCTCGCAGCGTCGCCACGCGGCGCGTCCTAAGCGTCTGCCTGCCCCCGTGTCCGTCGTCGGGCCGTGTCGCCCTGTGTGGGCCTCTCGGAGGGCGATGCTGTGATGCAGCCGACAGGACAGCCCTCGAACCCAGAGTTGGACGCTCGCGCGGCCAACCGAGCGCGTCGATCCAAGTCAGCCGCAAAAGTCTGGAGGCCGGAGCCGTGAGTGAGCTTCAGGGCATCGCTCGATTCAAGTTTCACGAAGGCAAGCTCGAGGAGTTCGAGCGCTTGTCCGCTCAATGCATGGAGATCGTCCGGACCAAGGACACCGGCACGCTGCAATACGAGATCTACTTCAACGACGATCAGTCCGAGTGCATCGTCCACGAGCGGTACAGGGACTCCGAGGCGCTCATCGAGCACGCTGCGCACCTTGGCGACATCATGGAGGCGATCGTTGCGACGGGCTCCGTCTCCGGCGAACTCCTCGGTGAGCCGAGCGCAGAGCTCCGAGCGAAGATGGCCGACAGCCAGGTCCGTCTCTTCACGCCCTACCAGTCGATGTAGACACCGCTCGCCGCCCTGGGCGAGCCTGCTCCGAGCCGTCGCCGCGTTCTCATCCCATCCATATCGGCACTTCGGTTTCCGGCGCTCCCGGCGTGTCCAGGCGAGTGAGCAGCGCCGACTGCTATCTGCCGGTGCGCTCGCGGTGGTTGCACCCTGGCCAGCAGCAGGGCCGACGCTGGCCTTCCTCCAGCTCCTCCTCGGTCCGGCGAATGCGGCGCTCTCGGGTCATCTCCTGCTTGGCATCCTCGACCCAGCAGATGAACTCGTTGCGGGCCAGCGGCGTGATGTCCTTCCAGGCATCGAGCACCGTGGGGTTGGCGATCAGCGCCTGGCGCAAGTCTCCCGGAAGCTTGTGCACCACCCCACCGGGCACTCGCGGGCTGCTCACAGGGGCACGGTAGCCAAGAGCGCCGAGAGAGGCCACGATCACGGGATCGGAAGCCCGTCAACAAGTGTCACGCCTCCCCAATTCCGTCGATGAGACCGCCACAGTCGGCGACCGTGACGGTGAGCGCCGAGTGCGGCTTGCGCCCAAGCACATGGGGGATCGGCTGACGGAAGTGGACGCACACGCCACGGTCGCGGTTGGTCCCGAACGTCAGCCCGTCGTCAACGAACGAGAGCCGCGCACCGATGGCGGTATACCAACGATACGGCCCCGTCACATGGCCCCCCGCGATGTTGTCCAGCGCCGTTTCGACGTGGAAGAAGCCATAGTTCGCACGGAACTTGTTATCGGCCGCGACGATTCGAACTCCGTCTCGGCCGGGCCGAACCCCCAGTGGTAGCCAGAGCGCCGCGAAGCGCAAATCCGCGCCATAGGGGAAAAACACATTCGTCATGACGTATCGGCATCCTGATTCTGGAGTCCACAGACAGCAGAGCAGTGCCAGCGTGGTCGCAGGACTGAGTCGCGAGCAACTCGTCAGTGGTTTTGTCCGCGTCCAAAGGTGTCACGGCAACGTGGGTACTTGTGAACGCGCCGCCGTTCGTCAGCTGAGCGCTAGGTAACCAACTTGCTTTGGTCACGGGCCGCCCGGTGTTGCGTGTCCCGTCTGCTCCGGACCTCTGGGGTTCGTGGGCGGTAGAGGAGGATTTGAACCTCTGACCCCTTCCGCGTCAATCCAGTCAGGGCTGTCCACGGCGTGTTGCGCAGTGTGTTGACCTGCGGTTTTCGGTCCGTCTGATAGTGAGATCCGCCTCGTGGTGAAGATTCTTGACTGGATTCTTGACCTGCAAAGGCACGGCCCGGCGCATGGACCCGATCACCGCGGGGCTGTAATCGGCAATCACAGCCGATGTGGTCAGAGACGCGGTGCGAGCAACTCGGCGAACGGCGAGGCGCCTGCCAGTCCCGCGTCCGTGGTTGCGATCGCAACCTCCAGCTGGCGCGCGAGCTCGACGTAGAGCGCATCCACCAGACGCAGATTCTGGCGCAGACTCCACGCTCCGGCCAGGAGTGGCGGCAACGTGTGACGGTCGATGGGAGCCGTCGCGAGTCGATCGATGCGCTCCTCGACTTGGCCCGGTGAGAGATGCCCGCCGCGCTGGAGCCGGCCCAGCGCGGACAGCACTTCGGCATCGAAGTGCGCGGGCGCGTGAAGTTCCTGGGCATGGAGCCGGTCACGCACCGCCTGACTCACGGGAGATCCCGTGAGCAAGTCCACCATCGCGGAGGCGTCAACGATGACGCGATCAGCCATCGAGGTCGCGACGAGCCTGCACAACTGCGGCGACAACGTCGTCGTGGGTCACAGCCGTGCGCGGGAGCTCGGCGACGTCTGCCAACCATTTATCGGTGTGACCCGCGCTGAGCGCACTCCGAACCGCCTCTTGGGTCAAGCCAGACACATTGAGTCCGGCGGCCTTCGCCTCCTCGGCGAGCTCGTCCGGAAGATAGACGTTCACCCTTGCCATGCGCATAGTATACACACATCCCGCGACGGGTCACCCGAGGCTGGCGGTGGGCCTCACGATTGCCGTTCGTGGCGGCGGAGAAGGTTCGGCTTCGGATCGGCAATGGCGGGAAGGCCGTTCTGGTCACCGGCCAGGTGTACCGAGACCCCAAGGACGCCCTGAACGAGTTCGTCTCGAACGCGGCGGACGAGTACGCGCAGAGCGGCCAGCGCGGTGCCCGGATCCGGATCGTGCTCCGGCGCAAGGGCAAGCGACCCGTGATCGCGATCGACGACGTCGGGCGGGGTATGACGCCGGAGCGCCTCCCCGAGATCGCCCGCAACCTCTTCGAGTCGGCCAAAGCGGGGGACGATCGAACTCTCGGCGAGAAGGCGATCGGCCTGTTGGCATTTCCAGCAGCTCGCACAACGCTGCGAGATCGTCTCTCGGGCGAACCCGTCCCGGCCCAGGCTGACGACGACCTTGTAGAGCCCCGGCGCGAGCTCGTAGATGCCGGGCGCGCCCACCGAGCGCTTCGCCACGCTTCCTCCGGTCGGTCGATTCTTGACTGAGTTCTTGACCGACGACCGAGGTCGACGTGACTGCTGCAGCGGAAACGCCGGTGATCAGGCGTTTCGTGGTGACACCAGGAGCACGGACCAACCGGAACCGGCCACGAACAGGGCGCGCAAGGGATTCATAGTGCCGGCCGGTTGCGTGGCTCTTGGAGGCGACGAACACAGCTCGTTCGTCTCTTGGGTCGATAATGGATCATCGGTTTACGCGCTGACCACGACGGGTGGCCCGTCGATCGCCGGGCGCATATGGGTTGGGCGTCTTACGGGCGCGAGGTCAGGTACAGCGAAACCGTGTGGTCGTCCGAGAGCGTCTGCAGGGTCCCGAACAGTTCGAAGCGTCCAAGCCAAGGACTCCGCAGCGTGAGATCGCCGTCGCGGACCATTTGGACTAGCTCTCCCGATCCGAAGAACGAATCGGGATCGGTCCGTCCGATTGCGAGTTGGTTCCTCAGCACGGGGAGGTGACCACTCGCCAGTGCCGCCACGCCGGTGCGATTGAGCCGAAGGTCGCCGTCACGGATGTATACCGCGAGCTGCTGCTTGACGGCAGCCAGTTGGCGCTGCTGTGTCGACGTGAGTCCCTCGTAGTGAGCGACCCTCGGCGTTCCCGCGGGAGCCGCGGTGCGGTCGTTCCCAACCTGGAGGAAAAGCGCCGACCTGGCGTTCCTCCCGTTGAAACGACGAGCACTTCCGAATTGACGCACGAGCACTGAATCTGCGGTCACGAACGAGATGCCTCTGCGCTGCAGCTCGGCGATGACAGCCGGCCCGTAAGGATCGGCGAATCGACCGCCATACAGGTGGTCGATGAGGATTGGACCCTTTCCGGTGAGGCTCCCCAATTGACGATCGATGGCGCGAGCCACCGGGATCGCGGATGGGTCGGAACTCGCACCGTGATTAGTGCTCGGAAGATTCAATACGGAAAAGACCACCGCGCTAACCATGAGTGCACCGACAAGTGACACGGATCGTCGCTGCACGTGTTCGAGGTGACGCACGATCGTCGCTACAACGCCGAAGAACATGAAGGCGCCGATCGGCCAGAGCCAAGTGAAGACGTGGAATGTCGGTCCGAACGGGCCGACGGCTACTAGACCCGCTGTAACTAGGCCCGCGAACACGGCAACGGTGGCGGTCACGACGGCTGACATGACCTCCCGATCCCGCCGACGGCGGGCGTCCCACGCACACCCCGCGAGAAGGGCAACTACGACGGTCAGCGAGGCGACGGCGCCACCGAGCGAGGGCGTCGCCGAGCCACCGAATTCGAGGGTGCCCCGGAAGGAGGGCCGAAACCACCATGGCGGCAGGGCCACCACTTGAGCGACGAACTGTGTCCCGCGGGCAAACCCGACCGACCGAAGGGCAGGATCGCCGATCTCCGAGAGGAGCCGGCCAAGGTTCCCTGGGCCGTCGCCGGTGAACTGCTCCACGAGCGGCTGAGCCCAGCAGGCAACCAAGACCAAGCCTGCTACGGCTCCGATGCGCACCAATCGTCGCCTCAGCGCCTGCCACGAGGCATCGCGGCGGCGGCGGCGAAGCTCGACGATCAGTCCGATCGCAGCCCACGTCATGAGCAACGCCACCAAGTAGGCGTAGACCAGGTATGCCTCGACGAGCAGGCTTCCCACACCGAGCGCCCACGGAATCGCAGCCAGATCGCAACACGTGATCGACCAGATGAGCATGACGAAGCACAGGAACGGGAGAACAAGGCTGCTGGGCGCCTGGGCGTCGAAGAGCACCTCGCTGCCCATCGACCAGCCCAACGCGGCGACCGCAGCCATGGCCGCGGTTCCGAGCAGAGGGCCACCCCGCCGATACGCGAAGATCGCGATACCGACGACGGCCAAGCAGTTCAGAAGCGCAACGCCGACTGCGAGTCCGCTGCCGCCGAAGAACCTCGTCGGCACGGCCAACGCATCGAACAGCAGCGGCCCGGGATTATTGAAATTCGTCTTGGTCAGCAAGGCGGCCGACGTCCAGGCCCCCAGAAGGGGAGGATGCGTGGTAAAGACGTCGCGCGCCCGGATGGCAAAGATGGCGTTGTCGCCAGTTGGGATCCACCGGCGATGGATCGCGCCGGCCACGGCGACCGTGATCGGCAGCACCGCGATCACGACCGACGTCACGAATACGCACAAGCCAAGGCGAGACTCGTCATGCCCAGCATCAGGCGAACTTCGGTCGCCGAGCTTGCCAAAACGGCGAGTCGTTCCCCGAGGACCCGACGAGTTGGTCATGGGAGGCGTCAAAATACCCGTTCGAGCCATGGCGTCAGCACAGCTCGCTGTGCTACTTCGGTCGCGCTTGCGCCGGCTGCTATCCAGAGAGCCACCGCCGCAGGCCGCAGATCGTAAGTGGGGAAGCTCGCGAAGGCTACGACCTGGAGATTTGTGGTGGCACCGGAGAGCACGAGAGGCACTCTCTTCCGAAGTACGGAGTCGAACCCAAGGATCTCAGGCACTAAGCAATTGGCTACCGTGATCGAATGTCAGGCAATTCAGCCAGCGCTGGCCAATGCCTGACATGCGGGATTGCTCGGCCTGACCGGATCTGCGATGCCATTGACTTCGACAGTCCCGTCGCCGCCATGATCTCGGCGAGCTTCACTTCGGCTAGGCCTTCTCGATCGGCGCGAAGGTCTCAGGCGAGGGCCGGTCCTCGTTCGCGTGCTCACTGCGCCAGTCGGTGAGGCCGGCGTGGGCGGCGGCGATGGCCCGGCCGCGCTGGCGTCGTACCGCTCGTGATTGACCGGGGATCTTCTCCTGGCGGTTCTCGCAGCGGAGGTGTCGGGCCCGGGTAAGCGGACCGCCGCAGTCCATACAGTTGCCGACCAGCGCCATGTGTCCATCGACCACCGCCTACGAACCGACCACTTGCGTCTGCACCGTCCATCTTGCGCCTGCACCGTCCATCGTCGCAGCCTGTTTGGTGCGTGTGCCCTGTTCGTGGCCGGTTCCGGGTGGTCCGTGCGTCCTGGTGTCACCATGAAACGTCACACAAGAGAACACAGGGGGCGCGAAACCGCCCCTAACGCGGACAGGGGGGCGCCGCGGTGCTCAATGACAAGCAGTGGACCGTCTACAACTGCCACGGGCCCACTGGAGCGGCGGGCTCGGTTGTCCCCCACAGGACCGATTCCCGCATCTGATTTGGGCCGAACGACGGCTGCGAGAACCTCAGGGAGTTCCCGACGGGCCTCGAGATCGACCCGTCATCGTTCATGGGCTGACTCAATCGTCGGGGCCTGCGCTTGGAATCGAGGGCAGAGGTTCAGGTGCAGGAGCCGTTCCGGCTGTGGCAGGACCGGAGAAGCGGACGACCGTGTCGTGAAGGGGGTACGTGTTGCGATGCCCGAGGGGTCGACTTAGGGCCACCAGGTCGTCACCGGCGGCGTTCGGTACCGCCACCGTCGTGAAGGACGGGAACACGAACGGCAGACCGTTCCCGGTCAGAGGGGACGGTCCGTCCATGAGCTGAAAGTGCAGGTGGGGCCTAGACGAGTTCCCCGAGTTGCCCAGCAGGCCGAGCACTTGGCCGGTGTGGACACGCTGGCCAACGTGCACCGTGACCGTGCCGGCCTGGATGTGGGCGTACAGGGCGAAGACCTTGGGGGCCAATTGAAGGACGATGTCGTTTCCGGTCTCCTGGGCCAGGGTGTAGCCCGTTGGGAGCACATTCGGCGGTTGGTCGGGCAGGTCGTCCGACGTGGCGACCACCGTGGCGTTGGCCACGGCCAGAAGCTTCGCCCCGTAGCTGAGGTTGTTGGAGAGCGATGGAGGTTCCGCCGAGTAGAACCCCTTCGTGGCGAAGTCCCAGCGGGAGAAGTCGATGCCGTAGCGTTCGGGCAGCACCGGTTGACCAGCGGCGCCGACCAAGACGCGGTGAGGGCTGAGGATGCAGCAGGCATTTAGGTTGCCCCAATTGCCCCCGGCGACCGGGGGAGCAATGACCCGAACCGCCTTCCTGACGACGGGTACGGACGGCAGCTGCTCGTCCACCGTGTCGGGGTAGATGGAGGCGAACGGCGGCTGGCCCGGCGTCACCGACCCGAACGTGGCCCGCAGGTCAACGGCCAGCCGGGAGGGAATGGCTCCGCTCTTGGGCACCAGCGTGTCCATCGCCACCAGGGCGGTGGAACCCGACGGCACGATCAGCGTCGGCGTCATTGACAGGTCGTAGGCCAGAAACGACCGCGCTCTCAGGTCGTCCCCGGTGACACGCCCAAGTACGGGGCCGGTGCGACTACCTCCTCGCACCGTGACGGAGCTGAGATCGGCCTCGCGAGGCGACAGGTTTGTGAGCAAGAGCTCGTAGGCCAAGTGGACGGAGCCGTCAGAAGCTGGGAGAGGGTTCGGTGGCGTGATCAGACGCGAGACGATCGGAGTGAACGGCGGACCCGTTGCCGACGAAGCCGGTGAACCAGGGCTGGTCGCCGATGCGGGAGAGACCAAGCCGGGAAGCAACCCGAACATCGCTAGCGTGGCCATCACGCCTGTTCCCGCCAGACCCAACTTATTGGTCGCCGACCGCCACATCCACAACCTCCACCTAGAGCCACCAACGCGGTCTCGGAGCGTCAATGCCGAATGCTACGCATCAGTAGGCGATCCCGCAGCCGTGGTCGTCACGAAACTGCCCCTAACGCGAACAGGGGATAGGGACTGTCCGATCTTCGGTGTAACTGGACGCGGTGTCATTCGGCACTTGGGTTGATGCGTCCTTCGAAGGTGATGGCGAAGGCGTTGAGTGCTGGCTTCCAACGTGACGTCCAGCGTTGTCGTCCTTTGCCGGTCGGGTC
>DATDGU010000004.1:0-6753 GCA_036521915.1 Acidimicrobiia bacterium | reverse complement strand
CGGTGCGTCGAGCATCCGACCGTCGCGTTGACGAAGCGGACGGGCTCGATCCCGGGCTCGCGCCGCCGCGAGGCCACACCAGCCCGCTCGACACCTCCGCCGGGCCGTCCCGGGACTTTCGCCCCTAGCCGGCCGCCCGCGATCGATGCACCGTCGGATTCAGCGAGGGGAAGAGAGCACGCCATGCGCCACACGGTCGATCTCAGAGAACGGATCCGCGGCCACTACGAGCAGGTCCCGGCGATCCTCCGCCTCGACGTCGAGCACATCATCCGCGAGCCGCTCGAGGAGATCCGGGTCCAGGTCGGCCAGAGCTTCATCGGTCGACGCGTGAAGGCGCGAGTCGGAGCGCCGCACCCCGTCGGACCCCCGCGCGGCCTGTCCCCGCGCACCCTCGAGATCCCGCTGCAGTGGAAGGCCGCCGAGCACGCCCGGCTCTTCCCGACGATGCACGGGGTCCTCAGCCTGAGGGGCAGCGGTCCCCACACGATCGAGCTCCGCCTGCTCGGCGACTACACGACGCCCTGGGGTCCCGTCGGCGCGCTGGCCGACCGCGTCGCGGGCCACGACGCGGTCACGGCGTCGCTGCGGGGCTACCTGGCCGAGGTCGGCCGGCGGCTCGAGGACGCGATCCGCCAGCACGCGCCGGTGGGGACCCGGGGCCGCGGCCGCATCGAGCGCTCGCCGTGAGCGCGCGACGTCCAGCGAGCGGAGCCGCGCACATGCTGAGCGCCCCACAGGGTCCGTTGGGACCGGGTGACCTCGGACGCCGGATCGCGCACCGGCGTCGCGGGCTCGGCCTCAGCCGCGAGCAGCTCGCCCGCCGGAGCGGCATGTCGGTCGGCTACCTCAAGGCCCTCGAGCAGCGGCCCACGCAGCCGACGACTCTCGCCGTGCTGCGGCTCGCAGCCGCGCTGGACACGACCGCGGGGGCGCTGCTCGGCATGGACGCCGACCGGACGTCGAGTCACGGACCGGGGGACGCCCGGCCGCTCCTCGAGGAGCTCGGCCCCGAGGAGGCCCGGCGCCTGCTCGGCGGCGAGAGCGTCGGCCGCGTCGTGCTCGACACCGACGACCGAGGACCCGTGGCGATCCCCGTGAACTATCGGGTGCTCGACGGAGCGATCGTGCTCCGCACGGCGGCGAGCTCGACCCTGGCGCGCGCCGCCGGCAACCGGGTGGGCTTCGAGGTCGATCACCTCGACGCCGCGTTCGCCCGCGGATGGAGCGTGCTCGTCACCGGCCGCCTGGAGGGGGTCACGGACCCGGGTGTGGCTCGCGAGCTGACCGCGCACGGCGCCCGGCCCTGGGCCGGTGGTGACCGTCCGGTCGTCCTGCGCATCGACCCGACGGCGATGACAGGACGGCGGATCTCGCCCCGCTGGTAGGTCGAGGCGCGGGCTACACGAGGTCGCGCCGCTCGAGCCACCACCGCGCGAGCCAGATCAGCAGGACCGCGGCGACGAGCAGCACCACGACATTCGTGACGTCGATCCGTCCGCTGGGCTGAAGGGGCGTGTAGTACCCGAAGGGCGTCACCCGCGCCGCCCAGGCCAGGGGGTGCCACAGGAGCGCGAGGAAATTGACGAGGTACGCGAGCGACGCCACGCCGACGGTCACCGCGAGCGCGTGGCCGCGAGTGTGCGACGACGCCGACGCCGCGAACGCCACGGCCCCGAAGAACGCGGCCAGCGGCAGGTAGGCCGCGCCGATGCGGACCAACAACATCGGCGAGACGCCACGAAGGTCGTGGGTGAGCGTCGTCCCGATCCACGAGCCGACGAGCCCGGCGACCACCACCATCACCTGCGCGCCCGCCCACAGCCCGAGGCGGCTGTCGAACAGGGTCGTGCGGTGCAGCGGGCGGGCGTAGAGCAGATCGACTCGACCGGTCTCGATGTCGCCCGCCACCGACGCCGTCCCGATGCTGATCCCGACGGTCAGGGTCAGCACGAGGAACAGCGGGTGCACGAAGCCGAAGCCCACGTAGTTCGACGGCGTGAAGATGTTGATGCCGCGGCCCCCGGCGAACGCCGAGAGGAACGCCGGCTGGTTCTTCCCGAAGCTCTGGGCCAGGCCCGCCGCGCCGCCCAAAGCGGTGTACGTGCCGGCGAGCGCGAGCTCGAACACCAGCGCGCCGGCGCCGAGCGCCAGCAGGGTCCGGTACCGGGTGCGGACCTCGGCGACCACGAGCGCGGTCGACGCCGAGCTCACGGCTGCTGCCCCTTGTAGAGGTCGAGGAACACGTCCTCGAGCGTGGCCGGCTGCACCAGGACGTCCTCCACCGCCTGGTCGGCGAGTACGGCGCGCAGCACATCCGGTCGGTGGCCCGGGATGAGCGCGTCGAGGCGCCGGTCGTGCAGCTCCGGCGCCTGCAGTCCCGGCGGGAGCGACGCCGGGGCGCGGCGGTACCGCACGGTCAAGCGTCGGGGCGCCCGCGCCAGCACGCGGCTGGTCGACTCGTGCACCAGCACCCGGCCCGACTGGATCATGGCCAGCCGGTCGCAGACGGCTTCAACCTCGGCGAGCGCGTGCGACGAGAGGACCACGGCGCACCCGCGACGGGCGAGCTCGACCACGAGGTCCTCGAAGTTGTGGTGGGCGAAGGGGTCGAGCCGGTTCGCCGGCTCGTCCATGATCACGAGGTCCGGACGATGCTGCACCGCTTGCACGATCGCGAGCTTCTGGCGCATCCCCGACGAGTAGGCGCCCACCGCGCGATGAAGGTCCGCGTCGTCGAGGCCCATGCGGTCGAGCGCCCACCCACGGTCGGGCGTGTCCGCGCCCTGCAGGCGGGCGAGCAGCTCGAGGTTCGCCAGCCCGGTCAGCGCTGGGTAGAAGGCGGGGTCCGCCGGCATGAAGCCGACGCGGCGTCGGGCCGTCGCGTCGGCGACCGAGATTCCGAAGAGGCGTGCGTCACCGCTCGTCGGTCGCAGGATGCCGACGAGGAGTCGCAGCAGCGTCGTCTTGCCGGCACCGTTGGGTCCGAGCAGCCCGGTGCGCGACCCCGCCTCGACCACGAGGTCGACGCGGTCGATCCCGACGATGTGGCCGTAGCGCTTCGTGACCTCGCGACACTCGATCGGCGGTGCGGGCGTCGCGGCCATCGCGGCAGTCCAGCACACCCGGTCCTCGACCTCGGGCGTCGCGCCGACGAAGCCCGTGCCTCAGGCCTGGCTCGTCACGCGTCCTTCGCGTCGAAAACCCAGCGCGTCGGCGAGCCCTCGAAGTCATCCGAGCGCAACGCGAACACGCGGCTGGGCGGGAGGCGGAAGCACGCGTTCTCGAGGAAGAACGCCTCGGGGTAGCTCACCTCGTACTTCGCGTTGACGCGCGCCGCGAAGGTGCCGACGGCCCCCACGTCCGTGATGCGGCGTGCGGTGCCCTCGACGACGACCGGCGACGACGCATCATCGGTCGTCGCGACGGCAGCCGGGTTGCGCTCGAGGTTGCGCGCCTTGCGGGAGCCGGGGCTGCAGCTCCACCACAGGCCGTCGTCGCCCCAGACGCCCCACACCGGGGTGACGTGGGGCCGCCCGTCCGGCCAGACGGTGGCGAGCCAGTAGTCGTGCGAGCCGACCAAGCGCTCGCGCGCCCACGACCAGGCGAGCAGTCCCTCGCTCGAGGCGGAGATCCCGTACCCCGGCATGGACGGCCGGGCCGCGGACGGCCCCTCGTCACTGGCCACGCCACGGCATCCTCCCACCGGCGCGAGCGCGGCGCGGGCACATCGCCGTGAGACGCGGAGGTCGTGGGCCGAGCCTCCCGGTACCCTCGATGGATCGATCGGTCGTTTCAGATCATCTGCGAGATCGAGCCGCCCACCCGTCCCGATCTGCGCCACGTCCGCCACCAGATCGGCGTGCTGTCCCCCATCGCGTCGGCGTTCCTCATTCCCGACAACCATCTGGGCCGGGCGACGGTGTCGAGCGTCGCGGTCGCGCACGAGGTCGAGGCGATGGGCGGCCGGTCGATCGCCTGCCTGAACTGCCGTGACCGCAACGAGCTCGGGCTGCGCCGGGACCTCCTGACCGCCGCGGCGTACGGCGTCGACCAGTTCCTCTGCGTCTACGGCGACAAGCCGAGCACCGGCGGGCGCACGAGCGAGCTGACGGTGCGCACCATGCTCGACGAGATCCGGGCCTTCGGCGCCGACCTCGCGGTGGACGGCACGCCACCACGCGTCGGCGTCGTCGCCGGCACGGGCGCGCTGCCGACGTGGAAGCGCGCCGCCGACTTCGTGTTCGCCCAGGTGTCGTTCTCGGTGGACGCGCTGGTGCGCTGGCGCGACGCGGTGCGCCTCGACGTGCCGGTCTATGCCGGCGTCTTGGTGCTGGCGAGCGTGGCCATGGCCCGGCGCGTGGCGGGCGACATCCCCGACATCGCGATCCCCGAAGAGCTCGTTCGGCGCGTCGAGGCGGACCGGGAGGCGGGCGTCGAGGCGGCGGCCGCGCAGGTGCTCGCCCTGCGGGCGAGCGGCGCGTTCGACGGCGTCCACCTGATCCCGGTGTCGCGCTACCGGAGCGTCGCGGCTCGCCTCGAGCCGCTGCTCGCCTGACCCTACGACAGGGTGCGGGCGATCTCCTTCAGCTCGTACGTCTCGATGACGTCGCCCGACTTGAGGTCCTGGAAGTCGGAGAGCCCGATGCCGCACTCGTAGCCGGCCTGCACCTCGCGGGCGTCGTCCTTGAAGCGCTTGAGCGATGTGATCGTGCCGTTCCAGATGACGACGCCGTCGCGCAGGAACCGCACCCGCGAGCCGCGGGTGATGCGCCCGTTCTGGACGAAGCAGCCGGCGACCTTCCCGACGCGCGGGACCGAGAAGACCTCGCGGACCTCGGCGTCGCCGGTGACGACCTCCTCGAACTCCGGCTGGAGGAGGCCGACGAGGGCCGCGGTCACGTCTTCGAGGACCTGGTAGATGACCTCGTAGAGGCGCAGCTCGACGTGCTCCGACTCGGCGAGCTCCCGCGCCTTGCGGTCGGGGCGGACGTTGAAGCCGATGACGGTGGCATTCGAGACCGCGGCGAGGTTCACGTCGGACTCGTTGACCCCGCCGACGCCGCGGTGCACGAACGACAGGCGGACCTCCTCGTGGTCCTGGTCGAGCTTGCGCAGGGCCTCGGTGAGCGCCTCGAGGGAGCCGTGCACGTCGGACTTCAGGACGAGGTTGAGGGTGGCGACCTCGCCGCGCTGGACCGTCGCGAAGATGTCCTCGAGGCGGGCACCGCCGGCCAGGGTCATGGGGTGCGCCATGCTCGCCACGTGTCGGCGCCGGGCGCGCGCCTCGGCGACGGTGTGGGCCGTCTTCTCGTCGGGCGCGACGCGCAGCTCGTCGCCGGCCAGCGGGAGCTCGTCGAGGCCGAGCACCTCGACCGGCATCGAGGGGATGGCCTCCTTCACCGGCTTGCTGTGGTCGTCGAAGAGGGCACGGACCTTCCCCCATCCGTTGCCGGCCACGACCGGCTCGCCGACCCGCAGCGTGCCGCGCTCGATGAGCGCGGTGACGACGGGGCCACGTCCCTGGTCGAGGTTCGCCTCGAGCACGAACGCACGGGCCGGCGCCTTCGGGTTGGCGGTGAGCTCTTCGACGTCGGCGACGAGGACGATGGCCTCGAGCAGGTCGCTCACGCCGCGGTTCTCGGTCGCCGCCACCTCGACGACGATGGTGTCGCCGCCCCACTCCTCAGGGACGAGGCTCTGCTCGACGAGCTGCTGGCGGACGCGCTGGGCGTCGGCGTCCTCGCGGTCGACCTTGGTGATCGCCGCGATGATCGGCACCTCGGCGGCCCGGGCGTGGTTGATCGCCTCGACCGTCTGGGGCATGACGCCGTCGTCGGCCGCGACGACGAGCACGGCGATGTCGGTCGCCTGCGCGCCCCGGGCGCGCATCGCCGTGAACGCCTCGTGGCCGGGCGTGTCGATGAAGGTGATCGGCCGGCCGTTGTACTCGGCCTGGTAGGCACCGATGTGCTGCGTGATGCCGCCGGCTTCGCCCGCCGCGACGCGCGTGGAGCGGATCGCGTCGAGCAACGTCGTCTTGCCGTGGTCGACGTGGCCCATCACGGTCACGATCGGCGGGCGCGGCTCCTGCAGGGCGAGGTCGTCCTCGTCGTCCTCGCCGAGGAGGGCCTGCAGCTCGAGCTCCTGCTCCTGGCCGGGCTCGACAATCAGGACCTCCGCGTCGAGCGTCTCGGCGATGAGCTCGATCATCTCGTCGCCGAGCGTCTGGGTCGCGGTGACCATCTCGCCCGCGTCGAGGAGGATCCGCACGAGGTCAGCGGTGTTGCGGTTGAGCTTCGGCGCGTACTCCTGCATCGTCACGCCGCGCGGCACGACGATCTCGCCGTCGGGGACGGGCGCGTCGAGCGGCGTGAGCGCGGTCGGCGACGCCGGGCCGAGGTCTTCGAAGTCGCGGCGGCGCCGCTTCTTGCGGCGCGGCCGCTGACCCTGCGGTCCGGAGCGTCGACCGGGCGGGCCGCCGCGGCCGCCGCCGGGGCCGCCACCGGGGCCGCCGCCGGGTCGGCCGGGGAACGACGGACCGCCACCGAAACGCGGGCGGCTGCCGGGGCCGCCGGGGGCGCCGCCGCCACCACTGCGGGGCGGTCCGCCCGTGCTGGGCGTGAACATCCGCGGGCCGGACGGGGGCGGCGTGCGCCGCTGGCCGGGCGGGGGCGGGATCGGCTTGCCGGTCGGCGAGCGGAGCTCGGGCGGGGCGGGCGCGGCCGGCGGGGCGGGCGTCGGTGCGCCGGC
>DATDGU010000003.1:0-2500 GCA_036521915.1 Acidimicrobiia bacterium | reverse complement strand
AGCCGATTCGTCCAACTCGCCGACTATGAGCGCTGGATCACGCTGATCAAGCAGGCACGGATCGCTGTTCTCGGCGACGAGCCGCTGGTTCGCTTCCGCACCCGTGCCGGCGGCGGCGATCCAATCCTCACCTCCCAGGCGGTCCACGAGCATCTCGTGATCTGCCAAGGGTTCTTCGACCGCTGCTCGCCTGAGCTCCTCGCCGATGGCTTCGGAGACCTCTTCGTCGATCCCATGGCGACCACACCTGAGGAGCTGGCCTGCGAAGAGGTCAACCTCTGGCTCAACGGCCCCTCTGACCTCCATCCCATCTACCGGTTCCACGGCGTGTCGCTGCTGTACACGCTCCTGGGTCGCCCACGCGAACGCGAACTCCTCCGCCGGCGATACGGGTTGGTTGACGCGTCGCTGCACGAGCTGGCGACCGACCTCGCCGACGCGTCGAAGCGCGGTGCACTCGACGAGGGCGCGTGGCTCGGCCTGGCGTTCGACCAGCGAACGGTCCCAATGCCCGGATCGGTAGGTCGCCGTTCCCGGGCCCGCGACCGAATCACAGGGACCCCGCCGTCGAACTGGCCGGCGGCGGCGTGGCGTCGAGTCGCCCGACGTGGGCAGTGACCGATACCCCTACTCGGTCAGGGCCGCAATCGCCGTCTCGAGGTCGCTTCGTCCGCTCGCCGCTCCAGCTTGGGCGGCGAGCAGCTTGGCCATGTCGCCTGCGACCTTCACGCGTCCAGACATGAACGCCTGCATCCCCGCCGATGGATCGCCCGCGACGAACACCTCCTTCGCCGTGGCGTAGTCGGTCGTGATCGTCAGGTCGGCGTCGTCGTCGTGGCCCAGCCCCCACAGGCCACGGCCGGCCGTCGAGCCGAGATGCAGGAGCCGCTCCGCGCCGAACGGCGTATCGGTGATCGTCAAGTTCATGACCACGTCCACCGCACCGGGCGCCTCGGCGCCCCCGTGCTCCTCGACGAGTCGATCCACCTCACGAAGCCAGTCGTCTGAAAGGAACGGATAGCGGGCCACGATGTCCTCCGCGCGCGAGAGCGGTGATCGTAGCGTCGACGTGTCGGCACCGCCGCGGGTCACGACGCGCGCGACCGGCCCATTGCCCAACTGGTCTTTCAGGTTTCACCCCTAGACTCAACGCGATGTCGGAGCCGATCAGCCGGGAGGAAGCCGAGCACGTCGCGTCCTTGGCGCGCCTGCGGCTGAGCGACGACGAGCTCGATCGACTCACGGGTGAGCTCGGCGAGATCCTCGAGCACGTGAGCGAGTTGGCCGCACTCGACCTGGATGGTGTCGAGCCCACCGCGCACCCGCTGCCGCTCGTGAACGTGTTGCGGGCGGACGAGGTGCGGCCGTCGCTGGACCGCGCGGAGGTGCTCGCGCAGGCCCCTTCGGTCGAGGGCGACCGCTTCCGTGTCCCGAGAATCCTCGACGCGCCGTGACCGCGGTCGAGATCGCCCGATCGGTCCGCGCCGGCGAGCGTCGGGCCCGCGACGTGCTCGAGGAGCACCTGGCGGTCCTCGAGGCGCGGGAGCCCGAGGTGCACGCGTTCACGCTCGTGCTCGCCACCGAGGCGCGCGCCGCCGCGGACGCCGTCGACGCCTCCGTCGCGGCCGGGCGCGACCCCGGGCCGCTTGCCGGCACGCCGGTCGCGCTGAAGGACAATCTCTGCACCCGGGGCCTGCCGACGACCTGCGGGTCGCGGATCCTCGAGGGCTGGCGGCCGCCCTACACGGCCACCGTGGCGTCGCGCGTCGCGGCGGCCGGCGGGGTCGTCGTCGGCAAGACGAACCTCGACGAGTTCGCGATGGGCTCGTCGACGGAGAACTCGGCGTTCGGCCCGACCCGCAATCCCCACGACCTGTCCCGTGTGCCCGGCGGGTCGAGCGGAGGCTCGGCCGCGTCGGTGGCCGCCGGGTTCGCGCCGGTCGCGCTCGGCTCCGACACCGGCGGCTCGATCCGCCAGCCCGCGGCGCTATGCGGCGTCGTCGGCCTCAAGCCCACCTACGGCGCCGTGTCCCGCTACGGGCTCATCGCCTTCGCGAGCTCGCTCGACCAGATCGGCCCGTTCGCGACCCGTGTCGCCGACGCCGCGCTCCTCTTCGACGTGATCGCCGGCTACGACCCGTGCGACTCGACGAGCATCCGCGAGATCCACGGCCCGGCGAGCGCCGGGCTCGAGGCCGGCGTCGCCGGACTCCGGGTCGGGATCATCGACGACCTGACGAACGCCGCCGGGGTCCAGCCCGCGGTGCGCGAGGCGGTCGAGGGCGCGGCGCGCGCGCTCGAGTCGTCGGGTGCGACGATCGAGCACGTCGCGACGCCGAACGCGAAGTACGGTCTGTCCGCGTACTACCTGATCGCGCCGGCGGAGGCGTCGTCGAACCTCGCCCGCTACGACGGGGTCCGCTACGGGCTGCGGGTCGACGGGCCGGACGTGGCGACGATGAACGCCCGGACCCGTGCGGCCGGCTTCGGCGCCGAGGTG
>DATDGU010000002.1:0-2947 GCA_036521915.1 Acidimicrobiia bacterium | reverse complement strand
CGCTCGGCGGCCGCGACGGCCTCGAGCGCGACGTCGAGCTGGACGCCGCAGTCGCAGCGCAGCGACCCGAAGACGTCGCCGGTGAGGCACTCGGAGTGGACGCGCACGAGCACGTCGTTCGAGCCCGCGACCTCGCCGCGGACGAACGCCAGGTGCTCGGTGCCGTCGAGGATGCTCTCGTAGACGTAGGCGGTGAACTCGCCGTGGCGGGTCGGGATGCGCGCCTCGGAGACCCGCCGGACGAGCTTCTCGCGCTGGCGGCGGTAGCGGATGAGGTCGGCGATCGAGATGATCTCGAGGCCGTGCTCGGCGGCGAACGCCGCGAGGCGCGGGAGGCGGGCCATCGTGCCGTCGTCGTTCACGACCTCGGCGAGCACGCCGGCCGGGTAGCAGCCGGCGAGGCGGGCCAGGTCGACGGACGCCTCGGTGTGGCCGGCGCGCTTCAGCACGCCGCCCTCCCGGTAGCGGAGGGGGAAGATGTGGCCGGGCCGGGCGAGGTCCTCGGCTCGGGTCCGCGGGTCGAGGATCGCCTTCACGGTCGTGGCGCGGTCGGGCGCGGAGATGCCGGTGGTCGTGCCGTGCACGGCGTCGACCGAGACGGTGAACGCGGTGCGCTGCGATTCGGTGTTGTTCGCCACCATGAGCGGCAGCGCGAGCTCGTCGAGGCGGGGGCCTTCGACGGGCATGCAGATGACGCCGCTGGTGTGGCGGATCATGAACGCCATTCGCTCGGGGGTGACGCGCTCGGCGGCCATGATGAGGTCGCCCTCGTTCTCGCGGTCGGCGTCGTCGACGACGACGACGAGCTCCCCGCGCCGGACGGCGTCGATGGCCGTGTCGATGTTCGTGAACATGGATGTCACCTCTGGCGGAGCGCCGGGCTGATGGGATCGAGGAGCCGGTCGACGTACTTGGCGACGACGTCGGTCTCGAGGTTGACGGTGGCGCCCGGTGGGCGCGACCCGAGGGTCGTGACGGCGAGCGTGTGGGGGATGAGCGCGACGCCGAAGGAGTCGTCGGTGACGTCGGTGACGGTGAGGCTGACCCCGTCGACGGTGACCGAGCCCTTCTCGACGACATGGCGCAGCAGCGGCGGGGGGGCCTCGACGGTGAGGCGCACCGACCCGTCGCCGTCGGGGCCACGCGCCGTGACGGTCCCGACGCCGTCGACGTGGCCCTGGACGAGGTGCCCGCCGAGGCGGTCGGTGAGCCGCATCGGCCGCTCCAGGTTGACCGGGTCGCCGACCCGGAGGCGGCCGAGGGCGCTGCGGTCGAGCGTCTCGGACGCGACGTCGAACGTGACGGTGGCGTCGTCGCGGGCCACGACGGTGAGGCAGACGCCGTTCACCGCGATCGACGCGCCGATCGTCGCGTCGGGGAGCGTCGCGTCGGCGGCGACGACGAGGCGGGCCGGGGTCCCCGTCGGGGCGACGCGCACCTCCCCGAGCTCCTCGACGATGCCGGTGAACATCAGGCGCTCCCCGGTGGGTCGTAGGTGACGCGCACGTCGTCGTCGAGGACGGCGACGTCGCGGAGAGTCCAGTGCGCGGCGTCGCCGATGGTGGGCGGGCCGGGCGCGTCGACGACGGCGCGGGCCTCGGTGCCGAGCAGCGTCGCGCCGACATAGACGACGAGGCGGTCGATGAGGCCGGCGCGCCAGAGGGCGCCGTGGAGCCCGGCGCCGCCCTCGACGAGCGCCTGGAGCACCCCGTGGCGGGCCAGGACGGTGAGCGCCTCGGCGAGGTTCACGCCGGTCGGTGCGGCGTCGACGACCTCGACCTTCGCGCCGTGGGCCTGCCAGTCGTCGGTCGCATCCGCGGGCGCGGCGGCGGTCGTGACGACGAGCGTGGGCGCGAGCTCGGGGTCGAACAGCGGGCCGGTGGCGGGGACGCGGCCGCGGGCGTCGAGGAGGACGCGCAGCGGTGGGGTCGGTGGGGCCTCGGCGTCGCGGACGGTGAGCGCCGGCTGGTCGGCGATCGCGGTCCCGGCCCCCACGACGACGGCCTGCGAGTCGGCGCGCAGCGCGTGCGCGTCGGCGCGGGCGGCGGGCCCGGTGATCCACCGGGAGGTCCCGTCGGGTGCCGCGGTGCGACCGTCGAGGCTGCCCGCGGTCTTGGCGACGCAGAACGCCCGGCCGGTCCGTCGCTGGTGCAGGTACGGGGCGAGCGTGCGGCGCACGGCGTCGGCGCCCACTCCGAGGTCCACCGTCACGCCCGCGGCGCGCAGCGCGGCGACCCCGCGGCCGGCGACCTGGGGGTCGGGGTCCTCGAGCGCGACGACGACGCGGGCCACCCCGGCCCGGAGGAGGGCGTCGACGCAGGGCCCGGTGCGGCCCTGGTGGTGGCACGGCTCGAGCGTGACGTAGGCGGTGGCGCCGGCGGCCCGCGCCCCGGCGACGGCGAGCGCTTCGGCCTCGGCGTGGGCGCCGCCGGGCGGCTGGGTCGCGCCCTCCCCCACCACGACGCCGTCGGCGACGAGCACGCAGCCCACCCAGGGGTTCGGGGGCGTGCGCCGGCGGGCGCCCTCGGCGAGGGCGAGGGCCCGGGCCATCAGCTCGGTGTCGCGCACCGCGGTTCCCTTCCGCCCCCGCGGCGGGGCGAGACGGCGCGCGTCGTCCGAGCGCCCTCTCCCATCCGGACTGTGACCGTCGGCTCCGGCGTCGCACCGGATCAGCTCCACGACGGGCGGCCGTGGGCTCGCGGGCTCCCGTCGAGCAGCCAGGCCGCACGACGGCTACCGCCGGTCGGGACTTGCACCCAAACCCCGAGGGCTGTCACCCCTGATCATAGCCGCCCTCCGCGCGAATTGGAACGTGTTCTAGTCCGCGATCGGTGCGCGGGGCGGCGTCGCCGTCAGTGGGGGTGGCCGCCGGCCAGGAGGTCCAGGGCGTGCGGCAGGGCCGGGAGCACCGCGGCGAGGCACTCGACGGCGCCCCCTGCCGACCCCG
>DATDGU010000001.1:0-6104 GCA_036521915.1 Acidimicrobiia bacterium | reverse complement strand
CAGTGGATCGGGGCGTGGTCGCTGACCGGGCGCAGGCTGTGCACCGCGTCCGGCGGGATGTGCACGAGGTCGCCCTGGACGATCTCGTGCTCCTCGTCACCGATGCGCATGAGCCCACGGCCCGACGTCACGTAATAGAACTCGTGGGTCGGGTGCGCGTGGGGGTCGACCTCGCCGCCCCCGGCGACTTCGAACTCGCTCACCAGCTCGAGGTAGCCGCCCGCGGTGAGGTCGTGCATCTCGCGCGGGGTGACGAGCCACCACACGGGGACCGTGCCGTTGTGCTCGACGACCGGTTCGATGTCCTCGATGGAGCGCACATCCATGCGCCGCAGCGTAGACGCGCGCCTCACGGCCCGGGACGGGCGGGCCGCGCGTCGGCGGTGTCCGTACACTCGCCCGATGGCTCCGACGGTGGTCCCGCTCCCCGCCGCGTCGCTCACCGCGGAGACGTTCGCGCCGTTCGGGTGGCTGCCCGTCGCCGACACCGACCCGCGCGACGGCGAGGCGCGCCTGCACTTCGAGTGGGCCGACCCGCACCTGAACGTGATCGCCCACGCCCCCGACGAGGTCGAGCACGCCCCGGGCGGCGACCCGCTCTGCGCCGTCCTCTACCGCCACGCCACCCACACCCAGGCCCTGATGTCGCTGAACGTCGACGCCGTCGTGGCCGTGGCGCCGGCCGACGTGACGTTCGCCTCGGCGGCGGACGTCGCGCACGTCCGCGCGTTCCGCCTCCCGCCGCTCGCGCCGTTCGTGCTGCACCGCGGCACGTGGCACTGGGGGCCGTTCCCGCTCGGGTCGGAGCCCGTCCAGCTGTTGAATGTGCAGGGGCTCGGCTACGCGCGCGACAACGACAGCGTCAGCCTCCCCGAGCGCACCGGCTCGGTCCTCGAGGTGGTCGCGAACGGGGCGTGACCCCCGATGGTGATGCCCGATTCGTGGGGATCGCCAGGTACCGTGCTCGGATGGCGAGGCAGCGACACGTCACTCTGCGGCGACTGCTGATCGGCGGGGCGACGCTCCTGCTCGGATGCGCACTGGGCGGCGGGATCGCGTTCGCGGCGGGCAGCACCACCGCGCGGGCCGGCACGGCGACCGTGCACCTCGGCGACAATTTCTTCCAGCCCGACCACCTCACGGTGTCGGTCGGGACGAAGGTCACCTTCACCTGGACGGGCTCGAACACCCACAACGTGACCGTGGTGAGCGGCCCGCAGAAGTTCCACTCGACCGACCAGGCCTCGGGCAGCTACAGCCGGGTGATGACGAAGGCGGGCGTGTACCACATCGTCTGCACGTTCCACCCGGGCATGAACCTGACGCTCACGGTCCGGAAGGCCAAGACGCCGCGCGCCACGACGACGACGGCCGCGTCGCCGCCGTCCTCCTGACTCACCCGCCGAGCACACCCCGGCAGTAGCCGGGGATGTTCCCGGCGCCGCCCGCGAGCTGCACCAGGGTCTCGTAGGCGCGCGCGACCGGCGGGCTGCCATGCGAGGTCAGCCGCCCGCTCGCGGCGGCGCGGCACAGCAGGACGGCGAGCGACGGGGCACCCGTGTGCGGCGGGACCGTGCGGGGCGGCGGGGGCACATGCGGTGCGGTGGTCGGCACGTGCGGCGCCACCGGATGCCGTGTCACCCGCGGCGGCGCCGGCGTGGTCGTCACCGGCGCGTGTCGGAGCGGCGGGGGCCGCGTCGCCGACGACGCCGGGTGGGGCGGCGGGACCGAGACGCCGACCGTCGCCAACGCGTCGCGTGCGGCCGACTGGACCGGGCCCGGGAGCGCGCCGGTGGTCGCGGCGGCGGCGACGCCGCCGAGGCACAGCACGCCCGCCGCCACGAGGACCGCGAGGCGCGTCGGGCGGCGTCGCCTCCGAGCGGGCTCATCGGCGCGTGCCACCGCGAACGTGGCGCGCGCCGCGCCCTCGCCGGCCAGCTCCTCGGGCCGGGGCGGCGCGGCGGCGGCGGCGAGCAGCGTCGCGACCGCCGCGTACCCGGGCGGCGCGTCGGGCGGCGCCAGCTCGCCCGCGAGCACCCGGGCGGCCGTGTCGTCGTCGAGCGGCGGGAGCGCCGGGCGGTCGGGGCGTCGGGGCATCTCGTCGAAAAGACCGTCGTCGAGGCTCATGGCGTTACCACCCCCGTGCTCGGGTCCTCGGACGCGTCGACCAGGAGCTCGGCGAGGCGGCGCAGCCCTCGGTGCGCGAGGACCCGGACGGTCCCGGGCCGCGTCCCGAGGACGCGCGCGACGTGGGGGACGTCGAGGCCCGCGACGGCGCGCAGCATCACCACCTCGGCCTGGTCGGCGGGCAGGCGCCCGAGGAGGCGCAGCGCGGCGTCGGTGGAGAGCCGGTTCATCGCCTCGGCCGCGGGGTCGTCGGCCCCGCCGCGGCCGTCGAGCGCCTCGACGGGGCGGGGGACGGTCCGCGCCCGACCCTCGCGGCGGCGCCAGTCGAGGAGGCGGTGCCGGGCGATCGTGAAGACCCAGCCGCGGAAGCCGTGCTCGTCGCCGTCGAAGGATCCGAGACTCCGCGCGACGCGGAGCCACGTCTCCGACGCGAGGTCCTCGGCGGCGCCCCCCGCCGCGACCGTCAGGTAGCGCAGCAGCGGCGGCTGCAGCTCCCGCCACAGCGCGGCGAAGCTCACCTCGTCGCCGTCGCGTGCGGACGCGAGCACTGGGGCGAAGTCCTCGCCGAGCACGCGTCCCACGGTCGCACATCGTTCGTCGGGCGTCTCGCGATCGCGGTGGCTGCTCGCCGAGGCCTGATCGCCTCTTGGTCGTCTGCTCACACTGGCGGCGGTCTTCGGTCGACCGTCCAGTCGGACAAGGAGCACACGATGAACCTCAAGAGCCTGGTCGCCGGCGCACTCGTCGCCGGCATCGCCACCGTCGGGATGGGCGGCGCGGCGTTCGCGTCGAGCCCGCCCCCGAAGCCCAGCACGACGACGTCGAGGGACAGCGAGTTCTGCGAGAAATGGGTGCCGCGCCTCCCGGCCCTCGACACCCAGCGCATCCGCGACGAGCAGCAGATCGACGACCTGCAGAAGGCGATCGAGGTGGCGAAGGACCATCACCGCGAGGACCTGGTCGAGGCTCTCGAGCGTCAGCTCGACGAGGCCCAGCGGGACCACGCGACCGTCCTGGTCGAGATCGCGGTGATCCACCTGCGCTGCCACGTCTGATCAGCCCCCCGCCCAGCCCGGTGCGGCCCCGCCCGACGCGGTGGGGCCACACCGCGTCCGCGGCTCGGGTGCGGCGTGGGGGCTCGCCTACCCTCGGCTCGGGCCGCCGCGGGCGGGTGACGAGGAGCCGTGGTGGGGGTCCAGCAGCGCCGGGCCGGGCGACGACCGTGGATCGGGATGCTGGCCATCGCCGTCGCGGTCGGTGGTGCGGGCCTGGCCACCGCCGGCCCGGTGTCGGCCGCGGGCCCGACGCCGTGCTTCAAGTGCCAGAAGGCGTCGCCCGGGAGCGCGGGCAGCAGCGCCAGCCGCAGCGCGGCGGCGATCGCGGCGCGCGAGGACGCGGCGATCGTGGACGTGTCCGCGACGCTCGCCGACGGCAGCGGCGAGTCGGACGGCACCGGGATGATCCTCACCTCCGACGGCGAGATCCTCACCAACAACCACGTGATCCAGGGCTCGAACCAGATCTCGGTCCACGTGTCGAACGGCGTGCAGACCTTCACGGCCCAGATCGTCGGCACCGACGCGAACGACGACGTCGCCGTGCTCCAAGCCGTCGGCGCGTCCGGCCTCTCGACGATCAGCCTCGGTGACTCCTCGCAGGTCCGCGTCGGTGACGGCGTCGTCGCCGTCGGCAACGCGTTCGCCCGGCTCGGGCCACCCACCATCACCGTCGGGGCGGTCACGGCGCTCAACCAGGCGATCACCGTCCAGGGCGACCTCGGCGAGACCGAGCAGCTGAGCGGCGTGATCCAGACCAACGCGAACATCGAGCCAGGCAACTCCGGCGGGCCGCTGTTCAACGCGTCCGGTCAGGTGATCGGGATGAACACGGCGGCGGCCAACGGTCAGAGCCCGGGCGCCGGCACGAACCAGAGCTTCTCGATCCCCATCGACCACGCGCTGTCGATCAAAACCGCGATCGCGAGCGGCCGCGGCGGCACCGGCATGAACGTCGGGCAGGAGGGCTACCTCGGCGTCTCCGTGCTGGGGAACCTGCACCAGATCGGCCCGCGCGGAACGGGTGGCGTCCCGATCACCGCGGTGCAGCCGGGCGGCCCGGCCGCCGTGGCGGGGATCGTCGCCGGCGAGCGGATCACCGCGATCAACGGCCAGCCGCTCACCTCGGCGACGCGTCTCAGCCAGCTGCTCGCGACGACGCACCCCGGCGACGTGCTACGCGTCACCTGGCTCGACCTCGCCGGGCAGGCCCACACCGCGTCGGTCCCGCTGACCGCCCGCCCGAGCGCGCCTTGACCCCGGACGCGACACGGGCCCACGAGCGCCGGCGTGGTCCGCCCGGCTCGTGGGCCCGTGTGCGTCGGACGATCAGCCCTCCGGACCGGAGTCCCCGCCCTGGAAGAAGTTGAGGAGCAGCGAGCCGTCCGGGTCGGTCTTGATGAACGCCTCGCTGTAGATCTTCAGCGACTCCTGCGTCCACACCAGGTCACCCTCGTGCGAGCTCGTCGACGGCTCGCAGATCACGCGACCGACGGGGCTGTTGGTCCCGCCACCGGGCGCCGGCGGCCCCCACGTGTTCTCGAGCGGGCACGTCGTCGGCGTCGGGCCGGCGGTGCTCCCGGTCGCGTCCTTCGACGGCCCGGGCCCGCCCGGCAGGTTGTAGAAGTTCAGGTTCGCCTGGTACAGGTCGAGCAGGTCGTTCAGCGTCGCCATCTGCACGTAGTCGACCTCGTCCGGACTCCCCTGGGCGGTCGGGAAGCAGCTGACGGCCGCCACGAGCGCGTTGATGTGGGACTTCTGGCTCGGGAAGTCCTTCAGTAGCGCCTTCTTCTCCGCCTTCGTGGAGCCGGAGCACGAGCTCGCCGTGTTCGGCGGCACGTGGTTGTTGATCAGGGCGTTCTCCGCCTTGGTGTTCTTCGGCTTCCCCTTCGTCGCGACCGACGCGCCGGCGCTCGTCGCCAGCCCGAAGGCCAGCGCGAGCACGCCGATCAGTCCCGCCGTGAGATACCTCTTCATGTACCGCTCCCCGCTGCTCACTTTTGTGGGTAGGCCTCGCCCGGGGTGGGCGGTCGTCCCCCCGCTCCGGTCTGCTCGGTGGCGGCGAGCTCACTGCCCTCGCGCCGAGGCGCACACGCTAACAAGCCCACCCCCGCCCCACAGGGCAGCGCGGCGCGTCCCCGCGTGGTGGCCGGTCCGCCGCGCGCCGGCCCTGCTCGGTCGCGCCACGCGTGCGGCGTCGTCACATTGTCGCCAGACGGCGGGTCGAACCGGTGGGCGCCAGGGCGCGCCTCACCCAACGCCAAGGGAGATGAGCCGATGAAGGCAGTCCGCATCCACCAGCCGGTCGGCGTCGACGGGCAGCCCTCGGAGGACGCCATCGGCCAGGTCGACCTCGTCGTCGACATGATCGGTGGCGACGTGCTCGCCCGGTCGTCGGCCGAGCACGACCGCGACGACATGCGCGCCCTGTACTTCATCCGGGAGCCCAGCCACGCTCAGCTCGTCGACGACGGGAAGGTCCGCCCCAGATCGGTCGTCTACCCGCTCGCCGAGACGCGCGAAGCCTTCGCGGCAGGCGCGCGGCGGCATCCCCGGGACGGTCATGCTGCAGGTCCGGGACTGACGTCGATCACTCGCGCGGGGCGTGCCGGCGCCGGGCGGCCTGTACGCGTCGCCGCGAAGCCCACCCGCGTTTCGGGTCAACCGGGCGTAGACTGAAGTCCTTCTCAGGCGCTCGTAGCTCAATGGATAGAGCATCTGACTACGGATCAGAAGGTTGGGGGTTCGACTCCCTCCGAGCGCGCCAGTCGTCGACGCAGATTCAGACGCTCGATTGAGCAACGTCGCCGCCCGGCAGGCGTTGACACGCGGGGTCCGCGTCAACGCGATGTCAACGAAGGTCGTGGCGCGCCCAACGAGGCGTCCCGAGATCCGTGCTGCTGTGCTGTGGCGAGCACCTCG